>CAYLTB010000194.1:0-4553 GCA_964386675.1 uncultured Verrucomicrobiota bacterium
ACGCGCGCGGTCCGCGCCGCGTGATCTACCCCTACATGGGCCATCCCGGACTGATCCAGGAATGGTGCCCCATCAGCAACGCCTGGATTTCGATCGGCATCCAGTCGAGGTAAGCGGCGCGCGCCGGTGAAAAGACGGACCTTGCTGCAACGGTCCGTTTCTGTGCCGCTGTGCTCGCGATGGCCTCCGGCACGTCCGCAAAACCGGGCTAAAGCCGGCCCATGTGGCGCAGCTCAGCCTCGAAAGACGTCCGACCGCTTGTCCCGATTATCCTCGGGAACACGGCGCGGCGCGAGCAGCACGAGAATAGCAGGGAGGCGCGGATCTCGTATTTTTCATCGAGCGGCCCCGCCATTCCTCAAAATGGCTAAAGCCTCTGCGATTTCCCGGCCCTTCGCTTCGATCAGCGCAAGCAGCTCCTCCGGGGTCCGGGTGTCCACGATGGGCTTTTTGTGGGGATTGACCGCTTTGAGATCATAGACGGCGTCTTCGAGTTCCTGCGCCTTGGCCGCCGCTTCGCGCGCCTCCTTCGCGAGCGCCTTGGCCTTTTCCTTGTCCTCGCAATTGGAGGCTTCGCGGGCCTTTCTCTGCGCCTCCTCTTTGAACGGGCGCGCCTCCTCTGCGGCAAGGCGTTTTCTTTCGTCCATGTCCACCGTCCAACTGAGCGAACTGTCGGCGCGGGTCGGCAGCAGGCGAAAGAAGTCTTCGAAATGCGTGAGCGTCAGCGGGGTCTTCTTGCGGACCTTCACGTCGGTGAGGTCGTAGTACCAAATCTTCCGGGTCGGTCGGCCTTTGGTGAAGAAGAGCAGATTCGTCTTCACCCCCGCGCCGGCCGCCGTAAAGACGCCGGCCGGGAGGCTGACGATGCACCACACGTCGCAGTCGTTCAGCAGTTTCTGCTTCGTCTTGACGAAGGCGTCCTGATTGGTGCGGAACAGAAGGCCCTCATCGAGCACGATCCCGCAACGCCCGCCGTTTTTCAGACTGCGGATCACATGCTGCAGAAACAGCACCTGTGTTGCGCCGGTCTTGTAGTCGAAGTTGGTTTGGGCGTCTTTGCCTTCCTTCCCGCCAAACGGCGGATTGGTGAGGATCACGTCGAACGCGCCCGGAGCGCCCGCGAAGAGCCCGCCATAGATTTCCATGCCGGTCAGCGTGTTGCCGTGCCAGAGGTTCGGCTTGTCTATGCCGTGGAGGACCAGATTGGCCAGCGCAATGGGATAGATGAGATTTTCTTTCTCCCGCCCCCAGAACGTCCGCTGCTTCAGCGTTTCCAATTGTTCGGCGGTGGCCCCTGCCGCGCCGGAGCCAGGCGAAGGCGGGTCGCCGAGCCGCTCGCGCATGAATTCGTAGCTCTGCGCGAGGAACCCGCCGGTGCCGCAGCCGGGGTCATAGACCGTCTCGCCGACCGTCGGCGCGATGACCTGCACCATCGCCTTGATGACCTGGCGCGGTGTGAAAAACTGGCCGCCGTCGTTGCCCTTCTCGCCCATCTTGAGCAGAAGCCCTTCGTACACCTGCGAGAGCGTGAAGACGTGCGTCGGGTCCACACTCTCGACGGAGATCTCGTGGACCTTGTCCAGCACGTCGAGGAAGTTGCGCTCGGTATCAATGCGGACACGCTCGACGCCCGTCATCACCTCGCTGATGACCTTCTGGCGCGGCGAGGCGTCGGGCTTGTTCTTGAGCCCTTTCAGATAGCGCAGAAGGTCGGTGTTCACGAAGCCGAAGAACGAGCCGAGCGCGCCTTCCTGAAGTTCTTTCCGCTTCGCGCCGCCCGGCGCAGCCCAGTCCTGCCAGCGGTAGGGATGCTCCAGCGAGGGCTTGAACGGAACGCCCAACGCATCCGCCTCGTGCTGTTCGCGTTCCTCCCGCTCGTCGAGGATGCGCAAGAAAAGAATCCAAGTGAGTTCCGGGACGTACTGCAAAGCTCCGGCGCAGTTCCCCCGGCGCATGATGTCGCAGATGGACTTGACTGCCTGGTCAACCGACTGCTGAGTCGCCAGCTTCTTGCCGTTTCCGTTGTTATTCTTCTTGGCCATGCCTAAAGGCCCCCATTGAACGCCCGCCGCAACAACGCCGCCGGAAGCGTGTTGATGGCTTCGAGTTCGCCCTCCGCCGCCTTCCGCGCCCGCTCCACCGCCGCCATCTGCTCGTTCAAAATCGCCGCAATCCGCTTCTGCTCGGGGAGCGGCGGGAGGGGGATAGTCACCGCCTTCACTTGCTTATCGTTCACCGCAGGATAGAGCGCTCCCTTCACCAGGTCTGAAAGAGCTTTGACGAACGACTCGTGGCGAACGAAGGCGAACAGGAAATCGGGGACAATCCGATCGGTCGCACGAAGAACACAGAACCCGGTGCTACAGATATGGTTGTTGAGTTCCGGCGGGACAATCGCAACAGCGTTCAGGTTAGGGCGTGTTGTGGCAACAATGACATCGTTTTCCAAAATGACCTGACGCGCTCGGCTTGGGGCATCTTTACCGAGCAGCGTCTTCGCCTCTACGATACGCTTGCGTGTGCTGTCCACGCTCGAAATATCGATGTAGCGAAATTCTCTATCCGGGTCCGTTCGGGGGTCACGCACCCCGGTGTGTTTCTCGCACACCTCCCCCAATTTCACCCACCGCCAGCCCTCAAGCAGCGGCTGGCCCGGCGCTGGGAAGACGGCGCGGAGATAGGCGGAGGGAAGATCGTTGACGGCGGCGAGCCGTTCCTCCGCCGCCTTGCGTGCCCGTTCCACCGCCGCCATCTGCTCGTTCAATATCGCCGCAATCCGCTTCTGCTCAGGGAGGGGTGGGAGGGGAATTTCAAATCCCTCAAGTTGTGTTTTTGAGACCTCGGCGAAAGTCGCGCCGCTTCCCATTTGCTGCAGTTCCCAGACCGAGCGCTTGAGGGCGTGATAGAGGAACTCAGAGTCCACTTTAGCGCCCGGCACAAACGTCTTGCAGCCTTGGTTCGTGCACAAGGGAACGGCGGCAATGCCAAGATGGCCAATGGGGGCGCGCGAAGAAAGGACAACCGAACCGACGGGTACCATAGTCAGGTTACAGCTCCCATATCCATCCTTGGATATCCTTCTGTCTGAATTCGTTACGTATCTGTCATCCAGCTTTCCGAGGTCTGTCGGAGTGATCCAGACAATCTCTCCATTCCAGTACTGAGATACAGCCGATTTCGGCGTAGTGCCGCTGACAATTTCGCACACCTCCCCCAATTTCACCCACCGCCAGCCTTTCGGAAGTTCGCGCGATTTTTCCAATGCTTGGAAACTTTTGGCGGCGGCTTTACCAATCATTGGAAAATCTTTGGCGGGGGTGGTCATGCGCGCGCTCCTGCCTTGTGTTTGACCCGGTACACGGCGCGGGATTCTTTGACGTGAAAGCCGATCTGCTTCGGTTTCGGTTCCGGCGGGGCTATGAGTTCGTTGAGCACGTCGAAAACAACGCGGAACTGCTCGTCATACTTTTTCTCGATCTCCGCCAGTTTCCGGGCCAGCGCGGCATGGGACTCCAACATCTGCCGGAGCTTCACGAACGTGCGCATGATGGCGATGTTCACCTCGATGGCGCGGTCGCTGTTCAGGAGGCCGGATAGCATGGCCACCCCCTGCTCGGTGAAGGCCATGGGGGGATAGCGCAGGCCCATGCGGTCGGCTTTGGAGGTCACAAATTGTGACCTCCAATTCGCCAACTCTTCCGCATCCAGCACAAACATGAAATCCTCGGGGAACCGCTTCCGGTTCCTATTCACCGCCTGTTTCAGAACCTTGGTCGGCACGCCGTACAGCGCGGCAAGGTCGCGGTCGAGCATGACTTTCTGACCGCGGATGAGATAAATCGCATGCTCGATGCGTTCCAGCGGGATCAAATCCTGTTTCTTCATGCCGCGAACATCCGCGCCTTCGTCTCGCGCAGCAGCTCCGCCGGAGTTCCGGCGGCTTGCAAGGCGACGAGACCGCCGGCCTTCCTTACCTCCGGCACATGGAAAACATGCGGGTTCTCAAGCTCATCGGTTCCACCGCGCTCAAATTGCCCGGCGATGGCCCGGATGGTCTTGCAGGCCGGTTGCGGAAGGCCGTTCAGCCAGTCTTCGTGTTTGTAGGTGAAGGCGAGCGTCCGGTCGTGCCGGGTGCGCGGGCTCATGCCCCAGCCGAGTTCGGCCAGCACGTCATAAAGATCATAGTCCTGCTTGTCATCCACCATGCGAACGACGGACGGCGAATATCCGGCCGTCACGAGGGCATCGAGCAGTTCTTTGCGGGACGGCGGGTTCACCCACAGCTTGCGGAACTCGTCCAGCGTGTGCGCCTCCTGCACGAGCCGGGCGGCCAACCGCGCTTTGTATTCGGCAATCGGGACGGGCATCGCCTTGCCGTCCACATCGGTGACGATGAAGCTTCCCGCGTGGGTTACGTGCACATCAAAGCCTTCGACGCTGATGGTCGGCTCGGGCGGGGGCGGTGGGGGCGGCGGCCCGCCTCCTCCACCCGGCGGCGGCCGCGACCGGGCAAAAGGCTTGAAATGGTCTGATGCGGCCGGATGAACCCGGAT
>CAYLTB010000195.1:0-4550 GCA_964386675.1 uncultured Verrucomicrobiota bacterium
CAGGCACGGCACGGTGCAAGGCCGTCAAAACGCGCTCCTGGGAAGTCATTAATCGCCGCTGCTCCGCCCCCGCAGCAGAATTTGCGGAAGCGCCTCCAGTCTTCCGTGCCCGGCGGTGAATGTCAAATGCGAGCAGCACGCCCGCTTGACGAGGCACGGGGGCGCTGCGCAAGATGGCGCCAATGATCTCATCCGCCTACCCCCGGGGATTCGCGCGTTATGGGCTGTGCGCAAGTATTGCGGTCGCGCTCTGCGGCGCTCCGCGCCCGGCCGCCCGCGCGCAGACGCCCCTCACCGAGGCGGAAACGTTGCGCATCGAGGCCGCCCGCAAGGAACGCGAGGGCGATCTGGAGGGGGCAACCGCCGCCGCGCGCGCCGCGCTGGCGCTCGCGGAGCGGGAGCACGGCCCGTCGGGCATGCGTATCGCATCCGATCTGACCCGCCTGGCGCGACTGCAGCAAGCGCAGAAAAACTACCGGGAGGCAGAGGCGCTCCTCCGGCGTATCGAGACGCTCTACATTCGCGAGCTGGGGCCGGAGCATGCCGCGGTCGCCACGCCGGTGCGGAGTCTGGCCCGGCTCTACGATGAACAGGGCGATTTCGCTCGGGCCGAAGCCTATTTCCGGCGGTCGATGAACATCAACGAACGGGGCTGGGGCCCGACGAATCCGAATTTCGTGCACAGCTTACTCGATCTGGCCGACTTCTACCTGGCGCGCCGCAACTTCACCCAGGCGGAACCGCTCTATCGCCGTGCGCTGACCATCATGGAGAATGCTGCCGGTCTGGATCATCTTGCGGTTGCCCTCCCATTGGAGAAGCTGGCGGCGTTCTATCGGGCAGCCGGCCGCGAGGCGCAGGCTACACCGCTGTGGGAGCGGGCCCGCCGAATCCGGGAGAGCCGGCGATGAGACGAATTTCCGGCGCACTGCTCGCCATCGTCCTGGGCGCCAAAGGAGAGGAAACCGTGTCGCGCGAGGAAATGCTCAGTCGCTGTCTCAAACTATTTCCGGCTCCGACGGCGGCGTTCCAGCCCGGACCGGGGGATTTCACTCTTTCGGGGGGCGAACGCGGCCGGTTGTCGGGCATCGCAATCCCGGACGCCCCCATGGAGCGTGCGCTCCGGGTGGAAACGATGAATCCGGACGGGCAGCCGTGGGAGCCGCAGGCCGTCGCGCCGATCCCGTTTACGGTCCGAAAGGACGATGTCCTGCTCGCCGTCTTCCGCATCCGCAACCCCGCCGCGGCCGACGGCACCGACGCGCGGACGGCGCTGGTCGTCGAGCGGGCCGGCGAACCGTATGACAAGTGCCTGGAATACCCCGTCTCCACCTCCGCCGACTGGACGCTGCATTACGCGCCGCTGATCGCCCACGCGGATTTCGCGGCCGGGCAGTGGAACCTCATTTTCCGTGCCGGCGAGCGGCGTCAGGTCTTCGAGGTCGGGGACGTCCGGCTGCTCAACTTCGGGCGCACCGTGCAGTTCGCCGAGCTGCCGCGCGTCAAGCCGACCTACGCCGGCATCGAACCGGACGCGCCGTGGCGCGCCGAGGCCGCCGCGCGGATCGAGCGGCTGCGTAAGGGCGACCTGCAAATCGCCGTGACTGACCCGTCGGGCCGGCCGCTGCAGGGCGTCGAGGTGCGGGTCGAGATGACGCGGCACGCATTCCGGTTCGGATCCGCCGTGAAACTATTCGCCATAGCGAACCGCGACCGCCCGGAGAACGCCGTGTACGTCCGGCACATCAGCGAACTGTTCAATCATGTGGTGAACGAGAACGACCTGAAGTGGCCGTGCTGGGAAGCGGATAACGGGCGCCCCTTCTCCAGGGCCCAATCGCTCGCGGCGCTGCGATGGCTCAAGGAAAACGATTACAGTATCAAGGGCCATTGCCTGGTCTGGCCGAGCTGGGAGTGGACGCCGAAGCGGCTGAAAGCCCTCGCAAACGACCCCGGAGCGCTGCGGGCGGCCGTGGAATCGCACATCGATGACCTCGTCTCCGCCGCCGGCCCCTGGGTGGACGAATGGGACGTGATCAACGAGCCCTGGAACAACAACGACCTCCTGAAAGTCCTCGGCGATGGCGCGATGATCGAATGGTTCCGGCGCGCCCGGGCGCGCGCGCCGGCGGCGCGGCTCTACCTGAATGACTTTGGCATTCTGGCCGCCGGCGGGTTGACGGATACGGCGCACCAGGCGCATTTCGAGCGGACGATCCGCTTCCTGCTCGAGGGCGGTGCGCCGCTGACGGGACTTGGCATGCAGTCGCACTTCGGCGAGAACGTCACGCCGCCGGAAACCCTCTGGAAGATTCTGGACCGCTTCGCGGCGTTCGGCCTGCCGATCCAGATCACGGAGTTCGACGTCAATTCCAACGACGAGGACTTCCAGGCGGCTTACCTGCGCGACTTCATGACCGCGATCTTCGCGCACGAGTCCGTGATCGGCTTCGTCATGTGGGGCTTCTGGGAGGGCGCGCACTGGCGGCCCGACGCCGCGCTGTTTCGCCGGAATTGGACGATCAAGCCGAACGGCGAAGCCTTCCGGCGGCTGGTCTTTGACGAATGGTGGACGCGCGCAACGGCGGCGACCGATGTCCAGGGCCGCGCCGTCGTGCGGGGTTTTCTGGGAAGCTACCGCATCACGGCGCGACGCGGCGACCAAACGGTAACCGTCGCCGCCGTGCTCGAGCGCGGCGGCAGTGCGATTCGCATCGCGCTTCCGGCCTCCGACCGGTAGACTGGGACGCGAAACATTGCGGAGGAATGCCATGCAGGTCATGCAAGCCATTCGGGAACGACGCAGCGTGCGCGCCTACCAGGATCGGCCGGTGCCCGAGGATGTCCTGGCGCGATTACTGGAGGCGCTGCGCCTGGCGCCATCGGGCGGCAACCGTCAATTATGGAAATTCGTCGTGGTGACGGATGCCGCGACCCGGACCGAACTCGCCACCGCGGCGCGCAACCAGAAGTTCGTGGCGCAGGCGCCCGTGGTCATTGCCGGCGTCGGCCTCTCGCCGGACCGGGTGATGTCCTGCGGTGTGCCCGGCGATCCGGTGGATGTTGCCATCGCGCTCGACCACTTGACGCTGGCCGCGGTCGAAGAAGGCCTCGGCACCTGTTGGATCGGCGCGTTCGACCAGGACGCCGTGCGGCGGATCCTACGCATTCCGGAGACCGCCAGAGTTGTCGAACTGATGGCCCTGGGCTATCCGGCGGACACGCCGCACCCGAAGACGCGCAAGGCCCTGGCGGAAATCATTTGCCGGGAGCGTTTCGCCTGAGGCGTTTCCAAGGGTTGGAAGCCGCGCAATGAAGCTCTTCCAAGCCTTGGAAATCAATCCGTTTCCGAATGCTTGACACCACCCCAACCCCAAGGAAATCCATGAAGCCGGCGCCCATATCCGTGCAACTATACTCCGTTCGCGCGCAGATTAACGAGCGCGGCCTGCCCGCGCTGCTGAAGACGATCGCCGACATCGGTTACGCCGGCGTCGAATTCGCGGGCTATAAAGGCTTGGCGCCCGCAGAGCTGCGCAAGATACTGGACGACCTGGGCCTGCGGGCCAGTTCCACGCACGGCGCGTTGCCCACGTCGAAGAACCTGAAGGAGATCGTGGAGGACGCGCGCGCGCTGGGTTTCACGACGCATGTCTGCGGGCCCGGCTTCGGAAACAAGGTTGCGTCTCGCGATGAGGTGTTGCGCGCGGCCGCCGAGTTGCAGGCCGGCGCGGAACTGCTGCGGCGCGAGGGACTGCGGCTGGCGGTTCATAACCACGAATATGAGTTCGATCGCGTCTTCGACGGCCAAACGCCCCACGAGATCCTGCGGGACCACGCGCCGGATCTGCTGTTCGAGCTCGACACGTACTGGGCCGCCGTCGGCGGCCACGACCCGGCGAAGGTCCTCCGGCAACTGGGCGCGCGCGCGCCGCTGCTGCACATCAAGGACGGCCCGAAGCAGCGCGCGGCGGCCATGACCGCCGTCGGCCGGGGCGCGATGGAATGGGCGCCGGTCTTCGCGGCGGCGGACGAGAAAGCCCTGGAATGGGCCATCGTCGAACTCGATGCCTGCGAGACCGACATGGTAGCCGCCGTCGCCGACAGCTATGCGTACTTGGTCTCGACCGGCTATGCCGTCGGCCGGCGGACGGCCTAGGCACTCCACCGGAGGTTCGACATGTCTCCCAAACTGGCCATCCATGGCGGTCGGCGAACCGTACCGAAGGGGCTGCAACGCCCCTGGCCCCCTATCGGCGCCAAGGACCGACGCTACGTACTCGACGCGCTGCGCGGCCCGATGCATACGACCGGAAAGCACTACCGGGCGCTGCAGGAGGAATTCGCCGCGTGGTTGGGCGTGAAGCACGCGCTGTTCTGCAACAGCGGCACGGCGGCCCTGCACATGGCGATTGCCGCGTGCGGCATCGGCCGCGGCGACGAGGTGATCGTGCCGGCTTACACGTGGCCGTCGTCGGCCACCTGCTGTCTGCACCACAATGCGCTGCCGGTGTTCGTGGATATCGAGTGGCGGACCATGAATATCGCCG
>CAYLTB010000196.1:0-4544 GCA_964386675.1 uncultured Verrucomicrobiota bacterium
AGTCGAAGCTCTTCCCCAACGCCGCCTTCGGCTACTGGAAGCTGACCGTCGAGCGGCCGCTGCGCCTGAAGGGCATCGACCCCGAGCGGCCGTATTCGGCGAAGGAAATCAAGGTGCTCAAGGAGACCTCCGAGCGCGCTGACGACGCGCCTCCGGTCATCGGGAAGATCCACAGGAGGGGCACGGCTGCCGATCCGCTGCGCGGCCTGTTCGCGGCGACGATCGCCGGCAAGCCCATCGTCGTCGAATACGAGCCCGACCCCGAGCTGCGCGACACTGAGCAGGTGCCGCTCCTGGAAGACGGCGGCATCGAGGCCTTCCTCCGCCGCGAGGTGCTGCCCCACGCACCGGATGCCTGGTACGTGCCGGACAGCGTCAAGACCGGCTACGAGATCAGCTTCACCCGCTACTTCTACAAGCCAAAGCCACTGCGCACGCTGGAAGAGATCCGCGCCGACATCATGGCGCTGGACAAGGAGACCGAGGGGTTGCTTGGGGAGATTATTGGGAGCAAGACATGATGCTTGAAGACGGCCAACAGATCGTCAAGACACGGGATGACCACGCTCCGGTGCTAATTCATCGTCATCAACATGACGAACCATCCGATCTCCATAAGCCATTTCAGATAGCAGCAGGCTCCCCTTGCTCCTGGGCGAAAGCGGACGAGTCCTTTGGCCCGGAAAAGCTTCGGTCACGCATCGAACCATGGTTGACCGCGCTTGTTCAGTCTGAACATCTGGCGCTGCTGGTCGGATCAGGGTTGACACATGCGGTTCACTACCTGGCAACAGAGGAGACTGGCCCGGGGATGGCCTTGGTCCCATTCGACGTGCGCGGTGAGGAAATCACTATTGATGCGAGACGCTCCGCGCAAGCGGCGCGGCGTGGGGACGGGAACATCGAAGACCAGATCCGAGCGGCGAACGAACTCCTTCGGGGCTTGGAAATCATTGCGGCTACCAAATCGCCCAACGCCAGTGAGCACCAAGAGGTTGTGGCACTGAAGGAAGCCATCAAGAAGGTCTTGGCGGAGTTCACCGCCGCGATCTTGAAGGCCGAGCAGAACCTTGCCTTGGCGCCCGATGACAAGCGCGAGCAAGCCTTCAACTATCTGGTCAGCTTTCTGATGAGCTTCGCCAGCCGCTCGGGTACCCGGGAGCGTCTGCAGCTTTTCACGACCAACTATGACCGCTACATCGAGGCTTGTGCAGATGTAGCGGGCCTGCGTCTGATCGATCGGTTCGTCGGCACTCTCGCACCCGTGTTTCGCGCGTCGCGTCTTGACGTCGACCTGCACTACAACCCTCCCGGTATTCGCGGCGAGCCGCGCTACCTCGAGGGTGTGGCCCGCTATACCAAGCTCCACGGTTCCGTCGATTGGGTGGATTGCGACAGAGTGATCCGACGCATCGGCATTCCGTTCGGCGCGACTGACATTGCCCCCTTCCTGTCGGTACCCGGGCTGGAGGGCGCGGACGCGCTGCAGCTGATGATCTACCCGAATGCTGCGAAAGACCGTGAGACTGCCTCGCACCCTTACGTCGAGCTGTTTCGTGACTACGCCGCTGCGATCTGCCGCCCGAACAGTACCTTGGTCACTTACGGTTACAGCTTCGGCGACGATCACATCAACCGCGTGATCGAGGACATGCTCACCATTCCCTCTGCGCACCTCGTTGTGATCGCCTACGGCGATCCGCTAGGCCGAATCATGCGCACCTACGAGCGACTGGGCCGACATGCGCAGACCACCTTGCTGATCGGGGATCACCTTGGGGACCTCAGGACGCTCGTCGACCACTACCTGCCAAAGCCAGCTATCGACAGAACGACTTTCCGGATGGCGGAGCTGTTGAAGGCTCGTTGGGGCGCAGGCCAGGTGGGGAACGATGGCGCCGACACAGCCTCGCCGAACGACGAAGGGGCGGAACCTTGACCCAAGCACCATTTGAGCATGCTGAGAGCCTGCGCATCGGAACGGTGGACTTCGTCTCGCCGGACGAAATCAAGGTCGCCATCGACATCGAAGCGCCCGAATCGGTGGCGCTGAATGCGGGCTCGCCGCGCCCATTCCCGCGAGTGAACGGATATCTCCTCATCCCGGTCGATGAGGGGTATCTGGTTGGGCAGGTCGAGTGGCTGACCATCGAGCGCTCCGCGTTTCCGAAGCGGCGCGGGATGCAGGACTTCGGGCTCGTGGACCTGCCGTATCCCTTACGCCGACTGAGGCTCAATCCGCTCGGTGCCCTGTGGGCGCACCGGAACAGCGGGGATTACCTGTTTCGCCGCGGCGCCGATTCGTTGCCGTCCGTGGGTGCCCCCGTCCTGCTTCCGACGGAGGCGCAGCTCCACTCGATCGTCGAGTCCGGCGAGCGGCGGCGCGTCAAGATCGGTACGAGTCCCCTCGCCGGAGACGCGGAGGTCCGCGTTGATCCGAATCGATTGTTCGGCCGTCATCTCGCCGTCCTCGGCAACACCGGCAGCGGCAAATCCTGCTCCGTGGCGGGAATCATTCGCTGGAGCCTCGAGCAGGCGCAGCAGGTGCGGCCGGAGGGTGTCCCGAACGCCCGGTTCATCATCCTCGACCCGAACGGCGAGTATTCGCGCGCGTTCGGGAACGACTCCGCGATCAAGGCGCGCATCTTCAAAGTGAACCCCGGCGACGGTGAATTGGCCTTGAAGGTGCCGCTCTGGTTCTGGAACAGCGCCGAGTGGTGTTCGTTCACGCAGGCGAGCGCCAAGACGCAGCGTCCATTGCTGAGGCGGGCGCTGCGCGAGGTGAAGGCCGGGCGGGTGGGCGCGACTCAGCCTACCAAAGAAGAGCGAAGGCTCGTCCTACGCCGGTATCTCTCGTCGAGGTTGATATTGATCCAACGCGACCTGCAGTCTGGTGCGATACAGACAGACGAGACGAAATTCGGGTTTAGGCTTAAGGCAATCTCCGCGGATCTGCAGCAAAGGCAACTTGAGTTCCCTGACTTCCCACTTGACCCAGTTGTAGCCGCCATTTCAGAGGCGCTGACGGCAAACTACAACAGCTTTGTTGCCAAAGACACGGGCAAGACCGTCGAGCACTACCGGGCCTTCACCGAACCTCAGATTCAGAAGATCGTCGACGCCCTACGCGCATGCGTCAACGCGCTTGGCGGGGTGATCTTTCAGGAGGGACCAGACGAGGACGTGCCTCTACCCTTTAGCGGCACTGACCTGGCCGACCACCTGGAGATCCTCGCCGAGCAAGAGAACGTCAGCCAGTTCCTGGATTTTCTCGTGGCTCGAATGAGGACGTTTCTCTCCGAGCCAAAGATGAAGGCGGTAGTCGGTGACGCGGACGGTGTGCCGCTTGATGCTTGGCTAGCAGACTACGTTGGCAGCGACAGTGCCGGCAACGGCACCGTATCAGTGATTGACCTTTCTCTCGTACCGACCGAAGTCGTTCACGTCGTCACTGCGGTCATTGCACGCATGGTCTTCGAGGCCATGCAGCGGTACATGAAGCTAAGCGGGGTGGCGCTCCCCACCGTGCTTGTGATGGAGGAGGCGCACACGTTTATCAAGCGCTATAAAGAGGACGTCGAGAACCAGGATGCTGCTGCCGTCTGCTGCCAGGTGTTCGAGCGCATCGCGCGTGAGGGCCGCAAGTTCGGTTTAGGGCTTGTTCTGTCGTCACAGCGCCCGTCAGAACTTTCCCAGACAGTGCTATCACAGTGCAACACCTTCCTCCTGCACCGCATCAGCAATGACCGCGACCAGGAACTGGTGCACCGGCTCGTACCGGACAACCTCAAAGGCCTGCTCAGGGAGCTGCCATCGCTTCCTTCGCAGAGCGCGATCCTACTGGGGTGGGCATCCGAGCTGCCGGTTCTGGTGCGGATGAACGATTTGCCGAAGTTGCAGCAACCTCGGTCGGACGACCCCGAGTTCTGGGGTGTCTGGGTTGGGAAGGACGAACAAGGCAATCGTGTTGTACGTCATACGGAGTGGGATCGAGTCGCCAAGGATTGGCAAGGCGGAGCAGGCACGGAAGGGGGCGGTGCGTGATCGCCGACCTCAGGCCCTACCCAGCGATGAAGGATTCCGGCGTGGCGTGGCTGGGGGAGGTGCCCGAGCATTGGGAGATCGCTCCCGCGTTCGCTGTGTACAGGCCACGGCAGGTCAAGAACACTGGCCTGATCGAGTCGACAGTACTCTCGTTGAGCTATGGCCGAATCATTGTGAAAACGCTCGAGAAATTGCGCGGCTTGGTTCCCGAGTCATTCGAGACCTACCAGATCGTCGAATCGGGCAACATCATCGTTCGCACTACCGATCTGCAGAACGACCAAACGAGTTTGCGAGTCGGGCACGCACAGCATCGCGGTATCATCACCGCTGCATACATGTGCCTGGAGACGAAGCCGATCGTGCTGAACGAGTTCGGCTATCAGTATCTCAACGCCTATGACCTGCTGAAGATCATCTACGGGTTCGGCTCCGGGCTGAGGCAGAACCTCGATTTCAGCGACATCAAGCGCATGCCCGTGCTGGTGCCGCCGAGAGGC
>CAYLTB010000197.1:0-4498 GCA_964386675.1 uncultured Verrucomicrobiota bacterium
CTGGAAATCAACTCCCTGTCAGGCTCTGCCATTGCCGGAATTGTGCAAAGGTCTCTCCGCATGATCCTTGCCGGGAACCCGGGAGGCGCGAATCACTCCGCCCTCGCGGAGCGGTACGTCACGGGCCGGACCCCTTGGGCTCCGTTCGAGTTCGCAGAACAGCGTTGGGTCTATGCGCCCTCGACCGTGGACGACAACCCGCACCTGCCCGAAGCCTACAAGCGCAATTTCGAGGTGCTACGCCATACGGACCAGGCGCTGTACAAGGCGCACCGTCACGGCGATTGGTCGGCCATCGTGGGGGATTACTTCGGCGGTGTCTGGTCGCACGCGCGCGCCGTGTTCGATCATCACGAAGTCCCGCCGGAAATGTTCGCCACGCTGCGCTTGTCGATTGACTGGGGCAGCGCCGCGCCGTGCGCCGCCGTGCTGGGCGGTCAACTCGCGTATGACGTGCGCCTGTCGGATGATCGCGTGATGCCGAAGGGCGCATGGGTGATCTATGACGAGCATTTCGAGTGCGACCCGAAGAACATCAGCCGCGGGACGGGCCGGACGCCCGGGCAGATTGCGCCAGCCCTCCACGCGATGGCCGCACGTAACGGCGTGCGCGCCCGGGGCGTCATCGACTCCGCCGCCGAAGCCCGGACGGCAGGCCGCGCGGAGTCCTCGATTGCGGACCTGTTCCGCGAAGCCGGCGTGAGGCTATCGCCCGCCCGGAAGGGGGCGCGTGTGCCCCGCTTCGAGTTGTTGAAGCAACTCATGGCCAACGGTGAATTCTTCGTCGCCTCGCGGTGCCGCTTCTGGCTGGCGACGGTCCCGAGCCTGCCGCGCGATCCGCGCAACCCTGAGGACGTGGACAGCGCCGCGAACGATCACGCGCTGGATGCCACGTCCTACCTGATTGCCGGGGCCGCTCATGGGCATGTCGCCGTGTCCGGCTTCGTGCCGCCCATTCGCCTGCCCGATACGGGCAACCGCGTGATCTACATTTGAGGAGAAGCCGCTATGCGTCGCCCCGTCATCATTGCTTTGGCCGTCCTGCCACTTCTCGCCACGCAGGCACACGCGGAGGAGCCGGGCCGCTACTCCGCCTTGGATACGATCCGACGCGCGCAGGTAGGCACGTTCTCGCCACGTCTCGCGCCGCCGGTTCGAGTAGTGCCAGCGGAGCCCCGGGCTGGGAAGTCAAACCCGCGCCAATTCGAGCGCATGGATTGCCGCCACGATCCAAGCCGCCCCTTGGATAGGGCCATCGTTTGCCGCCCGGTCTAATCCGAAAAAGTAAAGTAGATCAATTAGTTATACAAGATTTCGCGCTTTACTCCTGCTCCAAGTCGCCACTACGATTCCCCGAAAGCGCGGGCATTCAGCGTCCGCGTGTGTAGTGGGATGAGCCCCGCTTGGTGACGTGTTCGAGGGCCTCCCGGTTGTGACAACTGACAGGAGCCCAGAGCATGGCAACCATCGACTTCAACACCGTTCCCTCCGGCGTGACGCTGAACGAGGAACGCGCGCAACAACTCAGCGACCGCGCCGCCGAAACGGCCACCGCCTTCTCTCGCAAGATCGAGAAGCTGCAAGCAACCGTGCTCGAAGCCCGTGACCGCTACTCCCGCGAGGCTGACGAACTCATCGCCTCCGCATCTTCCGAGGACCGCACCACCGCCCGCGCCTTCGCCAAAAAGAACGCTGCCAACAAGGCCGCGAACCTCCACCGCCAGCTCATCGCCAGTTCCGAAGCAGAACGCGCCGCCATGCTCAAGGGCTTGCAAGCCTACGCCGCGGAAGCCGCCGCAATCCAAGCCGTGTACACCTCGCCCGCGACGATGCTGGGCCGTGTCGCCTTGGGCGAAGCGCGCCGCACCCACTTGATGCAGCAGCTCGAAGGCGCTGGCCCGGTCGAACTCGAAACCGCCGCCCGTACCGCGATCATGACCGGGGACATGGTGCTTGGCGCTGCCATCGCCACCGTGATCGACCGCCGCCCGAAGGATCGCCGCCCGTTCGCCGTGCAGGCCTTGGCCGAACGGATGCTGGGCGAGGTCTGGAAGCGCATGACGGCGAAGCTCGAAGGCGTCCAGCTCGCCTACAAGTCCGCCGTTGCGGCTGACCGGGAGTTTGTCCGCGGCAAGGCGGACGGGATCACCAACCTGTCGCTGGCGCTATCCCGTCAGGCGATTGAGGAGGCGGCAGGCGATGAGGGCTAAGGGTACCTGCCTCGCTACACCCGACGCTAGTGTGCAGTGGCCTCGATATAAGCAAGGAAATTAAGTGCGGCAGCTTTTTCTTCAAAAGAGGCATCAACTCGGTCACCATTCGAGTATCGCACGATGATCTCATACTTGCGAAAAACTCCGTCTTTGGCCGAGTTTTGATCGTGATCCAAAAGGAACTGTTTTGCTGCCTCCACAGACTCGAATGCATTCTCCGCGCCATGCAACGCCAGGACGATTACGGTAGAGATGGTTCTGTCGATCGCCTTTTTCAAGCTGTCGAAGAACCCCTTGAGCTGCACCATATTGCTCTCTACCAAATTTCTCTTTAGTTCTTCTCGTTTTTCAGGTTTTAGCGCCTCAATCTGTTTGACAGCGCGCTCAAACTCATCGTCTGGAGTGTCCTCGTCAAACCGCGCATCGATCCCAATGGATTCAAACGCATCGACAATCGAATCATACGGCATGAGGATGGTTTCAAAGCCACAACTCCGCATCTGCGCCAGTGATTCTCTTGTAAAGACGCCTGCGAGAATCGCACCGAGAAATGGCTTGTCCCAATGGTGTTTTTCGGCGATTGGCATAACCGCGCCCTGAATTTCCTGAGCCTTTGCGCGAGAGTGCTTCGTATATCTACGCCACGCAGCTTCGATAAAAGCAACTGGCCGCCCCAAAACATCATCACTCCCGCCGGACTCGATGACAAAATCAAGGTCGTGGAAGTTCCCATAACGGTCTTGCCATCTTACCTTTGATCCCGAACGTGCGGTACGCTTTCCCTTCTTATCCAAATATAAGCCGCGCTCGTCGCAGTATTTTTGGAGTTGCGGAAGAATTATTTCCTCAAGCAGGTCACCAACAATTTGGCCAAAGCGGTGTGCAGGGGATTTTGCCACAATTAGCCCTCAATCCAAAGACGGCCTTCATGCAAGGGCACGTCGTGCTTACGGTTCTTCCACTTTGTGTTTCGGTCACGTAGCTTCTCAAAGGAGAAAGACTTGAATCCGGCAGCAATGGCAAGTCGCCCTAGCCAATCGTCCACTGGCACATAGACGCCATAAGGAGCGGAATCGCCCACTACGAAGCACATCTGTGCACCGTCACGGCAGGCTTCTCGAAGTGTAGTAAACGTAGCAGCCATATCGAAGAAGTAGGCAGCAATCATTGTATGGTATGCTTTCTTTCCACCCTTTCCAAGCCGAACTTCTGCTAGCTCATTACAAACTTCATTGATTTCACTGCGAATAGCCGAAAGACGCGAGTGCATGATTAGGCTATCAAGGTCAACGCGATCAGCAGCTGAGTGCTGAGAGCACGAGCGAATGATGTACTGACGAACAGCATTATGCAGGTCTCCCCAGCCCGAAATCTCTCCCCAAAACATCATTTCCAGGCGAGTTGCATCCGCATAGTCATAGTTGTTCGCATAGGGTGGTGATGTGACCACAAGATCGATTGACCCAGGCTCAATTGGAATTTGTGAGCTACGGGAGTCGTGACGGAATACTCGCGCGGAATAACGCCAGCCCTGCTCCTGCGCAGTACGCATATCGGTCGCCATTTGTTCAACCTTGGCGTCAAAAGCTTCCAGTGGATCCAAGACCTTTGCTTTAGACTTATTGGGAAGAACGTATTGCCATTGGGCCGTGCCAACCCCACTACAGGCGCGAAGGATGCTCGTGATAGCGAGCCATACCAAGCGAGCACAGGCTGGGTCTAGCTGGCTCGATTCGTCTGTGTAGCCGATTTTTAGAGCATAAAGCTGAGCGAGCGCCTCGGTCGAGTAGCACTTTCGAAGCAGTTCTGGCGCCTTGTTAACTTCTGACGTAAGCACTTTCCATTTGTCGTGGTGCTTCCGCACTGTGCGGGCCGCTGCCACGAAAGTGTCCACATCGGAAGACCAAGACAACTTGGCTTCGGCAATGCGATGAACGAAAGGGTGGCTTTCAAATCCAAATGCCGCCGCCCCGCATTTTTCGGCCGCTATGAGTGTTGTACCCGACCCTGCAAACGGATCAAGCACTGCACAATCGTTGCCCCCGTGGTCATTGATTACGGCCTCAGCCCATTCCGCAGAAAAACCAGCCGAGTAGCGAAACCAGCGGTGGACAGGAAGTCGCATGTTGTCTGTGAAAGTGCCTGACCGAGCTTTTAGGAGTTTGCTCCGCGGCTCGGCAATGGGCAAAGGATTAAGTTGCAAAGGGGACTCCGAACCTGTTTGAACGTGTGAGACCTTTGCGTAATCCGGCAAAAAGCGTTTATCTGGGTCTGTCTGGTATTTC
>CAYLTB010000198.1:0-4410 GCA_964386675.1 uncultured Verrucomicrobiota bacterium
GGGCACGACATCATTGGCGGCGACATCCGACGTCAGCGTCATGGTGACCGTGATCTTGTCTCCCGTCGTCACCAACCGTGGCGCCGCGGCCATGACATTCAATCGCGTATTGGAGGAGAACGCCGGCACATACACCAGCGCGCCGCCGGCGCCGACATTCGCCGGATAACCGTTCAAGACGGTCCAGGTATTGCTCGCCACGTTGTAGCGCCAGAAGCCGGTCAGATTCTTGCCCTGCAGGGCGAAAACGTTCGTGCCGTCCGTGGTCAGCGCCCCGCCATCCTTGACTTTGCCGGGGGCATCCGCCATGCGCGTCCAGGTATTGGCCGCAATGTTGTAGCGATAGAAACGATTGCTGTCCTTGCCGCGCAGCGCATAGATGAAGCCATTCAGGTGCGTCAGTGCGCCGCCATTTTGAATGTCGTCAATCGTGGACGCCAGGGACGTCCATGTGCCGATTGGTCCGGCCGTCGGATCGTAGCGGTAGAAGTCCTTCTTCTTGTCGCCGCGGAGCGCGTAGATGTAGGTCCCGTCGGTGGTCAGCGCCCCGCCCCATTTGATGTTGGCCGGCGCGTTGGCCATGGCTGACCAACTATTGCCGCTCACCGAATGGCGCCGGAAGCCGTTGCCGTTGCCCATGAGCGCATACACGTAGTCCGTGCCGCCAACGTTCAGGAACGCCAGCGCGCCGCCCTCGTTGACGTTGGCGCCGGTGTTCGCGCGCAAGGTCCACGCATCCGACACCGTGTTGTAGGAGTAGAAGGTCTGCGTGCCGCCGCCACGCAGGCCATAGATCGTATGCGCGCCATCCGTCGTCAGCGCGCCGCCCTTCGCCACGTTGCCGCCACCATAATTGGCCCGGCCGCTCCAGGCCAGCGAGGTCAGCCCGAAGCGGGAGAATGTGGGCGTCGTGTTTCCGCGGAAGCCATAAATGCCGGCCGGTGCGCCGCCGACCGGCGTCTCGCCGGGAACTCGAGCCGTCGTTGACCCCAGATTCCACGTGACGACATTCGTGCCGCCGTGCGGCGCGCTCAAAACGCTGGCGGAGGTAGCGGTCGGCCACTCGTAATCGCCATTGGCATCCACGGCGGCGCCGGAGAACTCATATTCGCCGGCGCCATCGAGCTGAACGACCCAGACGAAATTCGTGCCCGTGGCGCCGGTGGGAACGTTCGCCGAGGCGGGGGTAGGGCCGGAAATGATCGTATAAGGCCCTCCGCTGACGGTGAAATCCAGAGGCGAAACGTTGTTGACGGTGCTGCCGCTGTTCTGTTTGACGTTCATCGTCACCGTGACGTTGCCGCCGACGTTGACGAAGCCGGTGCTGCAGGTGATGCTGGTGTTCAGCGTAGTCGTTCCGGAGGGCCCGCCCGCGGTATCCACGCCGTCCTCGGCGGGCAGCGGCGTATAGGCGCCGTGTGTCCCGCCGGCGTTGGCGCTGCCGGCAACATAGGTGGTCCCGGTGGGGATCGGATCGAACAGACGCACGTTGACCAGCGGATCGGGGCCGGGATGATACGGCCGAAGCGTGTAGGTCACCTGCTCCCCGGTCGCGGCATACGCCTTGTCCACGCTCTTGACCAATCCGGCGCGGAACGGAAAGTCGGCGTCGAGATAGTTCTGACCGGCGGCCAGGTTGATCTCATACTGGCTGACCATCGCGAAATGACTGGCGGGTACGCCGGCGCTGTTGGTGTCCACCACGACGGTGTATTGATTCGCGCCCAGATTATCGAAGAGATAAGTACCGTCGGGACGGGTGACCGCGGTTGCAACCAGGACGCCGCCGGCATAGAGATAGACATTCACTCCGGCCAGCGGCGTGTCCGTGCCCGCGTCATAGACGCCGTTGGCGTTGTTATCCACGAACACGGTGTCGCCGATCGAACCCGGCGCGGTGCGCCAGAAGCCGAAGTCGTTGTCCAAGTCGGCGCCGGTCAGGTTCGGCGAGGCGATGGTCGCCGGCGTGGTGATCTGGAACGGCACCGGATCAGGATCGTACTTGGCGTTGAAGTAGGCCTGGAGGTCCGGATCGCTCGTGTCCACCCGGACAAGGTAGTTGAAGCCCAGCGCCAGTCCGCTGAATAGGTAATCGCCGTTCGTGTCGCTGGCCGTCGTGGCCACGAGCGCGTCCGACGGGTCGAGCACGCCGTTGCCGTTGTCGTCCTGATACAGCCACACGGTCACGTTCGGGATGCCGAAATCCTCGCCCGGGTGAAAAACGCCGTGCTTGTTGATGTCCTCGAAGACCTTGTCGCCGATGGAGCCCGCGCCGGTCGGCTGGTAGCCGAAGTCGGCGATCAGGTACTGCTGGTCCAGCGCCAGTGTGACGACATGTTGATGATCCAAGGTCGGATCCGGGTCGTAGGTCTGGACGTGGCCGGCGGGCGGCGCGACCGTGACCCGGTACTGCGCGGGCTGGAGCCCCGCGAAATAGTAATTGCCGCCGGCATTCGTCGTCGTGGTGGCCTGCGGCACCCACGAACTGGTGCCGGGGTCCCATTTCTCCAGCGTCACCGTCAGTCCGGAGATTCCTTCCTCGCCCGTATCCTGAACGCCGTTGCCGTTCCAGTCGCGCCAGATCGTATCGCCGATCTTCCCGCCGCCGATCAGGACCGGCGCCTCGGGAATCGGCGCCAAGGTCTTGTCCTCATAGGTGACGCTGAACCCGTTCCAGTAAGTGCCCGGTGGCGTCGCGGGGTCAATCAACGCGCGGAATACGATGACGAGCTTTCGCCCCGCCTGGATGCCCTGGCTGATCGTGAATACGGGCTCCGATGGATTGGCGGGGTTGACGGTGATCGTGGGCGCCGCAATGACGGCGCCGTTCAAGCTCGCGCTGACAAGGGCATCATACGTAAAGCCCGCCGGCAGGAAATCGCGAACGACCACGGGGGCGCCCGTAACCGCGTTGCCGATGTTTTCCACAACCAGCGTGTAGAGCACTTTCTTGCCGGGTTCCGACGGCAACGCCGGAAGCTGGGAGACGCCGGGGACCGGCTGACCGTCCTCGGACTGGACGGACTTGCTTTTCACCAGCAGCGAGCGGGCGCCGACTTCCACGGTTTCATGCGCCACGCCGACGACGTTATTGCCCTCGTAAGCCGTCGCCGTGTTCACGAACGAGCCGGTCTGCGTAGCCCGCACATATTGCGTGATGGTGATCATCTGGCCGGGTGCGACGGTCGGATAGGTCCAGGTGTACACGGGCGGGGCGCTGCTGTTCGGCGCCGGCGAGGCGCTGACGTGGACGATGCCCGTGGGCAGGGTGTCCGTGATCCGGACGTTCGTCATGGTCTGACCGCTGTTGTTGGCGAACGTGATCGTGTAATGGAAGACCTCGTTGACCGCGACGATCGGCTTGGAGACGGCCTTCTGCAGCAGCACGCAGGGATTCAGATAGACGACGGTCGGGTCGAAATAGCGCCAGATGTGGTCTTTGCCGTTGTCCGTGCCGCCCGCGTCGCCGCCGAACGCGTCGCCATACATCCGATAGCATTGTCCGCCCGAATTCGGCGGCGGCTCCGGCAGCCGGACCTTCACCGCCGAATACTCCGCCCGATTCAGTTCAAGCTGTCCGATGGCGAACCGGATCGCCACCGTGTTGGCGGGAATCGCGGTAGGCTCGATACCCAGGGTGCTGGCGTCAATCCCCGCCCAGCCCAATACATTGCTTAGCGAGCCTGGAATATCCGAGGAAATTTGGCTGCCGGGATACTTGACGCGGTGCCAGGGCCCGATCTTGATCGCGGCGCGGAGGGCCCCCGCCGTGTCGCCGGGGTTGCCGGCCAAATGCGTCTGGTAGGCGTCATAGTCGAACTCCCAGGCGTAGCCCGAGTCCGGTCCCGCCACGGCGCTGGCCATGCCCCACGGCGCATTGCCGCGGCCATTGCTGTCCAGCAGCGGCGCCACGTCCCTTCGCCCGTAGGCGCGCAGTTGATACGAATCCCACAGGGTCATCACCCCGAGCACCTGTCCTGCGGCGGAATTGACGACGTTGGCGGCGTAATACTCCCCGACCGTATCTCCCGAGTTGTTCTGCATGGGCTGCGGCCCGCCGATGGCCGGGGGTTCCAGCACGCCGTAGCTGTTCAGGGCGGTGCGCGGGTCGGTCGAGTAGAATATGCCGGTGTCCGCGTACACGCCGGCGAGCGTTCCGCGATGGATGCCGGTCTCGGTTACGGGATCCGTCTTGAAACCCAGCCCGTTGAGACCGGGCAGCTCGAAGCCGATGAACGCCGTGGAAACCGCCGGCGCGATGGATCCGGCGCCGATCGCGATGGGCGACTGCCCTTTCATCGGAACTTTGCGATAGCCGGTGGGTTCCGAGGGATCCGGCATCACGTAGGCCGCGTCCAGCACGACCGCGCCCGCGGGCACATAGAACGTCTGATAGCCGCCGACGCCGGT
>CAYLTB010000199.1:0-4294 GCA_964386675.1 uncultured Verrucomicrobiota bacterium
CGCGTCGAGGCCGGTCTGTCTTAAATGTAGATTGTCGAGACGTGACCCTTAAATTAATGACCCTTAAATTAGGCAACCGCCATGCGCGCCGGCTGGATCCAGCGGCCCGAGAGCCGGGAACGCGTGTGGGATTGGCTGCTGGCGCCATCCCTCGCGCAGGCCCGCGCCCGCGCGCTCGCTTTCGGCGCGGAGACCGGCCGCGAGATGGCGGTGCCGGTGGATTACGCGTCCGGCGCGATGCGCGAGACCATGGAGGGGCATTTGCGCGGCCGGTCGCATCGCGTCAACCTGGCGGCCGCCCTCGCCGCGGCGAAGCGCGACGGTGTGCGGGTGGTGGCGGTCCACAACCACCCGGGCGGCGGAACTTTCAGCCCGCGCGATCTGATCGTGTTGATTGCCAACCGCGACGTCGTCGAGCAAATCGAGGCGCACGGACAGTGGTTCCGGAACATCGCCCGGATCGCCCCCGGCAACGAAAAGCCGGAACGGCTGCTGCCGGCGCTGAAGAGGTTTGCTAATGACGATGTGGCGCGTAAACTGAACATGGCCGAGTGGGAAGCCTGGCTTCGGCGCATGAACGAGCAGGGGGTACTGACCTATGAGCGAAGAGTGGGACTATGAGTCGGGCGCTCGGAAGATCAAGACGCGCGAAGAGGCCGAGCGCTGGGTCAAAGAGATTGGACCGATTTCCCGCCGCCGCGCGCTCGAAGACCGCCTCGGCGAGGAGTTCCCGGAATACGCGGCGTGGCTGAAACGCCGGGTGGACCGGGCCCTGGAACTCGCCGAACGGATGCTGCCGGCCGAAGAAGTGGAGCGCATCATGACCGAGGAAGGCTTCCGCGACGAGAATTGGGAGCCGGAGCGCTGGCGCCGGGAGCACGCGAAGGAGAAACCCGATGAGCACTGAATCTCTGGCGATCGTCGGCCTGACACTGATCGCGCTGGCGCTGCCGGCGCTGGGCGCGTGGTTCTACCAGGCCTTCGCCCTCAAGCGCGAACTGGCGGATGCGGAGCGACGGCTTTCCGAGCGCGCGACCCGCGTCGTGAACGATATGCGGGCGCTTCATACTTCCCTGCAAGCGCTGGCCACCGATATGGCCAAGACCACGGCGCGCATCGAGGTGCGGCTCGACGAGTTGACCGCGAGGGCGCGCGGGTGAAGCCGGCGTTCAAGGTCGAGCGGGATCTCCTCACTCCGGAGCTGCGCCGTCTGGCGCGGCGTGTGGCCGACCGCAAGCCCATCCTCAAGGCAATGGGAACGGCGCTGGCGGAGTGGACGAAGGATGCCTTCAAGCAGCCCGCCCGCCGGAGACGCGCCCCGTTCCCTGATGACGTGCCCGCGCCCACCCGGATGGGGTCGGGTCAATTCTGCGGCCGGTCCTCCATCCCGGGCACGAAGCGGCGGTACAGACCCACGGGAAACCGCAGGAACCGGTGGGGCAACTCGCCCAGCACGTCGTTCAGCACGTGGAGCGAGCGCGTGGCATCCGGTTCCCGGATGCGTCGCGCGAGCGGGATGCACAGCCAGCGCAAGATCATGCTCACGGCGAACACCGCGTGATAGGCATTCCAGTCGCGCCCCATCCAGCGCCAGACGCCCGGTCCGAGCGACTTCAGCAGCGCGCCGCCGGCGACCGCGCCCAGGCCGCCGGCGAGGCCGGCCAGCCCCGTGATCGAAGCGATGAACATGGAGCGGTTCCGCTGTGGCGCATAGCTCAACATGTAGCCGTTGCTGGCGACCATGGTGCCGGAGTTCAGCATGCCGTCCGGCAACAGCGCCAGCGGCAGCAGCCAAACGACATTCGATGGCGTCAGCAAGATGAACACGAGCACGATCAATGATTTGAGCGTGACGCAGATGTTCAGGATGGGGCGATGTCCATGCCGATCCGCGATGCGCCCCCAACCGGCGGCCACCGCGCCGACACCAATGCCTTGCAGGCACCAGATCAGCGCCGTCTTCCACGGCGCCAGGCCCAGCACCTTCAGCACATAAAGCATCATGAACGATGCGGCGAACATGGCCGAGAACGACCACGCGCAGGAATACCGCACGAAGGAACGGAAGGCCGGGGCTCGGAACGGTTCCCGCAACGCGGTCCAGAACGCCAGGTCGGGATCCGTCAGATTCGGCGGCTCCGAAATGCGAAAGAACAGCGCAATGTCCGCGAGTCCCGCCAGCACGGCCACGACAACCAGCGTTCGATACACGACGGTGATCGGCTGCCGCGTGTAGTACAGATAAGCGGTCACGGCCAGGTAGGAGAAGGACCAGGTGATGTTCATGGCCCATTGGCGCCGGCCCCAATAGCGGTTCAGGATCGGGCGTGGAACTAGGTCGGCCATCCAGGAGAACCAGAACGGCACGGCATAGTTGTGCACAGCCGCGCTGAAGGACAGCAGCAGCAGGATGACGGTCATGGTGGCGGCGGTCGAGATGCCCAGCCGCGTCCACGGGACGAAGGCGATCGGCAGGTAGACCAACCGACAGGCGATCAGGCAGAAAAAGAAGGTCGGCGCGCGGCGCGAGACGCGGTTCACGAACGCCGCGCCGACGTATTGCATCGCCAGCAGCACCAGCGGGATGCCGCTGATCAATCCGAAATGCCATTCGTCGGCGCCGATCGCGCGGAAAAACTCCGTGGTGGCAGGGCTGCTGATCCCGGTCGTATAGACCATCGCCAGACTGCCGCCGATGGCGATTCTTCGCAGAGCCGATCGAAGGGACAGGGGTTTAGCAGGCAGTTTCATGTGCCGGCAAGGTTGATCCTCCGGAAGACCCTTCCGGCTGGGCGCGCAAAACCGCCCCCCGCGTCATTGCGTGAGTGCATGGGACCGAAAACATTTATAATATCGCCCTGTGGCTGCACGTTCAATGGCCAATGGTCGGCCGGCGCACGCCGGTTGCGGGGGAGTACGATGAGTGTGACACGCAATGCCTGGAGAATTGCCGTCGGCTTCGCCATGGCCGTCTGGTCCGGCATACTCTTCGCGGAGACCCGCACCTGGACGGACCTCAAGGGCGCAACCGTGGAAGCGGAGTTCGTCCGGCTCGACGGCATGACGGTTCATTTGAAACGGGCGGACGGCACTGTTTTCTGGGCGGTTCTCGGCATGTTGTCGGGGGCCGACCAGGAATATGTGCGGTCGCGTACGGCCGCGCCGGCCGTGCTTCCCGCGCCGACACGCGCGCCCACGACGGTGCAGATCGAAGGGACTTTCGAGTGGAACGGACGTCGCGGCGAAACGCACGAGCTGGAGGCCACCCTGAAGCCGGAAGGCGCCAACAAGTGGAACGCGGTCTGGAAATTCAAATGGAACAATCGCCCGATGACCTACGAGGGAACCGTCACGGGCGATCTTCAGAACGGCGAGATTTCCGGAACCGGAATTGACACGCGAGCGCGCCGGACCTTCACCTTCGAAGGGACGGCCAAGAACGGGGTTTGGACTTTCCAGCACTACGAAACGACCCGCGGTTCGCCGCAGGCGACCGGACCCGGAACCGCGCGGGTGAAAAACTGATCGCGCGGCCGCTGGCCAGTGCTCGGAATGAGCGGCGATCGCGGGTTGTTTCGGTTGGTGGAGGTAAGGGGAGTTGAACCCCTGACCTCCTGAATGCCATTCAGGCGCTCTTCCAACTGAGCTATACCCCCACACCGAAGACGCTCTAATAGATCATGCTTTCGGCGTCTTGTCAATTTCCGGCGTTGGAGCCGGTTCCTCCGCAATCACTGCGGCCCTCGTCGGTTCCTCGGCCCGTCTCGCCGTTGAAGCGAACGCGCGGGTGCACGTCCACGACGGGCGCGAAGATCGGGCACTTCCAGGGCGAAGCCCGAATCCGAGGATGCCGGCCGCCGCCGTTCCGCTGTCCGTTATGTGCGGCGATTTCCAGGGTTTGGAAGGATAGATGGCGAGGACGTCCAGGCCTTGGAAGACCGTGGGGACCGCGCACCCGGCAGGATTTGAACCTGCAACCCTCAGATCCGAAGTCTGATGCTCTGTCCAGTTGCGCTACGGGTGCGCCGCTGGATTTGTAGCGGGGGATGAGGGGGTGGTCAATACGTCCCACGCTCATCGGGGGCCGAAGCGCGGAAATTCTTCACGGTTGCGCCTTCTACAGAGTGCCGGGCTGCGTGGGTCGGCGATGGTTGCCGGCCGTAGTCCCGCTTATCAGAGGTGATCGGCATGAGAATGGCGAGGGTCAAAGACGTCGGAGAGGCGTGGTACCACCTTTATGATCGAGTAGCCGGATGGCCGGACGATCGCCCGTTTGGACCGGAGGAACGGCGGC
>CAYLTB010000200.1:0-4247 GCA_964386675.1 uncultured Verrucomicrobiota bacterium
GGTCGTGTCGGCGCCTTCGCTGCCGATGAACGAGGCGATGTTCGCCATGTCCAGGTAGCCGCCATACGAACCACCGCTGAGAGTGGAGAGATAAACCTTTCCTGCACCGCGCAAACCGGCCATGAAACTTACTCCGAAGTGAAAACGAATTGAATCCCGAGCTTGATGCGTCCGGCGAGAGCGCCGCCCGCGTAGGCCTCGGGTTCCGGTATTTCGATGAGATGTATGGGTCCACCGACGCCGATCACGTCTCGCATCAGCACGTTCAGCACGCGCGCTTGCCACGTCCCGAGTTCCGCGAGCAGCGGAGATGTCACGCGCTGGTCGCTTGAGTCGCGCAAGATGATTGCGACCGTCCACTCCTGAAACATGTTCCAGCTCTGGATCACACGACCGCTGCCGATGGTCTGCTTGACAGTCGTTTCGCCGGCCACCAAGCTCACCTGCGGGCTGCCCTGGATGCTGATCGACTTGAGGCTCGCGAACGCTTCGACCGGAGTTTCCAGGCCGAGCGTTTCGAGCGCCAGCAACAGCTTGTCGAGATGCGGGTAGATCGTGTCGCTCACCAGACGAGCCTCGTGAACACGGCGTCTGGAGTCGAGTGCGCGAGATGCGTCGGTCTCTCTATCTCGTCGGCCGGTGGCAGCACGTCGATCAGCCCCCTCGCGACATCTCGAAGCCAATCGATGGCCTGCTCGTACCGTGCGACGACCAGATCGGTCGGCTGGTCCTGGTAGTAGCGATACCGCGCGATGTCGCAGGCGATCCCGACGAGGTTGCGGTTCGCGACGGCCAGAGGAAGCGAGTACCGACCGCGAAGGTAGCCGTCGATCATGTCGTCCGCGAACGAGAGACCGTCTTCGACGACGCCGTCGTCCGACACGCCGTCGCGGTCTCTGTCCGTCACCGACTCGATTTCCCGCTCGCCGAAGTTGGCGAGCAGGTCGTCGTAGGTCGCGTAGCCCATCAGTCAGTCGTGATCGAGATCACGGCGGTCGGGCGAGTGCAGACCATCACGCAGTTGGTCTGGATCTCCAGATACCAGCGGCGGTTGTCGGAACTCGGGATGGCTTGCGGCCAGTATGGGGTGCCCAAGGCGCCGGCCCCGACGGTGTCCAGCGTGTCGGCCGGAGCGAACGCCTGAATCCACATCTGCGGCACGCCGACCGGGAAGGCGCGAATGTGCCCGGACGTCAGGTTGACGGTGCCGGTGCCGCGATAGCGCTCGAAGGTCACGCCGCCGAAGTTCACCATCTCGCGCGGGTCGCCGCGCAAGCTGTTGGCGTTCTGCCAGTTCAGCCAGGTGGCCTTGATCGCGGCGTTCTCGATCAGCTTCGCCCAGATGGCGTCCTCGCACAGCGCCCAGATGCCGGAGTGCGGGATGCCGTCCAGAGCAGACTCGATGGGCTTAATGATCTTGGTGAAGATCTCGGCTCGCGTCTTGGTCGCGTCGGTGTTGAACGCGATCTGCTGCGACGCGGGCATGGTTCCGAAGGCGTTGGTCGGAGTGACAAACTGAGCCATGCGGAGCGACTCGTGGGTCAGATCGATGTCGCGGCGCATCCGCGACATCAGCATGTCGCGGCGCTGCTGGATGATCTCGGCACCGCCGTTGGCCCCGTAGGCGCGGGCGTTCAAGACCTCGTCGGCGTAGACGTTGCCGTCGGCGCGATAGTGCGAGGTGTTGAATGTTAAGACGTTGCGGCGCTCAAGGGTTTCGACCTTCGACGGGGTGCCGCGCGGGACGCCGGCCAGGATCGACGCGCCGTTGGTCGGCTGGTCTTCCAAGGCCAGCGTGGTGCTGGTCAGCGGCATCGACTCGAAGTACTCGGACAGACGACCTGGGATGTAGGGAGCCTTGGCGATGCTCGCCATGAGCTGCTCGCGGGTGAAGTAATCGCGATAGATGTCCAACATGACTTAACTCCGCACCACGATGGTGGAATTGGCGGCCAACTGTTTCGCGGCGGCGATCTTCTGCGCTGCGGAGACGTTCGCTTTCCAGGTCAGCTTGTCGAGTTTCACCTCGGCTAAGCGAGCGACGGCGTTCGCCGACACGGCGACTGAAGCGGCGGCGGCGGGCTGGACCAGCACGGCCACCGGTTCCTGGGTGCCGTCGACGGCGGTCGGGTCGTAGGCGTAGTACCGGCCGGTCACGTTCGCCTGGTTGGCGACGACGATATTGAAGTAGTCGCCGAGCGTCATGGTCCCGCCGTTCGCCAGCGTGAAGTTGACGTGATCGGACGCGAATGCGGTGGCGACGTTGCCGGTGCCGACCAGACCGTTCGGACCCTGCACCTCGAACAGCGCGGTGGCCGACGTGGCGGTCAGCTTGACGCGGTACGTGCCGCGCTGGGCGTACTTGCCGAGCGACACGCCGGACACGGTGCCGGTGCCGGTGCCGACCAGAACCGGAGTTCCCGCCGCGCTAACGACCACGGTGTAGGCGTCGCCCAGCGTCATGGTCCCGCCGTTCGAGATCAGGAAGCTCAGGTGCGTCGACTTGTAGGCCGTGCCGACCGCGCCGGCAGGAAGAGCCGTGCCGTCTGGTGCCACCACGCTGAACGCGGCCGTCGCCGACGTTGCGGTCAGTGTGATGACGTAGCTGCCGACCTGGACGTCTGGCCCGAAGGTCAGGGCGGACATCAGGCCGGTGCCGGTGCCGACGATGGTCGGGATCGGCGCTGCGGCCTGCACGAAATTCTTCTTACCGAGCACTGCACCAGAGACGAGATCGGCACCAGAGCCGACGGTAACGTTCTCGTAGCTGATGTTGCCGCTGTCGCTCAGGACGGCCTCGTAACCGCGAATCGGCTCCGCGTAAGTCGCCATATCACTTCACTCCCGCTACTTGCTTGAACAGTTGCGCGCCGAGATCGATCACGTTCGCGTCTCGCGACGCGCCGGACACTGCGGTCTCGACGAACAGTTTCTGGTCGACGACCGGAGCGGACAGCGCTCTGAGGTCGGCGCTGATGGCCGCGAACGACTCGTCGCTCATAGCCAGATATGGCGCTGCGCGCTCGGCGCTCATCTCCTGGTGCATGTCGGCGAACAGCGACTCGACAGCGATCTTGCGAGCGGCTTCGCGCTGCGCCTGAATCTGCGCCTCTGCTTGCTTGGCGCGGTCGGACTCGACGGACAACTGCTGGCGGACAGCCTCCAGTTGAGCGGCGAGATCGGCGACCATAGACTCGGACGCGATCAGCTTCGACTTGAGATCGACGTTCGACGCCTCCAGCGCGATCAACTTCTCGCGATCTTCGGACATGTTTGAAACCTCTGATTGTGAAACGAAACTATTGGACTCTCTGAGAGCCAAAAGGCGTTCGAACAGCGCATCCGGCGACTCGACCCGGTCGATCAGACCGATTTCGAGCGCATGATCCGACACGAACACGGCGGCTTCCGTCGCGCGTATGGCGTCCCGATCAAGGCCGACACCGCCGCGATAAAGCGCCACCGCATCGACGAACAGGCCGTAGTAGTAGTCGACGCTCGCCTGCATGTCGCGCTTGACCTCTGCGGTCAGCGGCTCATAAGGGTTGCCGTCGACCTTGCGCGCTCCGGCGTGGATGTGCGTGACCTTGACACCTTCGTTCGCGAGCGCTTTCGAGTAGTCGGCGTGGCGCATCACGACGCCGATGGAGCCAGTGATGGACGTGTTCGTGGCCGTGATAGAAGTCGCCGCGCTGGCGAGCAGGTATCCAGCGCTCGCCGCCATGTCCGTCACCATCGCGTGAATCGGCTTGACGGAACGGCCGCGATAGATCTCTTCGGCCAACTGGAAGGCTCCAGACACCTCTCCTCCAGGAGAGTCGAACTCCATCACGATGTCCTTGACGTTCGGATCTTCGAGAGCGGCTCGCAGCTCTGACGAAATTTCCTCGTATCCGCGAAAGTACGTCGACGGAGCAGAGATCGACGAGCGATGGGTCAAAGCGCCATGAACCGATATGATGCCGATGCCGTTTTCGAGACGACGGGCCTGCCTGAGATGGTGATGCCGACCATCGAACTCTGCAGGGAGCGCGGCACGTTCGTGTGGCAGGGCAACTACGGCAAGGACCCGTTTCCCTTCAGCTTCCTCACCCCTCATGGCAAGCGTCTGACGATGGTGTTTCCCTGCGACGACGGTTACATCCCCAGCAGGCGTTCGGTCGTCAAGGGCATGGCACTGGGCACCTTGAAATGGGGAGAGACGATCACCCATCGTGTCGAGGCCGAGGAAGCGCCTGCCCTCTACG
>CAYLTB010000201.1:0-4209 GCA_964386675.1 uncultured Verrucomicrobiota bacterium
CCGCTACGCCACCGCGCTTCTCCGTAAACGTCACTCCCGCTGGTAGGAGGCAAAAACCCTGCCCGCAGGCCGCATGGACAACTTCATTGTTGTGCCCGCGGCAGGCATGATCAAGTAAAATATACCGCTTATCGAGAACGATTCTGTTGACGATCGCAGGAAAAGCGAGCCCAACCTTGTAACCGCAGGCGAAGACCGCGGCTTTTCTTTCGCACACGATTCGCGGCGATCAATACTCGCCGCCACAGGATCGAGGGCCGGGACCGCAGAGTCCCCGCCGCAGTCGAAATGGAATCGAGACGATCCTCAGGCCCTTAGGGGCACGGCCGGTTTGCGTTGGTCTTCTGCAAGACAAGGTTCTATGATCAACGGTCAATCCGAGGCGACGGACATCAATGGGAAGAGGCCGGGCATGAATTGGGAACTCTGGCGGATTGTAATGGCGTGCGCATTGGCAGCGGGCATGGCGATGGGGCAGGAGGGGCCCCATCCGAAAATGCCGCAGCTCTCCGCGGCAACGGTTCGGGCCGCCGAAGAAATGTCCGCGCAGAACGTTTACCGTTATACGCATGAGCGGTCGGCGCACACGACCGGCGCTTGGGATGAAGGCAAGACGTTCGTGCTGGCGGTCGCGGCTTGGCAGGGCGATACGAAGGCCGACGCGCCGCTGCTGCGCCAGATCCGATCCAACCTCCAGGGCGACCGTTGTCTGGTCGCCGCCGGCGGCTATGCCGCACAGCATGAGATCATCTTCACGGGATCCTGTGTGCTGATCCGGAAGACGCCGCGGTTGTGGAACGCGTTCACGGAGGAGGAGCAGCGCCGCATGGACCTGCTGGTCAAGGCGGCGATGGTCGCCTCCGCCTACACTACGTCCGACGCCGGCAACGCGCAGGGGCAGAATACTGATCTGCTCGGCGGCAAGAACCTCGGCCGCGGTTGGAATCCGAACTTCCGTGAGGGCATGATCGGCACGATGATTGTGGCCACGATCTGGATGGGCGGCGCGGATGCGGCCTACCGGTTTCTGGACACCTACGACCACCAAGCCTTCACGGAGGAGTTGCGAAAGGCAGGACTGAACAATACCGCGAAGACATTCGGAGCCGCCGCGGCCGATCCCGCTTCCGGCGCGCCGGAAGCGGATAAGATCGAGCGCGACGTCCGGGGATATGCGTACCAGGGAACGCGGCTGGACGATCTAATGAAGCTGTACTGGATGCTGACGACGCACACCTACGGCGGTACGGTCTCGGCCGGCCTCAACGGCGGCGCGGGTCACCAGGGCGCCGGCCGGATGGCGCGCGGGGCGGACGATCTGCCCAACAAGGGCAAGCGCGGTATGCTGCACGAACTCGACGGACGCGACGGCAGGGGTCCGCGCAGCTCGATCAGCTACGCCTACAGCGGGTTTCGTCCGAACCTCGTCACCCATGTCATTCTGCTGGCCGGCGGCGCCTGGCAGCCGGGTCCGCTGGCCGACGAATGCCTCGCCCTGATGCGCATCGGAATTCCCGACCTCTTCTTCAAGCTCGAGAAGGGCTACCTGAATTTCGCAAACGGCAAGGCCACAACAGAGCCGTTGGACATAAACCACCCGGGCTGGGATTTCAACCTGACGCGCGCCCTATGGGAAGAATCGGTCAGCCCCTTCCACGAGCGCCGATGACCTGACGTTCCGTTTCGCTTTTTTCTTGCACCCGTCCCGGCCAGGGGGACAATCCTTACCGTGTCGCTTTACTTTCAAGCGGTACTGCGGACGTGTGCGCGAGACGCTGGAAGCCAGCGGCAGCCGGGAAGCGCGACTCGGTTAGCGTCATCGTCGCGCGGAGCTGTGCCATGAATTTCCATATTCGCGGCGTTCGAATCCTGTCTGTGACCGTTGTCGGTCTCTCGTTGTTCCCGTCGATGGTTCTGGCACAGAAAGCTCCGTCGCCGTCGAAGGAACGTTGGGCGGGCGGATCTCAGGCGCTGGTTCGGGTCGGTCCGTTTGAGGTGCAGGCGGACAGGCTGACGGAGGAGGAGGGGCTGACGAGGGGGCAAGGGAGCGTGAAGGTTGCCGGCGTTGGCGAATTTCGGGTGGATTTCGTCCTGAAGGAAGGTCAATTCGCTTTCGGAACGTGGTCGGGCTCGGTACTTCTGCCGGGCGTCGGGGCGACGTCCGCGCATGGCGAGGTGACTCCGCGGGGGCTGGAAGGCCAGGGCGAAGTCGAAATCGGCGGGCAGAAGGTAAACCTCAAATTGCTGATCACGCCCGGCGGTCTCGACGCAACCGGTACGGCGGTGGTCAAGCTTGGTTCCTATACCTTTCCCAAAGTCCGAATCCGCTTTGGCGCCAAGATGCCGGAAATCGAAGGCAAAGCCTCGGCCCGCGTGAATCTTGGGCCCCTGGGATCGCTGGAGGTGAAACTTGCCTTGGAAGATCGCGTGTTTTTCGCCCAGGGCGCCGGGACGCTAAAGCTCGGGTCGATCGCCTTTCAGAACGCGCAAGTGACGATCAATTCCGCCGGCACCGCAGCGCTGTCGGGGCAGTCGAAAGTGACCATTCCCGGAATCGGGGCGGCGGCCCTGACGATTGCCGGAGATGCGAAGCGGGCGCAGGCGGCCGGAACTGCAGAGGTGCAGCTCGGAAGGCTCTCCTGCGGCCAGTGCCGGATCACGCTGGATCACAAGGGCAATGTCACGATCCAGCCGACGGGCGCCGTCACGGTGCCCGGACTCGGCAGCGTGAACCTCGCGCTGAACTACAAGAACGGCCAGGTGACCGGCACAGGCACGGCGACGGTCAAACTGGGGAGCTTGCAATTCGCGAACGCGCAGGTCTCCGTCTCGCCGTCCGGTGCGGTGAGTGTGTCGGGATCGCAAGCGGTGCCGGTGCCCGGAATAGGCAGCGTGAACTGCACGCTAGAATACGCCAACGGTGTCGTCACGGCCAACGGGACGACGACCGTGAGGCTCGGGCCCTTCTCGTTCGCCAACGCGGTGGTCTCCGTCGCAACGAACGGGACAGTGACGCTGACGGGGGGCGGCAATGTCAGCGTCCCCGGAATCGGCAACGTGGCCCTGACGCTTCAATTGCTGAATGGCGCGGCGACCGCCAGCGGCACTACCACCGTGCGGCTGGGCAATTTCACCTTCAACAACGTGTCGGTGTCGATCTCGAACACGGGCGCCGTGTCCGTCTCGGGCAGCAACACCGTCAATGTTCCCGGCGTCGGCAACGTGAATCTGGCATTGGCCTACACGGGGACGGCGCTCTCCGCGGAGGGCACCGCCACGGTCCGGTTGGGGACGATTTCTTTCACGAACGCCCGCGTCGCGCTCTCGAGCGCCGGGGCGGTTTCGGTGTCCGGCAGTAGTTCCGTGGGCATCTCCGGTCTGGGCAACGTGAACTTGGCGCTCTCCTATGCGAACAATGCCGTCACCGCCAGCGGCACGACGACCGTGCGGCTGGGCAGTTACACCTTCAACAACGTCACGGTCTCGGTCTCCAGCGCCGGCGGGGTGTCCTTGGCCGGCACGCAGAATGTCGGCATCCCCGGGGTGGGGTCTGTGAACCTGACGCTCGGATATGCCAACGGCAAACCGTTGGCGAGCGGTCGAACGACTGTGCGGCTCGGGCCCCACAACTTCTTGAACGCGGATGTCGGCTTGTCGGAGACCGGCGCTCTTTCGCTGAGCGGGACAGCGACCGTAAGCTTGCCGGTCATCGGGTCGCGGACGTTTGCGCTCGGCGTCGTCAACGGGGCGCCGGTAGCGGTTTGGACGGGGACCACCAGCATCGCCGGATCCACCCGCACCGTCACCTGCACCCTCGCTGCGAACGGCCAGGCCAAGCTGAGTTCGAACACCGATATCAAGATCGGGGATTGGACGCTTTGGGCGGCGAATACCCAGGTGAATTTGGACGCCACGGGCATGAGCGCCCAACTGAATGTCTGCGGGATGCCGATCACGGTGAAGGCCGACGCTAACGGCAACATTTCGGGCGGCGCCAGCGGTGCGTTGCGGGTAGGCGGCATCACGATTGCCAACGGGACGCTTGCCGCCTCCAACAACGGCATCTCGGGAAGCGGGACCATCGGCACCGGGCAGAAACCGATCGGCAATGCCACCTTCACGGCACGTTCGAACGGTTCCATCAGCGGCAACGGGAAAGTCCATCTGGCGGACGGGCTCGACGTCGCTGCAACCTTCACCCTGGGAACG
>CAYLTB010000202.1:0-4126 GCA_964386675.1 uncultured Verrucomicrobiota bacterium
GACGAGCCCGAGCGGGCGCGGCGAAGCGGCGTCGCGCGCGCCAGCCGGAAAGCCTGTCCCCGCGCCCGAAGTGGCCGCAGGACGTATCGCCGACGCGAACGAACCCGCTAACGCTACTCTGAGAAAAGACCGGCGCGTGTTCATCTGGAATATCCTCACGGCTGGGCACAACGAATAACGTTCATCCCTTTTTCGATACAGTATACCACGCCGCAAGGGCGGCGGGGAACGGTGGACCGCGGTAAAGCGGGCTTGGCGCACAAGCTGCGTCTCCGGTCCCTATACCGCTGAAGACGCCGCCAGCATCAGCCGCGCCGCCGCTGTCAACGCATGCGGTGCGCGTCTCTCGTCGCCTCTTGCCGGAGTGTTCACAAGTTGTTCGGCGGCGACACAAAGAGGATGCAGATCGGCGCGGGCACTTGGATGATGTTGCGCGTCTGGTAGGTTAGCCGGCCGGTCGCGGGATCGACCTGATGCACGGCGACCGTACCCGAATCCGCGCCGGCAGCCAACAGCCAGTTGCCGCACGGCGAGAGATTGATGTTACGCGGGAAGGCCCCGCGCACAGGCTGCACCTGTGCGAGCTCCAGCGCGGCCGTGGCCGGGTCGGCGCGGAACACGGTCACCGTGTCATTCCCTCGGTTGGATGCGTAGAGGAAGCGGCCCGACGGATGCGACACGATTTCAGCGGCGCTGTTGTGAACCTCGCCCGCTTTGGCCTCCTCGCTCAAGGTCGGCACCGTGGCCAGCAGGCGCGCCGTCCCGGCCTCTGCGTCCCAGGCGTAGGCCGAGACCGCCAGGGACAGCTCGTTGAGCAGGTAGATGAAGCGGCCGTCCGTCGAAAAGCGCATGTGCCGCGGCCCCGAGCCCGGCGGCGCCGGAATAAAACCGTGGCGCACGATGGCGGGGGCGGCGGCGTCGACCCGGTAGACCATGATGCCGTCCAGCCCGAGGTCCGGCACCAACGCAAAGCGTCCGTCTGGCGAGAAACGACAACAGTGCGGGTGCGGCTCCTTCTGGCGGCTCGCCACCACGCCGGTGCCCGGCCCGGGATGCTCTTGCAGCGCAGCCGGGCCGAGCCGCCCTTCCGCATCCAGCGGGAAGAGCGCCACCGAGCCTCCGCCATACTGCGCGGTCAGCAGGAAACGCCTCGATGGATGCACCTCGATATGGCAGCCCTGGCCGTCGCCCGTGGGCGCGGCTGTGAAGGCTTGCAACGCGCCGCCGCGGCCGATGCGGTAGCCGGTCACGCCCTGGCCGCCCTCGCCATCAGCGACCGCGTACAGCTTGTCGCCGTCCGGATGCAGCGCGAGAAAACCCGGCGCGCCGATCTCCGCCGCAAGTTCGGCGGGACCGAGCTTGCCGGTTTGGGTGTCGAACGTCGATCGGTAGATGCCCTTGGAGGGGGCGCCACCCGTGCCGAAGTACACATCGAGTTTTTCCGCCCGCAACGGGACGGCAAGGCCGCACACGGCGGCTGCCAGCGGAACAAGGCGTTTGTTTACGTTTATCATGGAATAACTCTAGCATGCCCTTCCTGGCCGCACAAGGGCAGATGCGCGATCGGCCGGTTTGGATGCGTGCGCGGTTAGGATGAACCTTCATTCTTGCCAGCGCCGGTTCGCTTTGGCAACCTATGAGCGATGGCACGCAGCGAGAGACTTTCCGATGCGTTGACGCTCGGCCCCGAGGCCGTGCTGAACCCGGATGCGTTGACGCTCTACGGCGGCATCGCGTCGGCGTCGTGCGTGTTGGTGATGTTGGCCGCCGGCAAGGGCACGCGTTTCGGCACGGCGCCCAAATGCGTGCAGCCGGTGCGTGGCATCCCGCTGGCCCGCCACTCAATCAACGCCTTTCGCCGCCTCTCCCCCGCACCCTGCATCGCGCTTGTGGGCTACGCGCACGAAGAAGTCGCGACCCGGCTGGGCAGCGACAACATCTACGTCAAAAGCGCCAACCCGACCGGCGGCACAGCCTGGGCCGCCTACGAGGCGCTCGCCGTGCCGGGCCTGCTTGACGCTAACCCGATGCTGGTTATTTCCATGGGCGACCGCATCATTCCCGAAACGATCTTCCGGCGGTTGCTCGAAACGCATCTGGCGGGCGTACGGGAGGCGGACCTTACCCTGCTTTCGGCCGTCTACGCGCCGCCTGCTCAGCACGGCAAGGGCCGCCTCCTGCGCGACGGCGACGGGCGTCTCATGCGCATTCTCGAACAGAACGATATCGACGCGCTGAACGACCCCGTGGAACGGCAACGCCTCGACGCGATCACGGAGGCCAACTGCCCGCTCTACGTCGCACACGCCCGCACGCTGTATCGCCATCTAGGCGCGCTGCGGAACGACAACGCGCAACGACAGTACTACCTGACCGACCTCGTGACCGCCATCCGCGGCGAACGCGGCGACATCCGAACCCTCACCACCCGCGAAGCCGACCCCGAGTATCTGCTGCTCTGCTCAGACGTCACGCGTCCGCACGATCTGGCTCGACTTGAATCCGTCCTCGCGCTGTCCGCCGGCCGGACGGACGCCGCCGACGCCTCCGTCCGGGCCGCGGCGGAGGTTCTGGCTGCGGACCGCTCGCCCGGCCAGACCGCCTCCATCGCCGCGCAATTGCGCGAGCTTCTTCAGGCCGACGCGCGCGAAGAGATTCCGTTCGCACCTGACCGCCCCGTGGCGGTCGGCGTCTCCGGCGGCCGTTTCCGCATCGCCTTCATGCACCCGGACATGGGGCGCTTTTTCGGTCCCGCGTGGCAGATGCCCACCGGCGCCCGCGACGCATCGGGCCGCGAGCAAATCGTACTGTTGGCGCAGCCGACCGAAGACCGCAAGATTCACCACCTCTCCACACAGGCCGCTTTCCGTGAAAAGGTCAACTCCGTCGCCGCGGACGACCCCGCGATGTACCCGGCGGACGACGTCGACAACATCTACAAGTACGAGGCGTTCGGCACGCGCCTGGCCGAACAGCTTCTGCTCTCGCTCGGCTACTTCTCGGATGCCGAACTCCAAGCGCGCCGCGAAGCGGGTCTCCCGTTGCCGCCGGCCGCTCTGTGGGTCAGCAACAGCATGCGCCGCCCGTTCTCGCTCATCTGCAACGCCGTCGCCTCGCTCCGCACCCTGCGCAACGGTCCGGCCGGCGAGCGCGTGCAGCGCGACCTCGGGCGCGAAGGGTTCCGCGGCCTCCGGCTGCTCTCCACGGGCGCCATCCCGCAAGGCGGCTTCTCCAGCTCGTCAGCGCTCACCGTCGCCGTCAAAAACGCCCTCAACGTCCTCTACGGCTTCGGTATCCCCGAAGACACTCTCATCCATTTGGCTTGCCAGGCCGAGTACGGCACCGGCGTGCGCGCCGGCTCGCTTGACCAGGCCACCGAGCAGAAGGGCAAGCACGGCCAAGGCGCGCTGATCTCCTCCAACCCGCGCGACAACTACCGCACGCTCGGCATTTTTCCCGTGCCGACCGACCGCATCCGTTTTCTCTTCCCCTACTCGGTCCCCCGCGACCGCGAAGCCTGGCGCTGGTCCGCGGGACTGTACGCCGCCGCGCCGGATACCGCCGTGCCGACGCCGCCCGAATTCCGCAAGATGACCGGCAAGGCCGCCGAGCTGGCGGCGCTGCTGTGCGGACTGCCCTCGAATCAGGATTTCTTCATGCTGCTGGAAGAGGACCTGTTGCGAGATGGACAGGTTGGGCCCGAGACTCAGGCGCGCGTGTACGCCCTGTTGCGGCGGGTGCCGCTGCTGATTTCGCGCGGCGAGTTGCGCGCCCGCCTGCTCGCGGCGGCGCCCGCCGAGGCGGCCGACGCCCTGCTCGCCGGTTGGCGCGAGCCGCTGCTGCGGCGCGCCTGTCCGGACGGCGCAATTGCCGAGGAGACCGGCGTCCCGCTGCGCGCGATGCTCGCCTACCTCTTCGTCGAGGTGGCGCGCTGCTTCCGCCTCATCCGCGAACCGGCGCGTTGGATTGAGCACGTCACGCGCTCGCAGCGCGGCGACTGCTGTTTCGAGATCGACCCGGCGAACCTCCCCGAAGCCGACGCCCTGCTCTCGGAAGCCGACTGGGAACGCGGGCTCTCGGGCCCCGAACGGCTCGAGGCGTGGCTGCGCCGCGCCGCCCGCCCGCT
>CAYLTB010000203.1:0-4076 GCA_964386675.1 uncultured Verrucomicrobiota bacterium
CGGGTAGACCTTCTCGGCGGGAAGCTGGCCGCCCTCGCCCGGCTTGGCGCCCTGCGCCATCTTGATCTGCAGCTCGACCGCGTTGACCAGGTAGTGGATCGTCACGCCGAACCGCCCGGATGCGACCTGCTTGATGGCGCTCCGCTTGGAGTCGCCGTTGGGCAGCGGCGCGAAGCGCGCGGGATCTTCGCCGCCCTCGCCGGAGTTGCTCTTGCCGCCCAGCCGGTTCATCGCGATCGCCAGCGTCTCGTGCGCCTCCTGGCTGATGGAACCGTAGGACATGGCGCCGGTCTTGAAGCGCTGGACGATTTCGGTCCACGGTTCGACCTCGTCGAGCGGCACGGCGCGCGCGGGGTCCTCGCGGAACTGGAGCAGACCGCGCAGCGTCAGCAGGTCGCGGTTCTGGTCATCCACCAGCCGGCAGAACTCCGCGAAGGCGGCGGCGTTGCCGTGCCGGGTCGCTTCCTGGAGCTTGGCAATGGCGAGCGGCTGCAGGAGGTGGCGCTCGCCGGTGCGGCGCCACTGGTAAACGCCGCCGGGATCCAGCTCGAACGACGAGGGAATCTCCCGCTCGGGCCAGGCACGGCTATGGCGGCGCGCGACTTCCTCGGCCAGCGCGGCCAGATCGCATCCGCCGACGCGGCTGGCGGTGCCGGTGAAGTAGCGCTCCACGACGCTCTCATCGAGGCCGACGGCTTCGAACTGCTGCGCGCCGCGGTAGCTCTGGAGCGTCGAAATGCCCATCTTGGACATCGTCTTGAGCACCCCCTTGCCGACGGCCTTCAGGAAGTGCTTCTGTGCGAGCAACGGGTCCACCGTGATCAGCCCCTGCTCCCGGAGCAGCGGCAGGGTCCGCAACGCCAGATAGGGATTGATCGCGCTGGCCCCGTAGCCGAAAAGCGCGGCGAAGTGGTGAACCTCTCGCGGTTCCCCGCTCTCAATGACGAGGCCGCAGCGCGTGCGCAGGCCGCGTCGGATCAGATGGTGGTGCACGGCGCCGCACGCCAGCAGCATCGGGATCGGCGCGCGGTCGCGCGCGATGCCGCGGTCGGACAGGATGACGATGTTCCGCGCTTCCGCGACCACGGCGCGCTCAGCGCGGGCGCAGAGGTCGTCCAGCGCCGCCGCGAGCGCAGCGCCGCCGCCGGCGGGATCGAAGTGCGCGGCGAGCGTCGCGGTGGCCATCTCCCCGTCGTCGATCTCGCGGATCCGCTCCAGGTCGTCGTCGGTCAGAATCGGCTGCTCGAGACGCAGCAGATGGCAATGGTCGCGCGTCTCCTCGAACAGGTTGCGCTCGGGGCCCAGGTGCGTGACCAGCGAGGTGACCAGCTCCTCGCGGATGGCGTCCAGCGGCGGATTGGTGACCTGCGCGAAGAGTTGCTTGAAGTAATTGTACACGAGCTGCGGGCGATCGGAGAGCACCGCCAACGGCACGTCCACGCCCATCGAACCGACGGGCTCCTCGCCCTTTTCGGCCATCGGCGCCAGAATGATGCGGAGGTCCTCGGCGGTGTAGCCGAACTCGTTGAGCAGCGTCGGCAGCGGCGCATCGGGTTCCGGCGCAGGACGGCGGGGCGGCGGCAGGCGGTGAAACGGCACAAGCCGCTCGCGAATCCAGGCGCGGTATGGGCGGCGGCGCGCCATCTCCTGCTTGATCTCGTCGTCGCCGACCACCCGGCCCTCCCGCATGTCCACGAGAAACATCCGGCCCGGCTGAAGCCGCCCACGGAGCAGGACGTTCTCCGGGGGGATCTCCAGGGCGCCGGTTTCAGAGGCCATTACGACATAGCCGTCGCGCGTGATCGTGTACCGCGAGGGGCGCAATCCGTTGCGGTCGAGCACGGCGCCGACGCACTGGCCGTCGGTGAACGGGATCGAGGCGGGGCCGTCCCAGGCCTCGAGCAGGCACGCGTGGTACTCGTAGAAGGCCTTCTTGTCCTCGTCCATCTCCTCGTGCCGCTGCCAGGCCTCGGGAATGGCCATCAGGATCGCGTGCGGCAGCGAGCGGCCGGTATGGACGAGCAACTCGATCGCGTTGTCGAGGATCGCGGTGTCGCTGGCGCCGGGCGTGCAGACCGGCAGGATTTTCGCCAGGTCCGCGCCGAACTTCGGCGAGGCGAAGACCGCCTCGCGCGCGCGCATCCAGTTGACGTTGCCGCGCAGCGTGTTGATCTCGCCGTTGTGGCAGAGATACCGGAACGGCTGCGCCAGGTCCCAGGTCGGAAACGTGTTCGTGCTGTAGCGCTGGTGGACGATGGCCATGCCGCTGGCGAAATCCGGATCGCGCAGGTCCGGCATGAAGGTCTCGATCTGGTCGGCCAGCATCAGCCCCTTGTACACCAGCGTGCGCGACGAGAGACTGCACACGTAGAAGAACCGGCGCTCGGCCAGGTCGGACTCGCGCACCGCGCGCTCGACGACCTTGCGCGCGATGTAGAGCCGGCGCTCGAAGGTCTCGGCATCGGCGATGCCGGGCCCGCGGCCGACGAAGATCTGGCGCATCACCGGCTCGACGGCCAGCGCGATGCGGCCCAGCACGCGGTTGTCGCTGGGCACGTCGCGCCAGCCGAGCGGTTCAAGACCGTTCTCCTTCAGCGCCCCTTCGAGCCAGTCCATCGCGCGCTCGCGCTCCTCGCGGATACGCGGCAGGAAGACCAGGCCGGCGGCGTATTCGCCGGGCGGCGGCAGCTTCAGTGAAATTCCGGCGGCGGCTTTGCGCAGGAAGCGGTCCGGCATCTGCAGCAGAATGCCCGCGCCGTCGCCGGTCTTCTCGTCGCAGCCGCAGGCGCCGCGATGGGACAGGTTGACGAGGATGCGGAGCGCCTTCTGAACGACGTCGTGCGAAGGCTCGCCCCGGAGGCGGCAGACCAGCCCGACACCGCAGGCATCGTGTTCGAAAGCGGGCTCGTAAAGGTCTCGGGCAGTGCGGGGCATGGGACGGGATTCTAGACTCGGGGCGCCGACGGGCGCGCCGCGTTGCCGTCCGGTCCGCGCGCTCGGCTTCCCAGGGTTGGAAGCCGAGCGGCCGCGGTCTTCCAAGCCTTGGAAAATCGGCGCCGGCCGGCCGTGCCGCAGGGCCTTCACGGTTGCGCCTCCAGCGCCCGCTTGTCCAGTTCCGGGCCCACGTCCACCGGGTAGCGGCCGAGGAAGCAGCCCGCGCAGAAATCAGCCGAGTCCTCGACGGCCGCGAGCAGCCCTTCGCCGCTGAGGTAACCGAGCGAGTCGGCCTCGATGAACCGGCGGATGTCTTCGACCTCGCGACCGGTCGCGATGAGTTCTTTCCGCGACGGAAAATCAATGCCGAAGAAGCACGGCCAGCGCACCGGCGGCGAGGAGATGCGCACGTGGACCTCCGTCGCGCCGGCCTCGCGCAGCGTGCGGATGCGGCGGCGCGAGGTCGTGCCCCGGATCAGCGAATCGTCCACGACGACGACGCGCTTCCCGGCGACGACGCTGGGAACGACCGCGAGCTTGAGGTCCACGCCCTGCGCGCGGTCCTCGGCGGAGGGCATGATGAACGTCCGGCCGACGTAGTGGTTGCGGATAAAACCGTAATCGAGCGGAATGCCGCTGCGGCGCGAATAGCCGAGCGCCGCCGCCATGCCGCTGTCCGGAATCGCGATGACGACGTCGGCGGCGGCCGGCTGCTCCGCCGCCAGCCGGTCGCCGAGCCGCACGCGGACCCCGTGCACGCTCTGGCCGAACAGGTTGCTGTCGGGCCGGGCGAAATACACATGCTCGAAAATGCATTGTCCGAGCGGACCGCTCACCGGCGCGCAGAACAGATCGCTGCGAAATCCCCGCGCGTCCACCGTGACGATCTCGCCCGGCCGCACGTCGCGGACATACTCCGCGCCGACCAGATCCAGCGCGCACGTTTCGCTGGCGAATACATAGCCCCCGTTGAGACGACCGATCGAGAGCGGACGAAACCCGTGCCGGTCGCGCACCGCGATCAACTGTCCCCGATTCATCAGCAGGAAAGCGAAGGCGCCCTCCAGTTCGCTCAACGCCTCCGCGATCCGCCGCGGCTTTTCCCGATAGCGCGGATGTGCGATCATATGCAGTAGGATCTC
>CAYLTB010000204.1:0-4018 GCA_964386675.1 uncultured Verrucomicrobiota bacterium
AAACAAGGCCGCAGACTAACATGCCAGGTGGATCAGAAATTCGGGCCCGGTCAGACGATGTGGCCGGATGTGGAGTCGGATCAGTCCGCTCTTCATTCAAGGCAAACACACCGCGTCCGGCACGGCGGAAGGCCGATGCCTTGCCCCTCTTCTTTACGTCCACCGCAAGGCGCGCATTGATCGTCGCCTCGGGCGTCTTGCCGTCGCTCTTCCAGAGTCCGGCTGCCAGGATTCGTTTGGTGATCTCCTGGTAGTGAAGCGGCGTCTTGGCTTGCTGGAGCACTTTCAGTGCTGCATCGAGCGCGGATAGAGTGTTCATGGTGTTCATGGCTGCTTCCCCTCTCGCGGATTACGGGATGCGGAATCTGTGCTTCAAGGCATGTCGGCCAGAGGCAGGGTCAAACTCGCGCTGGATGTCATCCCGTTCAGCGCGGCCCAGTCGCGTCCATGTCGTCACGCTGGCCGGGTCCGCAGTAGTGTCGAAACCGTTCCCCATCTGAATCCCGATCAAATCGCTGATCACGTGCCGATCATGAAAGTCATCCCAAACGAACGCTTCGACAGCGATTCCGGCTGCCTGAAGTGGTCCCGCCCAGCTCGCGAACATGGCCCGCCACCCCGCGTCATCGAGCTGATCGCGTTTGTCGCGGGTGTCGAAATAGCAGACCCGATGGGCTTCGATCAGCGGGCGGGTAGCGCGACCGGCCGTCGCAAGCAGAAGGGAGAGGAAGTCGCGATAGCGGCCTTGCGTTGGGTCAAGGTGCGCATCAATGAACATGATCGAGTTCGCACAATCCAGGACGGGCTGAAGATGGCGGGTGTACTCGGCCAAGGTACGGGGCATGCGCACCGATTGGCTTCTCGCGGCCCACCAAGGGGCAGAAGGGAGTCTGTCAACGGAAGCGACCAGCGGCTCCGCCTTGAAACCCGCTGCAACTGCGGGCGTTGCGACTATGCCAAAGAGCGGGAGAACCCCATTGGACGCCAGAGCCTCAAGACACCAATCCGTGTCGGACGCAGGCATTGCCCCGCCGACAGGTTGGAAACGCCGAAGTCGCTTTTGCTGCGCCAGCTTCTTGAGCAGTTCCTTCCCGCGGTTATGCCACGGGCGACCGCCGTTTGTGAAGAGCTGCGACCATCCGCCATCGCGCAGGTCGCGAACAATCCCCTCCGCCAGAAGGACCTCCTTCAGGTCTTGAAGCCGGATGCTGCCAACCTCGTCGCTGGAATAGGAGGTGGCGTCGAACACATCGGGGGTGAGCGCATATTCGGCGAGAAGTGGCATCAGAACACCTCCCGCAGACCTTCTTCGAAGAATCCGCCCGGCCACGCCTTGACCAGCTCGCCGCGCTCGTTGAGCGGCATTTCCCGGACGATACTCCGGCCACCGTCCGGTTCGACATAGAGCACCATGACGTCCTCGGGCCGCACGGGTGGGACACCATCCGGCAAGTTCTTCTCGACTGTCTGGCGCATGCGCTTCATGACACGAAGCAAGAGATGCTCGCTGTGCGTCTCGAGCACAAACGCATTCGACTGAGGCCCAATGGACGCGGTGATGAAAACGTCTCCGAGTTCCGCCTGCAGTTTGGGGTGTAGATGAATTTCCGGCTGCTCAACCGCGACAATGCGCCCTTCTGCCGAAAACGCACCCACCAGCACGGGAAGCACCTGACTGATCCCGATGCCGACATCCCGATGACTGACTGCGGTGTTCGATCTCAAGTCGGTCAGTTGCAACTCGGAGACCGTCTCCACCTCATTGGCCAAGGCCGCCGCCCATTTCTTGGCGAGTTCTTCCAAGTCCACTTCGGGCACGACACCCAGGTAACCGCCATTCTGGAGCGCGGACATGAGTCGCTGCGCTTGTTCGTGGGCGGTGTCGCCGATCACAAAGCCCGCCTCCTGGAAGGACTCTGTTAGCTTCCGCAAAAGCGGTTCTTCCGTCGATGCAGCGTTGATTAGCTGGCGGACATCGAGCCGGTACGGTGTCTGAAGCCGATCAGCGGACATCAGCCACTCATTGACCAGACCGCGAACACGGGCATCGCGGCGGACGACATCCCAAGCGTAGCCGCCGCCTGCGTACCAGTTGGGGTCATGGTGCTGGGAAAAGGCCAGATGGCGCGGCGGGTATGAACGAAGCGGTCCCAGGTACTGAAGCCGGGCCATTTCGCCGGTCACGACCTCGCTCACGCCCCTGAGAAGCTCGTCCAGCTTGCGCGGAAGGAAGGATCGCAGGGCGGCGGCAAGATCCTCGCGCCTGCGGCCCTTGCTTATGGTGAAGAGCGTCGGTTGCCCGCCGGGAGCGAAAACGTCCGATTTGGCCAGTCCGTCCGGCAGGAAGCGGGACCCGTCTGCCACAATCTCCGGCACGAGGGCTGTGACCGCCTCATCCAGTCCCTCGTAGTCTTCCGGCCGCAGATCCTCGGTTGTCGAGGAGAACAACACCATCGCCTTGATGGCCTCGCGGAAAACGGGATGCTCGTGATCCAGGCTGTCGAGACGGAGTTTCCCGTCGCGTCGGCGGCTCATCCGCAGGACAGTGTGGCCGTCTGCTTTGATCTCGTAGGTGTTGACTGCCGGAGCCGAGTCCGGCAGCGGTCGGTCCTCATTGTCCAACTCAACGCCAAAACTGACCGCCATTGTTACCGTGCGCACCGGCGCGAAGAACTCGACCAGCTTGCCCTTGAACTTGGCGGCATCGAGGTCCACGGCCCACTCCACGCGCCGCTTAGGCTCTCGGCGATGGACGTACTGCCGGAAGCCGCCGAGGTCAACCGCCTCGCCGCCGACGGACGTGCGGTGGACATCGAGATCGCCAGTATCCAGGGCGTGCCGTGCGAGGACAAGGCTTTGGATGATCGAGGACTTGCCCGCGCTGTTCGCCCCATAGATCAGCGTGAGCGGCCGGAGCGGGATGCGTTGCGTCTCCGCAAACGCCTTGAAGTGGCCGAGATGTAAAGCGGTCAGCATGAAGAATCTCCAATTGACGATTGATGATTGCCGATTGAAAGACCGGGCTTCTTCTTGCTGCGCCGGCGCGGGCGGGGCGGACGTTTCTTGGCAGCTTCCAGGAGCTTCGCGGCGGATTCGAGATCGGCGATATATTGCTTTTCGGCGGCCTCTTCGGCCTGAAGGCGACGTCGTTCGGCAAAAGCGTTGTACTGCTGTTCCGCCCATGATCGGGCTTCTTCCTGCGTGACGGACCCGGCGTCATCCAGCACGGGCAGTTCCGTGTCGCGAAGAAACTTGTCCAGAAATACGGTCCAATCGCGCATCTTGATATCCTGCCGGCGCTGGGCGCGAAACTCCGCCTGATCAAGGAACATCACCACGATGCGGTTGAGCGTGTCTATTTCCTTCTCGTGCAGGTAGTTCTTGGCCGTGGCCACATCGCGCTTGAGGACGCGACTGCCAGTCCAAGCGGTCAGGCCCATGTTCGTCTGGGCGGCGTCGGCGCGGCGGCGCACGATCTCCGCCGCTGTCAGCCCTGTGGCTGCGAAGTGCATTTTGTTCTGCATGGTGGCGAAGAAGATCTGGGTCTCCTGTTCGCCCTCCCGGTAGTCGGAGGCCAGGGCAAAGATTTCGCGGATGCGCTGATAAACGCGCTTCTCGCTGGCGCGGATTTCGCGGATACGGGCCAGCAGTTCGTCGAAGTAGTCGGCCAGCCGGTCCCGGCCTTTCAGCCGCTCGTCGTCGAGTGTAAAGCCCTTGACGATGTATTCCCGCAGGCGCTCCGTGGCCCATTGCCGGAAGCGGGTTGCCACGGCAGATTTCACCCGGTACCCGACGGAGATGATCATATCCAGGTTGTAGAACTCAAGGCGCCGCTGGACGTCCCGGCCGCCCTCCCGGCGAACAGTTAAGAAATCCTTAATAGTTGCCTGCGGCTTCAGTTCCCCGTCCGCGTAGATATTGCGGATGTGCATGCTGATATTGGGAACAGTTGTTTGAAACACTTCCGCCATAAGCTGTTGCGTCAGCCAGACGGTCTCGTTCTCCAGCCGGACCTCGA
>CAYLTB010000205.1:0-3986 GCA_964386675.1 uncultured Verrucomicrobiota bacterium
GCGCAGCCGCCGCCCGTGTAAACCGTCAGCGCCACAAAGCCGGCGAGACCGACCAGCGGTTTCCAGCCCTTCCGCACCACGTTGCCGAATCTTGCGTTCATGCCGTTCTCCTCGGTTCAATACAGAAAAACAAAGGGTGAACATCACTTTCCGCCGAGCCGCCCCCGCGCGCGTTCGACATTTGAGAGCGCGATTCGGAAATCATAGGCGGCGGCGACCTTGCGCGCTCGAATGGCGGCATGGCCGACCTCGGCATTCAGCAGCTCCGCCAGTTCCGCGGCCCCCTGTTCATAGCGCGCCTTCGTCAGGCGCAACGCCTCCGAGGCGCTGGCTTCGGCGCGGGCGGCCACTTCACGACGCTCGGCCGCTTCGCGGGCGCGCAGCACGGCCTGGCGCAAGTCCAGGCGCAGACCGTCCAGCGCCCGCCGCACTTCGGCGTCCGCCGCACGCCATTCGGCCCGGGCTTCCTCCGCCGCGCCGCGACGGCGCCCGCCGTCAAAGAGATCCCATTCCGCCGCAACCCCCGCCAGATAGCTCTGCTCGAAATCGGAGAGCGCCCTGCCGTCCCAGTCGCTCGATCCGAACAGGCTGACCGTCGGCCGACCCGCCGCGCGCGCCGCCCGCCAGACTTCCTTCCGCGCGGCGGCGGCCGCGGCCGCCGCGCGGTAGGCGGGGTGTTCTCGCACACAGCGTTCGTCCGCGTCGCAATCCGAAAGGTCCGGATCGCCCTCGGGCGCGGCGAGCCGGTCGCCGTTCTCGACCAGATCGCGGCCGATGACGGTATTCAGCGCTGCGACGGCCAGCGCGACGCTGTTCCGCGCGCGAATGAGGTCCTCTTGCGCCTGCGCGAGCCGCACCTCCAGCGAAAGCACATCCGCCTTCACGGCGGCGCCGCGCTCCAGGCGGGCGCGCGCCGCGCGCAGACTTTCCTCGAGCGAACGCACCTGATCGGCCTGCACGGCGGCCATCTCCCGCGCCTGCAGCGCGCCGTAGTAAGCGGCCGTGACCTCATGCACGAGCTGATTGCGGACCGCCTGCGCCATCGCCTCTCGGGCCGCCAGCATCGCGTCCGCGCCCGCAACGCCCGCCGCGCGCGCGCCGAAATCCAGCAGCCGGTATTTCACGCCCAAGTTCAGCCGCGTGTTGTCGGTATCGTCCGGCGCGTTGGGGTTGAACGTCGGCGCCATCATATTCAATGCGCGCTGGTTCAGGCTCATCATGAAGGCCTGCGGCGGGTTGTCGGTCCGCGCGTAGTTCGCGGACAGGCTGAGCAGCGGCCACCAGCCCGACCGCGCCTGACGGCCGGCCGCGCGCGCCGCCGCAATGCGCGCGTCCGCGGCCTCGGTGTCGGGATTATTCTCGAGCGCCTGCTGCACGCACTCGTTGAGCGATGCGCCCAGCGCGAGGGAGGCGCCCATCGATGTCAGCAACACAATCCAGCTTTTGTTCATCGTCCGGTTCATCGCGATGCTCCGTTTTCGCCTTCCGCCGCGCACGCGCAGCGCAGAATTTTCAAGACGCGCCGATCGCCGATGCCGTAGCGGACCTCGCGTCCGCGCCGCCGCGCGGCGAGAAGCCCCAGCCGGCGCATGTGGTTCAGGTGCTGCGAAGTCGCCGCCGGCGCGAGGGCCACGGCGTCGGCCAGGTCGTGTACCGGCGCCTCCCCCCGGTCCCGCAGCAGCTCCAGCAGCCGGAGCCGCACCGGATGCGCGATGATTCGCAGCATCGTCGCGGTCCGCTCCAGCTCCGCCATCGTCCGGCCGCAATCCCTGACGTCTGTAATTTTCATGATATCATAATATCACACGATCATGAGTTGTCAACACCCATATCCCGGGGGCGTCTCCGGGGTCGCGGGACCCTCTCCGGGTCGCGCCACGCCCGCGTTCGGAACAGCGGCGCCGCGCGCGGCGCTTGACCGCGTTGCGTCCGGAGCGTACCCTTTGGCGGGAAAAGGACCGGCCATGAGCTTGAACCCGCACCTGGATGAATTCATGGGCGCCTTTCCCCACGAGGCGCTGACCTTCGACGACGTGTCGCTGGTCACGCAGTACAGCGAAGTGTTGCCGCCCGACGTATCGATCGCCACGCGGCTGACCCGGCGCATTACGCTGAACATCCCGTTCATCAGCGCCGCGATGGACACGGTCACCGAGGCCCGCATGGCGATCGCCATGGCGATGCTCGGCGGCATCGGCATCCTGCACAAGAATCTGACCGCCGCCGATCAGGCGGAGATGGTCGCCGTGGTCAAGCGCCACCTCAATGGCCTGATCTTTCGTCCGGTGACGTTTCCGGACACCGCCACGCTGCGGACCGTCCGCGAAACGCGCGAGGCGCGGGGCTATGCATTCACCGGCTTCCCGATCGTGGATGCGCAAAATCGGCTGGTCGGCATCCTGACCTCGCGCGACGTGCGCTTTGCCCGCGATCCGAACGCCCCGGTCACGGCCGTGATGACGCGCAACCCGATCACGGCGCCGCCGGAAACCACGCTCGAGCAGGCTTTCGACATCATGCAGCGCAACCGCATCGGGAAGTTGCCGCTCGTGCGGGACGGCCGGCTGGTCGGCCTGTACAGCTTTTCCGATGTGCAGACGCTGATCCGCAACGTCAAACCGCTTTACAATCGCGATGCGCATTACCGCCTGCGGGTCGGCGCCGCCGTCGGACCGAACGACCAGGCGCGGGTGGAACGGCTGGCGCAGCAGGAGGTGGATGTCATCGTCGTGGATACGGCGCACGGGCACAGCAAAGGCGTGATCGAAATGACGCGGTGGCTCAAGTCGCGCTATCCCGACATTGACGTTATTGCAGGCAACATCGCCACGGCGGAGGCGGCGCGGGCGTTGCGCGACGCGGGCGCGGATGCCGTCAAGGTGGGCGTCGGCCCCGGCTCGATCTGCACGACGCGCGTTGTCGCCGGCGTGGGCGTGCCGCAGATCACGGCGGTGTACGAATGCGCGCGGGCGCTCGAAAACAGCCTGCCGGTCATTTCCGACGGCGGCATCCGCCACTCGGGCGACGTGCCCAAGGCGCTGGCGGCGGGCGCAGACTGCGTCATGATGGGCGCGGCGCTGGCGGGCACCGACGAGAGTCCCGGCGAGAAAATCATCCACCAAGGCCGTCAATACGTGATCTATCGAGGCATGGGCAGCCTCGAGGCGATGCGCGCGCGCGAGGGCAGCCGCGAGCGCTACGGACTGGGCGGCGTGGACGACGCGAACCTGGTGCCGCAGGGCATCGAGGGCATGGTGCCGTACGCCGGAACTGTAGAGCGGGTGCTGACCCAGTTTTGCGGCGGCCTGCGCGCCGCGCTGGGCTATTGCGGCTGCGCTTCGATCGAGGATCTGCGGCGCCGGGCCCGACTGGTGCGCGTCAGCCCCGCGGGCGTCGCCGAGGCGCACCCGCACGACGTCAAGATCATCAAGGAAGCGCCGAACTACCGCTCCGCGTAATCGCACGCCAGGATTCCAGCGCCGCGGCGGCCCGTGCCGCCAACGCCGCCGCGCGGTCCCGGCGGCTGCGTGGCGCGGCGGTCAACGGCGGCAGCAGTCCCAGATTCGCTTTCACCGGCTGGAAACCCTCCGGGTCGCCTTCCGCGAGCGATCGGCACAGCGCTCCGATCATCGTCTCCGGCGGCGGGATGACGGGCGCCAGACCGCGGGCCCGCCGTGCCGCGTTGTGACCGGCGAGCCATCCGGTGGCGATGTTGCCCGCGTAACCCTCCACGCCCGCCAACTGGCCCGCCAGAAAGAGCTGTTCCCGCGACCGCCATTGCAGCGAGGCGTGCAACAACCGCGGCGCGTTCAGATAGGTGTTGCGGTGCATTTGTCCAAAGCGCACAAACTCCGCGCGCTCCAGCCCCGGAATCATCCGGAACACCCGTTCCTGCTCGTCCTGCGCGAGGTTCGTCTGGAAGCCGACGAGGTTCCACCGCTCGCCCGCCAGGTCCTCGCGGCGCAACTGGACGACGGCCCACGGCC
>CAYLTB010000206.1:0-3952 GCA_964386675.1 uncultured Verrucomicrobiota bacterium
GCGGCGAGCGAAGGCTGCCGCGCCGTAGTTGCGCAGCAACGAAGGCGGGCCCGGCACACGATGAAAACCGGCTTCTTCTACGTCTACATCCTGCGATCCGAAAGCGACCCACCGCACTTCTTCATCGGATTCACCGAGAATCTGGATACTCGTCCGGTTCATCACAACTCCGGCGGCGCCCCGCACACCGCAAAGTACCGCCCGTGGCGCATCAAGACCGCCATCGCCTTCACGGACCGGGAGCAAGCCCTTGCTTTCGAGCGCTACCTGAAGTCGCCCTCCGGCCGGGCGTTCGCCAGGAAGCGTCTGTAATCCGCGCGGTCGCCAGAAGACTGGGGCGGAGAGACGTCCATGCCCCTGACCGCCATCTCGCCTCGATCGGACCAGCGGATCGGTGCCCAGAGCCCGGCATCGCTGGGGCGGTTCCTCAGGTCTTCTTCGAGACCTTCGTGACTTCGTGGTTCCTCTGGTCTGCTGATGTCCGGCGCCGGCTCGCGGAACTGGACGTCGGAGATCCAGCCGGCGGCCTCGCCGGGCTTCTGGCGGTCGAGGCTGGAGTGATCGAAGTCGATCAGCAGCCGGGGAAGTTGGGCTGCGCGGCCGGGTCGCGGAAGGCGTTGACGCTGGCGCGGCAGGCATCCGCATCAATGACCTGCACGACGCCGGCGGCGGCGTGAGGGAACTCGCCCAGCGGCGCGATGTGATACCAGCCGTCGGCGGGCAATTCGAAGTTGCGATTGAGGATCGGCATTCATTTCTTGAACCCAGGCTCGCACGGATAGAATGGGATGCAACCCCCTCCGCGCGAAATCGGCGAACGCAGGAAAAGCCGTGCTGGGAGCGGGTTTTCGGCGTGCGGCGAAAATGGCCGTGCCACGCCGACGCGGCTTCGCGGGTTGAGGATCAGAATGCGCATCGCTGATCCCACGCTCTCATGGAAGCGGTGGGTGTCAACGATGCGCCTGCGCGCTTTGCGCTACGGCGCACACGTGGGGGGCAGAGAAACTGCCGATGGCCCGAATTACGCGATAACGGGAGTTGGCAGAGTGGCGTGAGGCGGCGGAGATTTCGTGCGGATGGGCGGCGTGTTGTCGGAGGGCATGGCGAAGCCCATGCCGGGTCGGAGGTTCGGGGGATCGGGAACGCCAGTGGAAGGTGGGGGGCGCGCAAAAATTACATATTTAGATACGATCCCTTGCCCTTCCGTTGCCCTTCTCCCCGAGTCCTTCGGGACTGACGCAAGCAGGAACCGCACGCTCGCTGACAGCCGGTTTGCCTTGTAGAGAAGGTCTCCCGGTCACGAACATCAGGGGGAAGCAGCGGCGGCAACATAATTTTATTGTTGCATTGTTGCGCAACTATGCCGTACTGTGGCCCGCCATGAACCCGGAAGATCTGAAAGCGCGGGCACGGGTGATGAAGGCGTTGGCCGGCCCAGTGCGCCTGAAGATCGTAGACGAGTTGAGTCGGGGCGAACGCTGCATCTGTGAGTTGCAGCGGATGTTCCCGATGAACAAGTCCACGCTCTCCCGTCATGTCGCGGAACTGAAGAACGTCGGAATCGTGGGCGAGCGTCGGGAAGGTGTGAGGTGCTACCTGCGGCTGCAAACGCCGCGCATCTTGAATGTATTTGACTGTGCCATGGCTGTGATTCGCGCCGAGGCGAAGCGCCAAGCGGATTTGGCGAACGGCGGAAAGGCTACTGAACCATGAGTGACGACAACCGCAGTGAACTGAAGATACTCGGATGGCTGGTCGGTCTCTTTCTCGTGCTCTACTACCTGCCCGTCGAAGCGGCGCGTTTCCAGGGAGCAATTATCGAGGCATTCAAACTGGCCAAGTGGTATGCGCGGGAGCATGTGTTGCTGTGCCTCGTTCCGGCCTTCTTCATCGCTGGAGCCATCGGCGTCTTCGTCAGCCAGAACGCCGTGATGAAGTATTTCGGGCCCAAAGCCTCCAAGTGGCTGTCGTATTCCGTCGCATCGGTTTCCGGGACCATTCTCGCCGTCTGTTCCTGCACCGTGCTCCCCCTGTTCGGCGGCATCTACATGCGCGGTGCGGGGCTTGGCCCGGCAGTGGCGTTCTTGTATTCCGGTCCGGCCATCAACGTCCTGGCCATCGTCCTGACGGCACGGGTGCTGGGTTGGCAATTGGGTGTGGCACGGGCGGTCGGCGCAGTGGCATTTAGCGTGATCATCGGCCTGTTGATGCACCTGATCTTCCTGAAGGAAGAACGGGCCAAGGCGGCGCAGGTGCAGGAGGTGTTCATCGGCGAGGACGAGAAGGGCAACCGGCCGCTGTGGCAGGTGGCGCTCTATTTCTTTTCCATGGTGGGCATCCTGGTGTTCGCGAATTGGGCCCGCCCCCAGGAAACAGCCGGCTTGTGGTTTGCCATCTATCAAGCGAAATGGGCCATCACGGCACTCTTCGCTCTCCTTCTCGCCTTCTGTCTGTGGCGATTCTTCAAGGTGCGCCCGTTCTACATTGCGCTCGCGGCGCTTCCCGCCGTCATTCTGGGTTTCGCGTTTCCCGCTTATCCGGTTGCCGCATTCTCGGCCGGCTCGGCTGGATTGGCCGTTTTGACGTTCTTCGGTGGCGTCGAACTCAAAGACTGGCGCGATCAGACCTGGGGCTTCGCCAAACAAATTCTGCCGCTGTTGTTCATGGGCGTTCTTGCGGCAGGATTCTTCCTGGGCAGCTCCGGATCCAATGACGCGGGTATCGTGCCCAATGTCTGGATTCAGGCGCTGGTCGGCGACTCGCCGCAGGCGCTTCTTTCAATCCTTGGACAACCGGCGGGCACGCATTTCCAATGGTTGGACGTAATTTGGCCGCTGTGGACCAACCTGTTCGCCTCCGTCACCGGCGCATTGATGTACTTCGCGACGCTGACCGAAGTTCCCATTCTCCGGGGCCTGATTGACAGCGGCATGGGCCAGGGCCCGGCGCTCGCGCTCCTGCTCGCAGGACCGGCGCTGTCCCTTCCCAACATGCTGGTCATCAACTCGATCCTCGGGCCGAAGAAGACGCTGACATTCGTCGGACTCGTGGTCGTGATGGCAACGGTCACAGGAATGGTTTTCGGGGCGATCGTAAAATGAGCAACACGGACGAACAGGATCATGTTTCAAAGCCGCTGGACGCAAGGCTCGTCGCGTCCATCGCACTCAACGCGCTGATTGTCGTTGCCGAGGTGATCGGCGGTCTGGTCTCCGGCAGCCTCGCGCTGCTGTCCGACGCCGTTCACAACCTCAGCGATGTGGCCGCTCTGACCATCGCTTTTGTGGCGCGGCGGCTGGGGCGTCGCCCGCCATCGCCTCGGCACACCTACGGCCTGGGGCGCGTTGAAGTCATGGCGGCCCTCTTCAACAGCGCGACGATACTTGTCGTGGGCACGTTGATTATTCGGTCGGCGGTCACCAGGTTGTTGCATCCGACGCCGGTGCTCGGCGGCGTAATGCTGGCCGTCGCTTCGGTGGGGCTTGCCGCCAATCTGTTTTCGGTCCTCCTCCTGAAAGGCCACAGCCACGGCGACCTGAACATGCGGGCAGCGGTTCTGCATCTGCTCCAGGACACCCTTTCATCGGTGGCCGTTGTAGTGGCGGCCCTGTTGTCGCGCTGGAAGTACGGCTCCCACTTGGATCCTGCCGTCTCGATTCTGGTGATTGTCATGGTTCTTCTCAGTGGCTGGCGGCTGTTGCGCGACGTGATCCGGGTCTTGCTGGAGGGAACTCCGGACGGGCTCGATCTCGAAGCGCTCCAGGCGGATGTGCAGCAACTCATGCCCAACTGTGGCCTGCATCACGTACACGTTTGGGAACTCCGTCCTGACCAGCGCATTCTGACGGCCCATCTGCGGCTCTGCGACGACGCCCTTCTATCGAAAGTCGAAGACGTTCTCCGGCAGGTCCGCGACCGACTAGGAACCCGATGGGCCATTTTCCACAGCACG
>CAYLTB010000207.1:0-1525 GCA_964386675.1 uncultured Verrucomicrobiota bacterium
CCCCAGAGCAAGTCCGGCGTCTCGACCCAGTGAATGCCGTCTCGATCGTACTCGCGCGTATGCCACCGTTCACGGTCCCCCAGGCACAGAAGCGTCACGGCATGGCCGCGCCGGACCATCTCCCGCGCCCAGGCTTCAGATCGGGCTATGGTCTTCACCCGGCGATGATGCGTTATGTACAGCAGGTTCATCGTCACTTGCGCGGCCGCGCCGCCGCCTGGGCCAGCCGCGCTCGGAAACGCTCGCGCACCCGATCCGGGTCGTGGTTGATGGCGACCGTCTGCAAGGCCTTCTCGCGAAGCCGCAGGCGCAGCGCCGTATCGGATAATGCCCGGCGAAGGCCTTCCGTCAATGCAGCGTCCGAGCGGTCGCTCACCAGCAAAGCCCACCCGTCGCGGTCCGCATAGTCGGCCAGGGCCGTTTCGGCCGGCGCATAGACGAGCACCGGAGTGCCGCTGGCCATGTACGACGTAGTCTTGGTCGGCATGCTCAACGCCGTGAATCGCCGCGCGGAAGCCCCGAAACTGAGCGGTATGACCAACAGATCCGCCTCGCGATACACGACCGCAATGCGTTCCTGTTCGCTGATATAATCCTCGAAGACGACGAACGGCGAGGCCAGACTCGCCGCATACAGTCGGCGGTATCCGGGCTGCGTATAGATATGCAGGCGGGCCGGTTGACCCGACTCATTCAAGCGCTGCACGCCGCGGCCCACGGCGCGCAGCGCCTCCAGTTGATTGCGCGGCGTGATGACGCCGGAATACACGATCCGCGCCGGGACCTGGAGCCGGGCGGCTTCTTCCGCCGACTTTGGTCGGGGCTCGACGGGCGCCGGATTGTGGAAGAAGTCAAAGGTGTAACCGTACCGCTGCCGGTACACTTCCGCCATTTTGCGGCTGATCGTGATGCGGACATCCGCCTCGCGGAGAATGACGTCCAGCCAATGCATCGTGCGTCGCGCCCACGGCCGCAACCAGGACCCCGCCCCTTGGAATACCACGGGCCAATCGTCCATAAAATGGATGGCCAGCCGAGCGCCGGTCAGCTTTTTCACATGGAGCGCGAGCGACATGAAACAGGCGTTCGCCGGCTGGGTGTAGATCAGGTCCGGCGAAAACTGCCGCACCCAGGATTGCAGATTTTCGGAGACTTCGTAGCGCAGCAGCAAATCCCGAGGATTTAGATACTCCCGGACGGTTTCAACCCAACGGGAGAGCCGACGCGGCGGGGGCGGGCCGCGCCGATTCCCCGCCCGGACCTCCCGACCGGCATCGGCCGCGGCGACATTTTCCCGCCGGCGCGTCAGAAACAGCCGGCGCGCCCAGGAAAAAGTCCACCGCGCTTCCGAATCTCCCAGCAGATAATATTGCCGACAGACATCCTCGGAGACCGGAAGAAAATCGTCGTGCACGGTGGCCAGACGGTCGGGCGGCCATCCGCGAAAGAGATTGGACAAGGTGATCCCCGGCCCGCTGGCATAGTTGAACGCCTGGCAGTTGACCACCAACAATCGGGGAAATGC
>CAYLTB010000207.1:1535-3896 GCA_964386675.1 uncultured Verrucomicrobiota bacterium
TGCGGAATCTCCCGCCGTCGGGGTTAACGCGGCGTCACTCGGAAAGGGATGCCGGGCTGCCGCAGTCACCGCTTCGCCACACCACTCGCTTGACATAGTCCGTGTATCCCAAAATGATCTTGGCGACCTTCCACGATACATTCGGCACGTCGTAGTCCGGCGGCACCCGAGGGGGGCCGAATTGCTCAAAAAGGCGGCGCGTCATTTCGACCGCCTGCAGAATGCGCTCCGGCCGGAGTCCGCTCAGAATCACAACCCCTTCATCCATGCCCTCGGGCCGTTCGTGCGCTTCGCGCGCCGTGATCGCGGGGAAGCCCAATATCGCCGACTCTTCCGTGATCGTTCCGCTGTCGGAAATGGCGCAGAACGCATGCTGCTGGAGCGCGTTATAGTCTAGAAAGCCTAGCGGCGGCATGGCACGCACCGACGAATGCAATCCGGTCCCCAGGGCATCCAGCCGCTTGCGGGTGCGCGGATGCACGGAAAAGACCAGCGGGTGGCCATACCGCTCCGCCAGCGCATTGAGGGCCTCGACCAGGCCGGCCAGATGCGCCGGATCATCCACGTTCTCCTCCCGGTGCAGACTGACCGTGAAATAGCGGCCCCGCTCCACGCCCAGTCGGCGGTGAATATCGGACGCCTCGATGCCCCGACGGTGATAGTCCAGCACCTCCTTCATGGGCGACCCGGTCTTGATGACCGTATCGCCCCGCAGGCCCTCGGCCAACAGATAGCGCCGACTGTGCTCGGTGTAGGTCAGATTGATATCCGCAACGTGGTCCACGATGCGGCGATTGATCTCCTCCGGCACGCGCATATCAAAGCAACGATTTCCGGCCTCCATATGAAAAATCGGTATCTTGCGGCGCTTGGCCGGAATGACGGCCAGGCAACTGTTCGTGTCGCCGAGCACCAGCAATGCCTCCGGACGGATCTTTTCCAGCACCGCATCGGTTTTCGCGATCACCTGGCCAATCGTCTCAGCCGCGGTCGCGCCGGCGGCCTCCAGGTAGTAGTCCGGTTTTCGCAGGCCGAGATCCTTGTAGAAGACCTCGTTCAGTTCGTAGTCGTAATTCTGGCCGGTGTGTACGGTGACATGGTCGCAGAGTTCATCGAGCACTTGCATCGTCCGCGACAGGCGGATGATCTCCGGCCGGGTGCCGACGACCGTCAGGACTTTGAGTTTGTGCATGGTACTGGGGGCTGGGTTCTGAGGGCTGGGGATTGGGGGTCAGGAACTGGTTCTGGCCTACTCGGTCTGGCCGGGTGTGTGACAAACTGACTGATCATTTCTTGAAGCGGATCGTACGATTTCACGCGACTCCACAGTCCGAAAAAAGACGTTGACCTGACGCACCAAACGATCCGTTTGAGAGAGTAACCGCTCCGCTTCCGGTTTCAGGTCTTCATAAAGGTCAACGATATACTTCAGCCATTCCTTCGTCTCGTCGCAGGACGCCTGGCTGTACGTCAGGTATTTGAGACAGTCCGCCGGATAACGACGTCGGCCATAGCCCTCGACCATGTTAGCCGAAACGGATTTTGACGCGCGGCGTAATTGCGATCCGGTTTCATACAGCTCGTGTTTCGGCAGCTTCAAACTGAAATGGTGAACGATGATACCCGACTCGTGGGCCTTGCGATAAATAACCAGATCGCGATAGCCTTCCATAGCTCCGCTCAATCGGTCCACTCCAACCGCTCACCCCCGTCGAAATTCATCAACTTTCCCCCAAGTCCCTGCACCGGGCCCCTGGCGCCGAGCGCCCGGTAGCAGCGGTGCTCCTCATCACACGTCCTCGAAATACGTATCCGCCCGCGCCGGATCGAACGGCTCGTTGGCCCAGAAGATGGTCAGCATGTCCTCCGTTCCGGTGTTCTCGATGGAGTGGGTCCAGCCCGGCGGAATGTCCACGATCCGGATCGGGTTGTCGGAGACCTCGTAGGTCACGATTTCGTCCGTGAGCACCCGGCGCATCCGGATGCGGCCGCGGCCGGCGATGACGCAGAATTTCTCGATCTTGGTGTCGTGGTAATGGCGCCCGCGCACGACGCCGGGCCGGGTTCGGGAAATGAAAACCTGGCCGGCTTGCGGCGATCGGATCAGCTCGAACAGCCATCCCCGGTCGTCGGCCTTCATTTCGACTTCGACGGAGCGTTGCTCGGAGTCGAGATACGAAAGATACGTCGAATAGAGGTAGCGCACAAACGGCCGCGAGAGGTCCGGCACCTCATTGCGCACGCGGCCGTCGCGGAACGACACCAGCAGGTCATGCAACTCGCCCAGCGTGATCCGGAATGTCTCGGCCACCTCGCCGAAGCCGCCGCCCCTTCATTCCCATCTGCCCGATTGTAGGGTAC
>CAYLTB010000208.1:0-3895 GCA_964386675.1 uncultured Verrucomicrobiota bacterium
ACAACCCGTTTCCGGGGAAACTCGATGGTTTTTGCCTCGAACGGGTAAAGACGGGGTAGTACTCGTACGCACCGGGGGTGAACGTGAATCGCGCCTGGCACTGATAGACCGTGACCGGTTCCGGCCCTGTATTGATCAGCGTGTCCGCCCGGCGCCAGACGCCGGTGGCGGCGTCATGCTGCCAGTCGCTTTCCAGCTGCAAGCGTCCGCCGGCCATGGTCCAGGTGACCGAGAGTCGGTCGTCCGCCGCACGGACGGCGCTGGCCTCCAGGCCGTCACCTTCGAATAAGCCCAGACTGGTATCAACCACGGCCAGGCCCCGGACCCGCTGGGGCCCGGCCCAGGTTCCACTGAACCCGCACGTCAGGCCGAACAGCTCCGTGAGCCAGAGGCGCCCGTCCTCGTGCCTGAAGATCGTGGTGTGCCCGCTGCGGTCAACGAACGTGTGTTCCTGCATACAGTTCGGCTCGAGTCAAAGCCGCTACATTCGCAAGTCCACGCCCACGGCATCGGCGACGTTCGCGAAGCCATCGCGCTCCAGCAACCGCGCCAGGCCGGTCAGCACGTCCCGCACGATGCCGGGCCCGCGATAGATCAGCCCCGTGTAGAGCTGTACCAGCGACGCGCCAAGACGAATCTTACGATAGGCGTCCTCCGCCGTAAAGACGCCGCCCGCCGCCATCAACACATAGCGGCTGCGCGGTCCGACGGCCCGATAGAGTTCCGCCAGCATTTGATTGATATAGGGCTCGACCGGACGACCGCTGACCGCGCCGGGCATCTTCGCCAACCGAACCGCCGGCGTGGTCAGCTTCACGAACGGCGGCTTTCCGGAAGCCAGATTGATTCCGAAACCGGTTACAAACGGAAAGCCGTCGGCCATCGCCACGATCTCCTGAATCCGTCTGGAATCCTGCGTCGGCTTCAACTTCAGAAACACCGGCTTTCGAGGCGGCGCCCCCGCCAGCTTCTCAAGCAGCCGGCGCATCCGATCCGGATCGTCAAGAAAATCGCGGTCGCCCGGCGAGTTGGGACAGCTCATGTTGATGGTCATGTAGGACGAAAGGTCCTGAAGACGGTCGAAGGCTTGCGCGTAATCGTCATACACATCCGGCTCGATGGCGGGCCGGTTGGGATCGTTGGTCTTCACGAGATTGATCCCGACGGGCACGGCATATCGCTGTCCGCTCATCCGGTGCCGGACCGCGTCGGCGCCCTCGTTGGGCACTCCGTAATAGACGACGATGCCCTGGTCCCGCGGGATGCGGAACAGCCGGGGGCGCGGGTTGCCGTGCGACACCCAGGCCGATACCGAGCCGATCTCGACGTGGCCGAATCCCATTGCGCCGAGGAAGTGAATGGCGCGCCCGTTTTTGTCGAATCCGGCGGCGACGCCGAGCGGGTTGGCAAAACGGATGCCGGCGATGTCCTGCCTCAGCCGATCGTCACGGAACGACCAGAGCCGGCTTGCCGCGCGGCGGGCCAGCGAACTGCGCCCGGCCCATTCGCACGCACGGACGGCCGCATTATGCATCCGCTCCGGATCGGTCTGGAACAGAACCGGGCGGATCAGCTTTTCATAGAAGGCAGTCATTTTGGGAGCGCTTGCGGAACGGCGGATTCATCTGACCCGTGGGCGCCGATGAGGCCGGTCAGGCGGTCCAGATACACCGTCGAAAAAGGGGCGGGGCTCGTCGCGCGGCGGGCCATGAAGAGACCGCGCACCGCCCGTGGATGCCGTGATGTCGGCTTGTTCGCATTTATGTCCTTCGATCTGACGCAGACTTCTGGCCCGCGCGATAACCTTCTGCGGCGGCAAACATGACCATGCACGCCATAGGCGCGACTGCCGCGCCTGCAGGCGCAGCCGTTCCCTCAATGCCAAAGGCAGTACCGAGGATGAATACGACGACCACGAAGCCGCCCAAACCAAGAACCACATACTTCACGCCGATCATTGTCTTTGCGTCCATTCAGTCCTCCTCTTGCGGTGAAGTTTCCCATGCGAAGCCATCATAACGGTCCAATTCCGCGCGTCAGGGAACCGGTGTAACCACGATCGATCCGCGGTCGGGACGCGCCCTGATCAAGGCGAACGAGGCCCTCTCGTGGGAGATCAGCGTGACCGGAATCGCCTGGCTCGCCTGCGTGGCCCCACACGCTTTCCAATCGTCGGGCAGGCGGACCTTGACGGTCAGCGGATAGTCGAAGACGGCGGGATCCATCCGGCTTGTCAGCGACAGTTCGATTCGGCGGTCGGCCACGCTGACCGTGGCAACCTCGCCTGTGTCGCGTTCCTGCCCGTAGAGCGCAATGTCGTCCATGAAGCCATGCCACAGGTCGTCGCGGTGCCGGTCAATCCACTCGAACGCCAACCGGACTCCCTGCCACCGGGCGGCGTCCCAGTCCGCGCCGGCCCCGATGCCGTGGAAGTAGAGGTTCAGCCAGCCTCGGTAGTTGGGGTTCTTCGGATTCGAATCGAGCAGGTTGTCGGGATGCTGCGGAGCCAGGTGTCCGTACCGCGGTTCCGCCTCCCATTTCCTTTCCATGATCATGCCCAGCGCCGATGTCGTCTGAATTCTGAAGTAGTCGATCTGGTTGGCCGGATTGATGAGCTTCTGCGCCCCCATGCGCGCCGCCGCATAGTGCTTGATCACCGGCTCGCGCCACAGGTTGAGATCGATGTTGAAGTCGGCTACGCCCGGCCCCGGGGCCACGAACATCCGGACCGGCACTTTCAGGTGCTCCTCGATCAGGCGCTTCGACTCCGCCGCCTCCCATTCCAAGCCCGGCCACCCGTCCGCCGCCACTGGACAGTTCATGTGCGTCATGCTGTGACTCGCGACATGGATGCGGAAATCCGCGTCCGGACGCGCCAGCTCCCGCCACTGCTGCCAGTCTCCGAACAGGTGCTTGCGCCCACGGAAATCGGTGTCGATCGGCGTTACGATCAGGTTGAAGGTCAGCTTCAGCCCGCCGTACCGCTTCGACAGTTCCTTCCAGAAGGGCACATCCTGCAACTGGTTGTCGTCAATGCTGATGCTCACCGCCGCCAGCCGGTCGTCCTCCCACAGGCAGATCGAGGCCTCGCCGGGATGGGCTGGCCAGTGCTTGCCCTGCAGGGGGAAGCGTGGGGTCTGGGGCGTTTCGGAAAGGTTGCGCAGCTTGCCTTCCGACGGCGGCGGCGGTTCGGGCGCCTTCCATGCGCGGTACCGCTCCGCGAAATACGCCCGGTATTTCGGCCGATCGAGGACGGCGACGTGCTCGTTGGAACCCGGTTTCGCCCGCGCTTTCTCCTCGATCACCTTCCACACCTCGACGGTGTGGAATCCTTTTTCGTCGCGGATGCGGGCTGGCGGCGACGGGGACTCCCCGCCCGACGACGCGGCGGCCATGCCCATGAACAGGAGCCCCATAAACCGTGGGAATGGCGAACGCCGACGACAATCGCTGGTCCGATTCATTTTCGTCTCTCTTGGCTCCTCGCTGTTTAGTGTGGGTAGAAGGTCGGGGACTCTGGCCCCGGGCCCCTGGGTTTTTCGCTTTGCGGCCATCCCGCAGGCCGGGTAAGACAGGCGCCACGGCGGGGCTGAGGCCCCGCCGCGGCGGCCTGCGGTATTGGCCCCAGAAACGGCGCTCGGGTTACATCCCAGCAGAACCCTATCTTCACATTCAGGCCACCGACAGTATAACGCGGGGGCCTTGGAGCGCAAGCATCGTGCAGATCGAGGAACTGTTTCGGGGCGCGTTGGGATTGGAGTCGCCCTGGCGGGTGGGGCGGGTTCAGTTTACGGAAGCGGCGCTGCGGTTGGAACTATGGCTGGATTTTTCCGCCGGCAGCCGGTTTGCCTGTCCGGAATGCAGGCAGCGGCTGTGCGGGGCCTACGACACGACC
>CAYLTB010000209.1:0-3880 GCA_964386675.1 uncultured Verrucomicrobiota bacterium
TAAACAAGGCCGCAGACTAACATGCCAGGTGGATCAGAAATTCGGGCCCGGTCACGAGTGTTGACGAATCCGCCCTTCGCCCCCCCGTCGCCCCTCGCTCCTCGTCTCGACTGCGTGGCCGCACCCCCGTTGTCAATGCAGCTCTGGATACGTCAAAGAACCAGTTTTCCCCTTGCGGACTCACAAAACATCAAGACACGCCATGAGCGCGCCGCAGGAGTCCCCGCGGCCGATTTCGCGTACATAGCGAAGATGGGAATGTACACCTTAAGAATTGTTGCTGTTATCGAATTCCGTCGCTCCGCCCTCGATTGACTCCGCTCTTGCGATGGCGGAATTGACGCTTCTATGACGCAACACTAATGTGTCTTCCATTACCGGATTCGGAGTACCGAGATGGACACTCACTCCCTGCTGGCAAATGCCCGATCGAATTTTGAGCGGGTCGCCGCGCTGATCGGCAGACAATTCGGACCGGATGTTCTAAACCTCTTGCGGTTGGCGCGAGAGCGCACCGAACTTCGGCTGGCGCCGCAATTGAGCGACGGACGCATCCACACCTTTGTCGCATTTATCGTTAAACATAACGACGCCTTGGGACCCTGTAAGGGCGGAATCCGGATGTCGCCATCGGTCACGCTGGACGACGTGACCGGACTGGCTATGGAAATGACCTGGAAATGCGCCCTGATCGGCGTTCCGTTCGGCGGGGGCAAAAGCGGCATCGTTGCGGACCCCGAGGCACTAGCCCCGGATGACAAACAAATTCTAATCCGCAACTTCGCGCGCAACGCGCACCGCCACATTCACCCGCTCGTCTATGTACCGGCGCCCGACATGGGCACCAATGAGCGCGATATGGGGTACATCAAGGATACGATCAGCTATGCGATGGGGTATTCCACCACCCAAGGTTCGTACGTCACCGGCAAGCCTGTGATTCTGGGCGGGATACACGGTCGTCGCGAGGCCACGGGTCGGGGTGTGGCCATTGCCGTGGCGGAAGCGCTTGAGCGTCTCGGAGGCAGTCTTCAGGGGGCGCGCGTAATCGTCCAGGGATTTGGCAATGTGGGTTCCGTCGCCGCAGCCGCGATGGCGGAGTATGGGGCGGTCATCATCGGCGTCAGCGACGTGCAAGCCGCGCTGTTCGATCCCGACGGTCTGGACGTGGCGGCGCTGCTGAAACATACGGCCGATGGCGGACGACTAACAGGCGCGCCCTGCGGGAAACCGATCGCGCACGCGGCGCTGCTCGAAATGCCTTGCGACGTGCTCGCGCCGTGCGCCACCGCGAACCAGATCACGGCCGCGAATGCGAGACGGATTTGCGCGCGGATCATCGCCGAAGGCGCCAACGGACCTACCACGCCGGACGCCGACGTCATCCTGCAGAAACGGGACATTCTGGTCATTCCGGATATCCTCTGCAATGCAGGAGGCGTATTTGTGTCCTATCTCGAATACACGCAGGAAACACAGTACGAACAAATGACCCTTGACGAAGTGCGGGCGCGCCTGGCCCAGCGGATGCGGGAACGCTTCGATCAAGTCTTCCGAATCGCGCGGGATCGAGATTTGACCCTTCGCGACGCCGCGATGTGCCTGGCGGTTCAGAATGTTTGTCAGGCGATGGTCGCGCGCGGCTCGCTGCCGTGACGATATCGTCGGCATTCTGCGCCGCCGACGGCCCGCCGGCATCAGGTCGCGGCGGCGCCGGCAGACCGCTGCGCCGAAAGAACTCGGCTTCGTCCAGGCGTGACCGCGAAACGGCGCCCTCTCATTAAGCATACGCAAGAAACCCCGGCTACGCCGGCTCCGGGCCGGCACGGTTCCTTCACGCTTATCTCCGACACCGCCTGCATGAAGGTCGGGTGTTGCGTCGAGAGAGCGACGCCATTATTTTCAAGCGACTGCACGACGGCGGCGGTAACATGAAAACATCCGGTGTTTCAGATCCGATTCTGGTGCTCGCAACGGGCGGCACGTTCGACAAGGAATATGACGAGATCCGCGGGCGCCTCTACTTCCGGCGAACGCACCTGCCGGAAATGCTGGCGCTGGGGCGGTCGCGGTTGCCGACGCGCCTGCGCGTTTTGATGCTCAAGGACAGCCTTGACTTGAAGGAGGCGGACCGTCGCCGGATTCTGTCGGCGTGCGAGCGTAGCCGCGAGCGGCGGATTATTATAACGCATGGGACCGACACGATGTGCGAGACGGCGCTGTATCTGGGGCGGCGCATCACGGACAAGACCATCGTTCTTACCGGCGCCATGGTTCCCTATACGTTCGGCAGCTCGGACGGCGTGTTCAATCTGGGCAGCTCGCTCGCCTTCGTTCAGACACTGCCGCCCGGCGTGTATGTCGCGATGAACGGTCGGTTCTTCGTGTGGCATGCCGTCGTAAAGAATCGCATCACCGGGGTTTTCGAACATCGGCCTGTCACGCCGGCAAGACACAAAGAGGTGCCGGGCCTCCGTCATCGGCAGCCGTCATGAATCGGACTCCTGCCGGAATGCGAATCCAGATCGGTTTTTTCGGGCGGGCCAATGTCGGCAAATCGAGTCTGGTGAACTGGATCGCCGGCCAACAGGTCTCGATCGTTTCTCCCGTGCCGGGCACGACGACGGACGTGGTCGAGAAAGCGATCGAACTGCTGCCGCTCGGGCCGGTCACGCTGCTCGATACCGGCGGTCTGGATGACGCTTCCGTCCTTGCGTCGAAACGCATCGAGCGGACGCGACGCGTATTTGACCGCGCTGATATTGCGGTGCTGGTGCTGGAAGCCGACGTGTGGACGGCATTCGAGGACGAGGTCGTCGCGGAGGCCGCCCGGCGCGGGCTGCCGGTCGTGCCGGTCATCAACAAATCGGACGTCCGCCATCCATCGGGCAATTACCTCGCCCGGCTCGCGGTTCATGGGCCAGTTCCGGTCGTCAGCGCGGTGTCCTTCGCGGATCGAGACCATCACCTGGCCGATATCAAGGAAGCCCTCATTCGTGCGTTGCCGCCCGATCGGCTTCAGGCCCCGACGCTGGTGGGAGACCTAGTGCCGCCGGGCCGCTTGTGTGTTCTGGTCGTGCCGATTGACCTTCAGGCGCCCAAAGGGCGGCTGATTCTACCGCAGGCGCAGGTTCTCCGCGACCTACTGGACTCGGACGCCGCCGGGCTGGTCGTAAAGGAACGAGAATACGCCGCATTGCTCGATCGGCTGCGAGATCCGCCCGCGCTGGTGGTCTGCGATTCCCAGGTGGTGATGAAAGTGGTGGCCGACACGCCCCCTACGGTGCCGCTGACCACCTTCTCCATTCTGTTCGCCCGTTTCAAAGGCGACCTGGCGGAAATGGTTCGCGGCGCGCGCGCGATCGAACGACTGCGCGATGGGGACCGGGTGCTGGTTGCCGAAGCCTGCAGCCATCATGCGCTCGAAGACGATATCGGCCGCGTCAAGATCCCGCGCTGGCTGCGGCAGTACACCGGTCTCGACCTGCGGATTGACGTAGCCTGCGGGCGCGATTACCCCGCGGACCTGCCGGATTACCGGCTGATCATACATTGCGGCGGCTGCATGCTGACGCGGCGCGAGATGTTGAACCGATTGAACCGCGCGGGGGAGCGTCGAACCCCGATTACCAACTACGGCATTTGTATCGCCTATCTTCAGGGCGTACTCGACCGCGCGCTCTCGCCGTTTCCCGGGCTGCGGGAGCTCTGATGGAAGATCGCGAAACCTGTCGGCGCTGCGGTGCGTGCTGCCGCTGGGAAGGTCATGTGTTGCTGACCCCATTGGACATCGCTCGACTGGCGAAACACCTGGGGCTTTCTCCGGAGGATTTTGTGGAACGGCACTGTAATCTGGCGCGCAACCGAGCGCAGTTGGCCC
>CAYLTB010000210.1:0-3878 GCA_964386675.1 uncultured Verrucomicrobiota bacterium
CAACGTCTATCGCCGGCTGAATCGCGCGGACGAAGCCGGCGCGGCGTTCGAACGCGCCGCCGCACGCGCGCCCAACGACGAGCGGGCTGCCCTGATGGCCGCCCTGATGCTGGCCGCCCGCCATCGCGAAGCCGAGGCGCTCGATCTCGCGGAACAAGCCGTCCAACGCGTCCGGCAGCCACTTGATCTATTGAGACTGGTGGCGGACCTGCGCGCGCGCGCTGCGGCGCGCGCGGCGGATCCGGAGGAGGCGCGCCATCACCGCGAACTCGCCATCGCGGCGATCCGCCGCGCGCTGGCGGCCCGCCCCGGCGATCACGCCTTGCGCATGGCGCTGGGAGACTTGCTGATTCTAAACGGGCGGGCGAAAGAAGCCCTGCAGGAGTTCCGTCGCGTCGAGGCCGCGGACCCCGATATGAAACGCCGGCTGGCGCTCCGCTTCATCGCGGCGGGCGACGTGCCGGCGGCGATTTCCCGGCTGGAGGCCCTGGCCGCCGCGGAGCCGCGAAACAGCCAGGTGCATCATTACCTTGGCGAATTGTATGCGGTGCGCCGGGAACGGGAGAAGGCGATGCGGGCGTTCCGTTCCGCCATCAACGGCGACGCGCCGGAACCGACGGCCTTCGTCCGGCTCGCCGTCCTGCTGGCGGAGGAGGACCCGGCGGCGGCGCTGGAGCTGCTACGGGACGGCGAACGCCGCTTTCCCGCCGACCTGCGCATCGCGGAGGCGCGGGCGCAGATCCATCTACAGCGCCGTGAATTCGGAGATGCGCGCGCCGTATATGAAAGCATCGAGAACCAATTGTCTGGAGAAGATCCCGACACGATCAGTCCCGAGCTGCGGGTTCGCGCCGCCTACGCGTTCGCACAGGATGGCCGCACGGCGGCGGCCGCAGAACGGCTGCGGCACGCCATGCAGACGGAGCCGCTGGCCATCGAGCTTTTTGTGCGACTGGCCGCCGCACCGCCGTCGGACGCGGCGGCGCAGGAGAACGCCCGCGCGGTGCTCGCGGCGGTAGATGCGGCAGGCAAGGACGTGCTGGTCGCGCTGTATTCCGGCCTTTTCGAGCATTTTGTCAAGCGGCACGGCGAAGCGATCCGCTGGTTCGACGCGGCCCTGGCGCGCGCGCAAACGCAGCCGGAGAGCGCGGAACTCCTGACGGCGCAATTTTACTTCTGGTTCGGCGCCGCGCTGGAACGCGACGGCCATATGGATCGCGCGGCGGAAATGTTGATGAAGGCGATCGAACTCGATCCGAAGCACCCTGCGGCGCTCAATTACCTGGCGTATTCCTGGGCCGACCGGGGGCTGCATCTCGATCGCGCGCTGGAGCTGGTGCGTCGCGCGCTGGCCGAGGAGCCCGACAACGCCGCGTACATTGACACGCTCGGCTGGATCTATTTCCGCCAGGGACGGCTCGAGGAGGCGCTGGCGGAACTGCGCCGCGCAGTGGAAAAAGAACCGGAGGAGCCCGAAATCCTGGACCACTGCGGCGACGCCTTGCACGCGCTCGGCCGCACGGCGGAGGCGCTCCCGTTCTGGAAACGCGCGTTCGTGTTCCAGCCGGACTCGGTCCCGCTTCGGGAAAAGCTGCTGCGGCACGGAGTGGACCTCGATCCTCTGGAGCGGGAAGCCGCCGCCCAGCAGGCCGAACGCGAACGGCAACTTCGACGCCAGCGTTTTGAGGAGCCGGACGAGGACGGCGAGCCGCCGCCGGCCCTGCCGGGGTTCGACCTCTCCCCGGATGAACTGGAACGACTGAATACACCGGATTCCGTGCCCTAGAACGGCGCTGTTGGAGAACCCCCATGCTGGACCTGGATGAGATTCGCAAACGATTCGCGGAGTCGGGCGAACGAATCGAGCAAATGCGGGGGTATCTTTGACGTCGAAAAAAAACGGCGGACCCTGGCCGAACTGCAGGAGCGGGCGGCTGAAACGACATTCTGGAACGATCGTCATCAGGCGCGCGAAGTCATTGCGCGCACCAACGCGATCCGAGCCCTCGTCGAACCCTACGACGAGATGCTCGCTCGGTACGCCGACGCCGAATTGTTCCTGGAAATGGCACGAAGTGAAACGGACGACCGCGCTCGGTCGGAAGCGCTGGCCGAGGTCGAACGTGCGCTGGCGCGCGTTGAGCAGATCCGGAAGGATCTGGAGTTGCGAACGCTGCTGGGCGGCAAGCTGGACCCGAATAACGCCTATGTCAGCCTTCATGCCGGCGCCGGCGGCACAGAGTCCTGCGACTGGGCGGACATGCTGCTGCGTATGTACCTTCGATATTTTGAGCGCAAGGGATTCGAGGCGCGGGTGCTGGATGTCCAGGCCGGCGACGAAGCCGGCATCAAGAGCGCGACGGTACAGGTAGCCGCCCCCTACGCCTACGGTTTCTTGAAATCGGAACGCGGGGTGCATCGCCTGGTGCGCATCAGTCCGTTTGATGCCAACAAGCGCCGACACACCTCCTTCGTCGCGGTGGACGTCTCCGCCGAACTTGACGACGACATCGAGGTGGAAATCGCCGAAAAGGACCTCCGCATAGACACCTATCGCGCGGGCGGCGCCGGCGGCCAACATGTGAACAAGACGGACTCCGCCGTGCGCATCGTGCATCTGCCCACCGGCATTGTCGTCGCCTGCCAGGCCGAGCGTTCGCAGCACAGCAATCGCGACAAGGCGATGAAAATGCTCCGAGCGCGTCTGTACGAAATGCAGCTGGACCGGCAGCGAAAGGACGCGGAGCAGTTCTACGGAGAAAAAGGCGAGATTGCCTGGGGTCGTCAGATCCGATCCTATGTGCTCCAGCCCTACACGATGGTCAAGGACCATCGGACCGACGTCGAGGTCGGCAACGCCGCCGGAGTGCTCGACGGCGATCTTGACGTGTTTATTGACGCTTATCTGCACCGGTTCGGCGCGTCGCAATGACGATTCTCGACGAGATCCTGACGCACAAACGGCGCGAGGTGGCCGCATGGAAGGCGGCCGGAAGGCCGCCGATCCCGCATCCGACGTCGCCGCCCTCATTTGAAACAGCCCTGCGGGCCGCGCCGCTGGCGGTCATTGCGGAGGTGAAGCGTTGCTCGCCTTCGGCCGGAATTCTGCGCGACCCGTTCGACCCGCCCGCGATCGCGCGCGCCTATGCCGCGGGCGGCGCGGCCGCCATTTCCGTGCTCATGGACGAGCGTTATTTTGGGGGCGGCGAAATTCCGTTCCGCGCCGTCCGTGACGCCGTATCCCTGCCCTTGCTGTACAAGGAGTTCGTGGTGGACGAATGGCAGATCTGTCAGGCGCGCGCGCTCGGCGCCTCGGCCGTTCTGTTGATCGCGACGGCGTTGGACGACGGCGATCTGCGGCGCTTCCGGGCCGCGGCGGAGGACGAGGGCCTGACGGCCCTGGTCGAAGTCCATGACGCCGTCGAGATGGCGCGCGCCGTCGAATGCGGCGCGCGCGTCATCGGGATCAACAACCGCGATTTGCGCACTTTCCGAACGGATCTGGCCGTCACGGAACAACTGGCCGCCGACGCGCCGCCCGACGCGTTGCTGGTGAGCGAAAGCGGCATCCAAAACGCGCGCGATGTCGCCCGTCTGTACGCCGCGGGCGTCCGGGCCATCCTCGTCGGCGAGCACCTGTTGAGGCAGGCAGACCTTGCGTCAGCGGTCCGATCGCTGCGAAGCGCCATTCCGCCGCCGGCGCCGGCGCCGGCGGCGCCCCGCTGATCAAAACCGCTGGATTTGAGAGCGCACGCATGGCATTTTGACCTGCGCCATGCTTGAGCCCGGTACGATCACCGCCGGCGGCCCGACTGCGCCGACGCCGCGTTTCCGACACCCGCCGGAATGGGCGCCGCACGAGGCGGCTTGGATGGCGT
>CAYLTB010000211.1:0-3858 GCA_964386675.1 uncultured Verrucomicrobiota bacterium
CGCGACCCGGAACCCAATCGGATTTACTTTCTGGCCCAAGTCCGGCTCCTTTCCCTGCCCCGCGCCTATTTCCCGTCCGTCAACACGACCTCGACATGGCTGGTCCGTTTCCGGATCGGACTGGCCATGCCGCGCGACCGCGGCCAATAGCGTTTCAGCGACGGACCGGGGTCCACGACGGCGCTCTTCACGCGCAACGTATCCGCGGAAATCTTGTGGTTGTTCTCCGCATTGGCGATCGCCGATTTCAACGTCTTGCCGATCAACGCCGCCGCCTTGCGCTCGCTGACCTCGATGATCTCCAGCGCGCCCGCGACGCTGCGGCCGGTGATCGCGCGCGCCAAGTCGCGCGCCTTCCGCGGCGCTATTCTTGCAAATCTCGTTTTCGCTTCGATATCCATAGAACCGCTCCGTGGCGGCTGTTGCGCGGCAAAGGCGGCGGATTATACACGCACCGCGTCCCGCGTCAAGCGGCAAGGCCGCCCGTTATTTCAGCGCCACCGTCTTGTCCGTCGCCGCGCCGTGCTTGCGGAACGTGCGCGTCGGCGAAAACTCTCCCAGCTTGTGTCCGACCATGTTCTCGGTGACAAACACCGAGATGAACGTCTTGCCGTTGTGCACGAGGAAGGTGTGCCCCACAAACTCCGGAACCACGACGGAACGGCGCGACCAGGTCTTGACCTGGCGGCGTTCGCCCGTCTGGTTCAGGCGCGCCACCTTCTTCATCAGCTTTTCGTCAACAAACGGACCCTTCTTGATTGAGCGCGCCATGGCTTATTTCTTTCTCCGTTGCACGATGAAGCGGTTGGACGCCCGCTTGGGCGACCGCGTCTTCTTGCCCTTGGTCAGTTGGCCCCACGGCGAGACCGGATGACCGCCGCCGGACGTGCGGCCCTCGCCGCCGCCCATCGGGTGGTCCACCGGGTTCATCGCGACGCCGCGCACCGTCGGACGGATGCCCAGCCACCGCTTACGGCCCGCCTTGCCCAGCGAGACATTCATGTGCTCGATGTGGCCGACCTGTCCGACCGTCGCATAGCAGGTCTCGAGCACGCGGCGGATTTCACCCGATGGCAGCCGCAGCGTCGCGTACCCGCCCTCGCGCGCCATCAGCTGCACCGTCTGGCCCGCGGCGCGGGCGATCTGCGCCCCCGCGCCCGGCCGCAGCTCCACGGCATGCACCGGCAACGCCAGCGGAATCCGGGACAACGGCAGGGCATTGCCGATCGCGGGTTCCGCGTTCTCGCCGGCGACGACCGTCGCGCCGACCTTCAGCCCGTCGGGCGCCAGAATGTAGCGCTTCTCGCCGTCCCGATAGAACAGCAGCGCCAGTCGGGCCGACCGGTTCGGGTCGTACTCGATCGCGGCGACGCGCGCGGGAATGTCCCGCTTGTCGCGGCGGAAATCCACGATGCGATACCGGCGCTTGTGCCCGCCGCCGCGATGGCGAATCGTCACGCGCCCCTGCGCGTTGCGTCCCGCCCGCGAGCGCCGGGACGCCAACAGCGAACGTTCGGGCTCTTTTTTCGTGATTTCGTCGAACGCCGGCAGCTCTGTGTACCGACGGCTCGGCGTATAGGGTTTGCTCTTCTTCAGGGCCATGGCGCTTGCCTCATTGCAGCGGGATCGAATCGCCCGCCTTCAAGGTGACGACGGCGCGTTTCCAGTCGGACGTCCGTCCGTAGCTGGGCGTCCGCTCCCGTTTCTTCTTGCCGGCCCGCACCATCGTGTTGACGCGGGTGACGTGCACGTTGAACAGCTCCTCGACCGCGCGACGAATCTCGCGTTTGTCGGCCCGGGGATCCACGCGGAACAGGTACTTGTTTTCCGCCGCGGTCAACCGCGTGCCTTTTTCGGTCACGAGCACTTTGCGAATCACTTGATAGGACTGTTTCATTCGCCCCTCCCGGCCGCGCCGCGCAGCCGGCGTTCCAAGCCCTGGAATCCTTCGGCCGTCGCGATCAGGCTCGGCCAGCGCAGGACTTCGTAGGTGCTCACCGAATCGGCCGTGCGCACCTGCACGTGGGGCAGGTTGCGCGCCGCGCGCGCCAGCGCGGGATCGGCACGCTCCACGACGATCAAGGCGCCCTTAGCCGCGCCCATCCGTCGGACAAATTCCGCGACGTGCCGGGTCTTCGGTTCGGGCAGCGTCAGCGACTCGACTACCGCGACCTCGCCCGCGGCGATCTTCTCGCTGATCGCGCGGCGAAAGGCCAGGCGCGCCATCTTCTTCGGCAACGGCTTCGCGTAGTCGCGCGGCTTCGGGCCGAAGGCCGAGCCGCCGCCCCGCCAAATCGGCGAGCGCCGATTGCCCGCGCGCGCGCGGCCGGTCCCCTTCTGGCGCCACGGTTTCTTGTTGCTGCCGGCCACCTCGCCCTTCCGCAGGACGCTGGCCGTGCCCGCGCGCGCCGCCGCGCGCTGCGCGACGACCGCGTCGAACACCGCCGCCGCGCCGCGGTCCAGGACAAGCAGATCGTCCGCGATCACCCGTTCGCCCCGGTTTTCGCCGGCCATGTTTCTAACTGGGACCTTGCTCATGACACCCCCGCCGACTTCTTGACCGCCTTGCGCACCTGCACGAGGCCGCCGACGGGTCCGGGCACGGATCCTTCCACCAACAGCACATGGTCTTCCGGCCGCACCGACACCACCCGCAGATTATGGGTCGTCACCCGGACGTGTCCCATGTGGCCGGGGAGCCGCTTGTTCTTCAGCAGGCGGCCCGGCTCCTCGCGCATACCCACCGACCCCGGCCGGCGATGCATCGTATGGCCGTGCGCCGCCGGCTGGCCCGCCATCCCGTGGCGCTTCATGACGCCCTGGAAGCCGCGACCTTTCGTGACGCCCGTGACATCCACGAATCCGCAGTCCTTGAAGATCTCCACAGTGTACGCCGCGCCGGCTTCCGCCGTCTCCTCCGCCGGTACCCGCACTTCCGCGAGGTGTCGCAGCGGCGCGGCCACGCCGGCCTTCGCGAACGTACCGGCCTCCGGCTTCGAAAGCCCGGCGGCCTTCCGCTCGGCAAAGCCGATCTGCACGGCGCTGTAGCCGTCCCGCTCGACCGTCTTGCGCTGCACGACCACGCACGGCCCCGCCTCGATCGCCGTCACCGGCACCTGCCGGCCATCCGCAGCGAAGATGCGGGTCATGCCCAGTTTTCTGCCCAACAAAGCATTCATGGCTCGTTTACACCCGGATCGTAATGTCCACGCCCGCCGGCAAATTGAGCTTCTTCAGCTCGTCCACCGTCCGCGCCGTCGGTTCAATGATGTCCAGCACGCGTTTGTGCGTGCGGATCTCAAACTGTTCCATGGATTTCTTGTCCGCGTGGGGACTGCGGTTCACCGTGTAGCGCTCGATCCGCGTCGGCATCGGGATCGGCCCCGCCACCCGCGCGCCCGTGCGCTTCGCCGTTTCGACGATCTCGCGGGTGGACTGATCCAGCACCCGGTAATCATATCCGCGCAATCTGATTCGTATCCGTTGGCTCATGATTCCGCCTTTCAACGACTCAACACCGCCGCTCGCAACGGTTCCGGCACCTCGTCAAAACGCCGGGGCTCCATCGACCCCGCCGCCCGCCCTTTCGACAGCGATCGCAACCGCGTCGTGTAACCGAACAGCTCAATCAGAGGCGCGTCCGCGCGCACCGTCGTGACGCCCGCCCCCGCCTCGATCTCGCGCACGCGCGCCCGGCGCGCGTTCAAATCGTTCAGAATGTCGCCCAGATGCTCGTCCGGGGTCACGATCTCCAACGCCATCACCGGTTCGAGCAGCACGGGCCGACCCGCCCGCAGCGCGTCCCGCAGCGCCAGGGTCGCGGCCGTTCGGTAGGCGACTTCGGAAGCCTCCGTCGGC
>CAYLTB010000212.1:0-3849 GCA_964386675.1 uncultured Verrucomicrobiota bacterium
TGGTGCCGCGCAACGAGATCGTCGGCATCGACATCGGCGACTCCCGCGAGAGCATCCGCGACGCCGTCATCGGCAGCCAGCACACGCGCCTGCCGGTGTTCGACGGCTCGATCGACAACCTCGAGGGCGTGGAGAACGTGCTGCTGTGGGCAATGGACGACCCCGAGTTTCTGTCCGACTATGCCGCCCTCGTGGCGCGCTGGAACCGGGACAACCTGGTCCTGATGGCCGAGGCCGGCGTCGAGTATGTCGTTCGACGCGGCTGGTACGAGACCGCCGATTTCTGGTCTCCGGAGCTGTTCGACCGTTTTCTGCTTCCGCACCTGCGGGCCGAGACGGCTTTCGCGCGGAGCGCCGGCATCCTCTACGCCTACTGCATGAATTCCGGCGTCAACCCCTTGCTCGACGCGCTCGCCCGGAGCGGTATCCACGTTCTGTGCAACCTGGACGACCGGGCGCCGCGAACCACGCCGGCGCTGCTCCGCCAACGGCTGGGCGGACGCGTCGCGCTCTGCGGCGGCGTGAACAACCAGCACGTCCTGGCCCGCGGTTCACGCGACGACGTGCGCCGGGCCGTGCATCGCGCGATGGACGAATTCGCGGGACCCCGCGCATTTATTCTCGCGCCGGGCGACTCGCTGCTGGAGCCCACGGCAAAGACCGAGGAGAACTTCCACGCGCTGGTCGCCGCATGGCGGGAGTGCGCCGGGGCATGAACGCCGACGCGGAGCCGACGGCGGAGGGAGTGATCCGGGGCCTGCGTTGCGCGCCGCGGACGGCGTTCGCGCTGCTGGTGCTGCTGCATTTCACCGTGGATTTCTACGGCGGACTGACCACGCCGATCCTCGAGCCGACGCTGACGGAACATTTCCGCCGCGACATCGGCGCGGTCGCCGCGCTGATCGGCGCGTGGTCGCTGCTGATCAATATCGTGCAACCGCTCATCGGCGGGCTATTGTCGCGGCGCGGGCTGCCCATCATCCTGGTGGCCGCTCCGCCGCTGGCCGCGTTGACGGCGCTGATCGGACTGACCCCCACCCTGCGCGGCGCCGCGGCGCTGCTGTTCTTCTCGGCGCTCGGTATCGGGGTGCTTCACCCGGAGGCGGCGCTGGCGGTACACGGTCTGAGCGCGCGGCGAGCCGGCGCGGCCGTGGGCTTCTTCATGTCGGCGGGCTACTTCGGTTTCTCGATCGGCGGGCTCGTGGGCGGGGTCTGGGCCGAGGCCTGGCGGCTGCGCGGTTTCTGGCTGCTGGCGTTGCCATCGCTGTTACTGGCGTTCGGGGCCGCACGCGCCGGCCTGCACCGGATGGAGGGCCACGTCGAAGAAACCGGCGCGGGCGTCGAAACCGAGCGCGGACTGCCCGCCTTGATGGCGCTGGGATTCGGCACAGCCACGGTCCTTTGCCTGCTGGCGCGCTTCATCGCCGTGCTGCTGGTGCGGCGCTTTCCGGATTCCGCGGGCCAGGGCTGGGGCGGCGCAACGGTCTTTGCCACGGGAATCACTGGGGCGCTGGGCGCGTTCGGCTGGGGCGCGCTGGCGGACCGGCGCGGCCCGATGCGCGTGCTGGCCGGCTTGCAACTGGCCGCGCTGCCGTGCCTGGGCCTGCTGCTCTGGACACCGCGCATCGGTTGGGCGCCGCTGTGGGGGCTGGGGCTGGGCGCGACGATCGGCAGCGCGTTTCCGCTGGTCGTGGTGCGGGCGCGCCGCACGCGCGGATTCTCCCCCCGGCTGCGCATGGGGTTGACGATCGGCGGGGCATGGGGCATCGGGGAAATCGCGTTCATCCTCGCCGGCCGTTACCTCAAGGATTTTGCGGAGGGCGACCCGCGCCCCGTGGAACGCGTGCTGGCGTTCTGCGGCGCGCTGCTGCTGGCGAATGCCGCGCTGGCCTGGCGGTTGGGGCGCCGACCCCGCGGGGCGCCGGTTTCCCGAAGCCTCCCGTAGCCCCCGCCGGCCGCGGCGGGCGGAGGTTGGTCGAAACAGCGGCGCGCGGACCGCCGCTGCGGTTGGACGGGGTTCGGGAATCCAGGGGCCCCTGTTTTCACGGTCGCGTTTTCCTTGCGGCGTTTTTTTCCTTGCGCGCCCGCGAAACCGGTACTACGTTTTCGGTAGTACGCTATGCAAAGTACCGGCGCCGAATCCTGGGTCACGCAGTTGCGCAAGGGGCTGATGGAGCTCTGCGCGCTGCGGCTGCTGCGTCACGGCGAGAGCTACGGCTACGAGATCGTGCAGCGCCTCCGCGAGCGGCCCGCGCTGGAGGTCTCAGAAAGCACCGTCTATCCCGTGCTGGCCCGGCTGCGCGCCGAGGGTTTTGTCCAGGCGCGCGACAAAGCCTCGGCGAGCGGACCCCCGCGGCGCTATTATTCGCTCACGCCGCGCGGCCGCGCGCGCCTCGCCGAATTGAACGCCTATTTCGAAGCCCTCGTGGACGACCTCCATCAATTGCAATCGCCCTCGCAGAAAAAGGAATCCGACGCATGAACCTGCCCGACACGCTCGCCGCCCGCATTCGCGGCTACCTCGATGACGTCCGCGCCGCGCTCGCCGACCGCCCTCACGCCTTGCGCGATGCGATCGCCGCCGATCTCGAGCGGCAGATCCTCGACGCGCTCGAACAGCGCGCCGCCGGCCGCGCACCGACCGAAAGCGATCTCGACGCCGTGCTGGAAGGCATGGACCCCGCCACGGCGTTCGCCCCGCCGCCGGCAGAAGCCGCAACGACGCGTGCCGGTCGCAGTCGGTGGTTCTGGCTGGCCTTCGCTTTTCTTATTGTCAACGCCTGGGGCGTCTGGCGCGGGTCGGGCGGCGCGCGACCCGGCGCGGTGTGGGTGCGCGAGTTTCTGCCCGGCAATGGCGCGCAGGTCGAGGGCGCGGCGCTGTTGCGCTGGCGCTTCAGCGCGCCGATGGCGGCCGTGGCCGAGGTCGGACGGTCGCCCGCCGAGACGCCGATCCGTTTCAACCCGTCGGTCGCCGGCCGCTTCCTCTGGAAGAGCGACCGCGAACTGGTCTTCACACCCGACGAGCCCTGGCCGCTGTGCCAGACCTTCGAGGCGAACCTGGACGACGCCCTGTGCGACCGCCGCGGCCGTCCGGTGACCGGCGAGCGCGCCTTCACGGTGCGATCCGCGCCGCTGCGATTGCTGCGGGTGGAGCAGGCCGGCGTCACGGAAGACGGCGTGGTACTGCGGTTGACGTTCAACGCTCCGCCGGCGCGTTCCGCTCTGGCCCGTGGGTTGACCCTTCGCCGGCCCGGCGAGGAAGGCGTCCTGGCCTACCGGTTCGTCGGCGAAACCGTCGCGCGCGAGGTGCTGCTCACCGTGGTATCGCCGCCGGCCGACGAATTGCGGTTGGATCTGGAAAAAGGCATCCTCCCACAGACCGGCACGTTGGGACTGGAACAGTCCATATCGCAACGCTTGAACATTTCATCGCGCCTGGCGCTGACGCGCCTCGAACCGAACGTGCCCTCGTTTGGCGCGCCATCGCTGGATGTCTACTTCACGGGCACCCTGAATCCCGCCGAGGCCGTCGAATTTATCGCCATCGAGCCCAAACTGCCTTTCCGCCTGGCGCCGCTGGAATCCTGGCGCGGCGGGGGCTTGACGATCGAGGCCGATTTCGCACCGGGCGGGGTCTATACGATCCGTTTTGGGGCGGGACTGCGGGCGACACACGGCGCGGCGCTGGAAACGGAAATCGCGCGCGTCGTCAACTTCCCGGACCGCAAGCCGTCGCTGTCCTTCGGCGCGGACGGCAGCTACCTGTCGCCCGCGGGCCCGATGGTCGTGCCGCTCTCGACGGTCAACGTCGCGGAGTGCTCGGTGACCCTGTCGCGCATCCTGCCGGAG
>CAYLTB010000213.1:0-3808 GCA_964386675.1 uncultured Verrucomicrobiota bacterium
CTGGTCGTCACGGATCTCGACAAGGTGGAACGCCGCCTCGAACGCATCGCACAGGACCGCCACCGCGGCCAGAAGGTCTCCGAGGCCGAACTGAAACTGCTCGAACATCTTCGCGCCGAGTTGGGCGCCGACCGACCGCTGCGCGACCTGACGCTGCGCGAGGACGAGGAAAAGCTGCTGCGGACCTACCAGTTTCTGTCCCAGAAACCGCTGCTGATTGTCGCGAACATCGGCGAGGACGCCATCGGAGCGGGCGCGCCCGAACCGTTGCGGGCGGCGGCCGCCGCCCGCGGCCTGGAAGTGCTGCCGTTCTGCGCGACGCTCGAAGCGGAAATCGCGCAGTTGGACCCGGAAGCGCAGCGGGAGTTTCTGAGGGATTACGGCCTGACCGAACCGGCGCGCGTCCGTCTGATTCAGGCCGCCTATCGCTGCCTGCGCCTGATCAGCTTCTTTACGGTGGGCGACGACGAAGTGCGCGCGTGGCCGATCCGCGACGGCACGAATGCCCACGCGGCGGCAGGTAAGATCCATAGCGATATCGAGCGGGGGTTCATCCGGGCCGAAACCGTGGCGTACGATGCCTTGCTCGCGGCGGGGGCTTTGTCGCGATGCCGCGAACAGGGTACGCTGCGGCTCGAGGGCAAGGATTACCGGGTTCGAGACGGCGACGTGATTCATTTCCGATTTAGCGCGTGAGCGCAGTCAAGAAAAGGAGCGGGGCATGAACCAACGAAGGGTGTGGACGGCGGCGCTGATCCTGTTGACCGCGACGGCACAGGCCGGATTCAATATGCCGCCCAAGAGCTTCACGGCGGGACAGGCGGCGGAAGCCGCGGAAGCGGCGCGGGCCGCGGGCAAGCCGATGGCATTTCTGATCAGCGACACGGAGACGACCTGTCCGCTGTGCGCGGACGCCAGCAAAGAGATCATCAAGCGTCTGCGATCCGATGCCGTCATGGTCTATGCGACCGGTATTTCCGCGCTTCCGGAAGGTGTACAGCGGCTCGTGCGCGGGCAGGACACCGGGCGCTTTATTCCGTATGTCATCGTAACGGACGCCGCCGCCTCGACCCTGATGGGAATCGTCCGCTACGAAGAAATCAAGGAGAATGCTACCCGCGCGTTTCGCGATCTGGACAAAGCCGTCAAGGAATATCGGAAGGCACACGCTGTCCAGGGTCGCTGAGCGCGTCGCCTCGGCCCGGGCGGTCCCGTGAGGAGCGCGGGGGGATCTGCCGCATGCGGCCCCGATGGCCGCGATGCCCCGGTTTGCCGCCTTCGCCTATCCGAATCTTGCCGGCTGAAACGTATCGAACAGGCTGCGCGCCCGCAGGGCGCGTCGAAAGCGCGGCAGCGCAATGCGCGCCGCAGGGGTCGCCTTGATCTCGGCGACACCCCCCGCGGGCAGGCAAAGGAAGTTGTCGGAATAGCGCGCGTCCAGTCCCACCGCCTCCAGCCAGAACCACAGCGCGGGCCGGCGGGCGCGGACCCGGCAGTGGAAGCCGCCCTTGCGGTCGGATCGGACTTCGACCTCCAGTTCCGGGTCGGGCAGATTCATTCGCTTGGGCCGGACGAAGGTGACCAGGTTCTCCGACCGGCGTTCGCCGCCCACCGCCAACTCGAGCCACAACAGTAGGTCGTCTGCGCCGCGCGCCTTCACGTCGGCCGACAAGTCCAGTTCGCCGACGGACGCGGCGGCGTTGACCGGCAGCGCGACACGTTCGATGCCCGAGCGAACGGTCTCGCCCGCGACGGTCGTCAGAGTCCATCGCACTTCGGCGTCGCCGGACGTCCGCGCGTCGCAGGCGACGTGCAGCGCAACGCGGCCGGTCGCCGGGTCCTCGACTCCCGCAATCAGATAGGGCGCAAAGAATCGGCGCGCGAGATAGTGCAGCGCCTTCCACCGGCCGTGGTAGTCAATGGACGACCAGCTGGCGACCGGCCAGCAGTCGTTCAGTTGCCAATAGAGCGCGCCCATGCAGCGCGGCCGGTGGATGCGCCAATGCTCGACCGCGTATTTCATCGCCAGCGCCTGTTGAATCTGCGAGAGCCACAGCGTGTTTTCGAAGCCGTTGGGCATTCGGAACCAGCTCAATAGGTACTGGACGATGACCGTGTTGCCGATGCCGCTGCGCTGGTGGTGTTCCATCACGGGGCTGGTGATGTTGCGGTCCGCTTCCACGGTAAAGCCGTTCACCGTTCGCGGCTCCGGGAAGCTCTGGAAGCCGAACTCGCTGCAAAAGCGGTGGAACGACGTCCGATACCACTCGAACGGTTGTCGTCCGTGCCAGACCTGCCAGAGGTGCGAATCGCCGGCGCCCTCGAACTTGGGCTTGCGCCGGTCCATCGGATTATGTCCGGAGCAGGGCCAGTAGGTGCGGTCCGGGTCGAGTGCGGATACGACGGACGGCAGCAGCTCGTTGAATAGGCGGTCGTATTCCGCCCAGGTCATCCGCCCGTTCGCGCCGTCGTCCGTGGCGAAACCGCATTCTTCGAGTTCATTGTTGCCGCACCAGAGGGCCAGACATGCGTGGTGCCGCAGCCGGCGGACGTTGTCGGACGCTTCCTGCCGGACGTTGGCCAGAAAGGCGGCGTCGTGCGCCGGGTAGGCGGAGCAGGCGAACATGAAATCCTGCCAGACGCAGAGGCCGAATTCGTCGCACAGATCATAGAACACATCCGCCTCGTACGTCCCGCCGCCCCAGACGCGCAGGAAGTTCATGTTGGCCGCGGCGGCATCGCGCAGCAGACGCTCGTAGTCCTCGCGGCGCACGCGCGGGGCGAACGTATCGGCCGGTATCCAGTTGGCGCCCTTGGCGAAGAACGGCACGCCGTTGACTTCGAAATGGAACGATTCGCCCCACGCGTCGGGGTGGCGAATCAGCTCCAGTCGGCGAAGGCCGATGCGATAGTAGGCGTGGTCGAGCCGCGCCTCACGGCCTTCAGCGCGCAGTTCGACCCGGACGTCATAGAGCGATGGGCTGCCCATGCCGTTGGGCCACCAGAGGTGCGGTTCGGGGATCGGCAGCGAGAGTTCCGCCCCGTCGCCGTTCAGCGAAGCGGCCTGCGAAGCCACCGACCGACCTTCCCGGCTGACGTGGACCTCCGCGCGCAGCGGCAGCGGGGCGCCGCCCACGCGTTCCGCGTTCACGCGGACCCGCAACACGACGCTGCCATCCGCGCCGTGGATCTGCCGGATGTGCGTGTCCCGCAGGCGGGCCGTATCGAAGGCGAGGATGCGAATCGGCCGCCAGATGCCGCTGGTAACGCAGATCGGACCCCAGTCCCAGCCGAAGTTGCAGGGTTCCTTGCGCAGCCAGCAGCGGCCCTGCGGCTCCTGGTTGACGCCGCCCGTGGATCCGAACAGGCGCTCCGCCTGGCGCCGGGCGAGGTAGGGCAGGGGCGGATCGAACTCGACTTCGATCGAGTTTCGGCCGGGCAGCAAGGTCTGCCGCACGTCGAATTCCCAGGTGCGGAACATGTTGTCCGCACGCCCGACTTCCCGGCCGTTTACCCGCACGCGTGCCAGCGTGTCCAGTCCTTCGCACCGCAAAATGACCGCGTCGCGCTGCTGCAACTCGGCGGGCGCCTCGAACTCGCGGCGGTACAGCCAGGCGGTCTCTCCGATCCATTTGAGCGCGTTCTCCCGATCGCGGTAGAAGGGGTCTTCAATGCGGCCGGCCGCGAGCAAGTCGGTGTGGACGCAGCCGGGAACGGTCGCAGGAATCGCCACGCCCTCGCCCGCCATATACAACTGCCATTCGCCGCCCAAATCCAGGTTCGATCGTGTTTCCGTCATCGGGTTTCT
>CAYLTB010000214.1:0-3691 GCA_964386675.1 uncultured Verrucomicrobiota bacterium
CGGATACAACTGTAAGTCTGCAGCGCCGGCCGTTGCGGCCGACGGCGACGAGTGGATTTGCCCGGCGGAGGCGGTTCCCGCCTCCGCCGGGCGTCCCTATGTGATAGCAGCATTCAAGCGCACCAGCCCTTTATGGAACAACAGTCGCAACCGCCCCCGGAAACCGGCCTCCATTTCCTCGACTACTGGCGAGTTATCCGCTCCCGCAAGGAGATCATTCTTGCGGTGACCCTGCTCGTGGTGCTGACGGGCACGGCCTACACGTTCACGCTGCCTCGGATCTACCGGGCGCAGGCCCGCATTCAGGTTCGCGACGACTCGCTCGATGTGGACGTATTTGAGCGGCAGATGGGCGGCGGCTACAATCCGTACTTTCTTCGCACCCAATACGAAATCATCCAATCGCGCCCCGTCCTGATGAAGGTCATTGAGGAGCTGAACCTGGCGCAACGGTGGAGCGCCGGGCGTAAGGATGGCGGAAAATTGAGCGCGGAGGACGCCTACGCGATCCTGTCGCGCAGCATCCGGGTGGACCAGTATCGCGACACGACGCTCATTGCGATCAATGTCTTCCGCGAGGATCCGCAGGAGGCCGCGGATATCGCCAATCGAATCGCCGATGTGTACCGCGACATGCGACTGACGCTGAAGCGGAAGGAGCTGCGACGCAGCCTGGACGCCATGCAGCAGGAGTTGGACAAACAGCGCGAGCTGGTCAATGCCGCCGAACAGGAGCTCGAGCGCTTGCGCAAGGATCTGGGCGTCGCCCTGCTGGCGCGCGGAATGCGGGCCGACAAGATCCGCCTGCAGCAGTTGGAGGCCGACCGTATCGCCGCCCGTGTGGACTTGCTGTCCCGAAAGGCGCGCCTCGACCAACTGGAGGGACTCAGCGGCACGGAGTTGATGGAGGCGGCCGCGTATATTGTCAACGATCCCGAAATCGCGGCGATCCGCCGACAGTTGGTGGACACCGACGTATCCCTGCGGCTGATGCTGGAGAATCTCGGCGAGAATCACCCGGACATCCGCCGCATGAAAGCGGGCCGGGAGGAACTGCTGAGCAAGATGGAAAGCGCCCTGCGCGGATTATTGCGCGGTGTGCGGGCAGAATATGAAGTCAGTCTGGCCCGGTACAATGCGTTGGAGTCCGAATTGAAGGCCGCGCGCGACGCGGACATCGCGGCGGAAGCCGACAAATTTCTGCCGTACGACCGTGCCGACCGCGACGTGCAGTTGCAGCGGTCCATTTTGGAGGCCCTCGAGGCCCGGGTCCGACAGGAGAGCATCAAGCTCGAGGTGCCCCGCACGCAGGTCGAGATCAGCGAGCCCGCGGTGCCCCCGGATATCCGCCGCCCGGTCAGTCCCAATTTCACGGTCAATGTGATCGTAAGCGTGGTCATCGGCCTCGCGGCGGGCGTTGGGCTGGCCTATTTCATTGAATACCTCGACACCTCGGTAAAGACCGTGGACGACGTGGAGCGCTACCTGGGCCTGCCGGTGATCGGCGTCATCCCGCAGAAAGTTCGACCGCTGATCGAGGAGGGTCCGGACAGTCCCTATGCCGAGGCCTATCGCGTGCTGCGGACGAATATGATCTTCGCCAACAAGGGCGCATCCGGCGGGGCTTTCGCCGTCACGAGCGGCGGCGCCGGCGAGGGCAAGTCCACCACGCTGTTCAATCTCGCGTACGTCTGTGCGACCATCGGCGATAAGGTGCTCATCGTGGACTCCGACCTGCGGCGTCCGGTGCAACATGCGATCATGGGCATGCAGAACCGGTTCGGTCTGACGAACGTGCTGATGCGCGACGTTCCGATCGAGGAGACGATCAAGCCGGTGGCCAATGTGCCCAACCTGCACTTCCTTCCCAGCGGCAAGCTGCCGCGTTCCTCGGTGGGCGTGCTGAACCAGCAGCGCATCCGCGAGCTGATCAAGAACCTGAAAACGCGCTACGATTACATCTTCTTCGACTCGCCGCCGCTGGTCGGCGTCAGCGACGCCTCCATTCTCGCGAGCGAGGTGGACGGTGTGATGCTGGTCGTGCAATACCGCAAGTACCCGCGGCTGATCTCGGCGCGCGCCAAGCGGATGATCGAAAACGTTGGCGGACGCATCGTCGGCGTGGTGCTGAACAACATCAACATCTTGCGCGACGATTACTACTACTATTATCATTCGTACTACTCGAGCTACTACTATCGTCCCGAGGAGGGCAAGACGCTGCCCGCCGGGCGCGAGGGTGGATCGGCCGGCTGAACGAGACGGGAACGACGCGGGGCAGAATGAATCGCTGGATCCAGGCTATCGCAGGAGCGGCGCTGTGCGTCGCGGTCATCGCGGGGTGCGCCACCAAGGAATCGGAGGACGGGCCGTTCCTGCCCGCGCCGCTGCGGCTCGATCGCAGCCAACCCTACGCCCCGTCCGGGTCGGTCGGATCGGCGCCAACCCCGGTCGTCCCGCAGCCTGCGCCGCTGCCGTCCGGTCCCACGGCTGTCGCGTACCGCCTGCGGGTCGGCGACGCTATCGTGGTCGCGGTGCGGACTCCCGCGGAGCAGCAGTTTGAGCTGGTCATTGACGAGCACGGGCTGATCAAGCTGCCGCTGATTCCCGACGTGCGCGCCGCGGGGATGACGGGTTCCGAACTCGAGCGCACGATCAAGAACGCCTACATCTCCAACAAGATCTATCGCGACGTGACGGTGAATGTCGTCGTGCCGCAGCGGAGCTATTTCGTCCGCGGCGAGGTGCGCGCGCCCGGGCGCTATCCGATCATGGGGGGCATGACGCTGCTACAGGCGATCGCCACCGCCGGCGGGTACACCGAGTTCGCCAACCCGCGGCGCATCCAGGTGTCCCGGGGCGGACAGCAGATTTCGGCCGATGCCTACGAGATCGAGCGGAATCCCGATGGCGACATCGCGATCGAGACGGGCGATGTGATCGTAGTGCCTCGGCGCATATTCTGACGGACGATCCATGACACGGACGGAGCCATTTTCGACTCCCCCCGGTTTGTCGCCGTCCCGCCGCCCTGCTGCCAACCGTTCCCCGCTGGAGACCTTTTCGCTGGCCTGCGTCTTTCTGTCGGTCGGCCTGGGTATGGTGTTGTTCGGCGCTGTCCGGATATATGAAATCGGCCCGCTGGCGACGCTCGTATTCGTGGGACTGGCGATCTACGGACTGCGCTTGCTTCGCGCGCCGGATGCCGAGGCCCCTCCGCTGCCGCCGGCGCTGGCGGCGATGCTCCCGTTTCTCCTGTACGCCGGGATACTCAGCCAATTCAAGGTCCCGACCTACCCGGCGCGCGAAAAGTTTCTGATGATGTGCACCGGCCCGGTGGCGTATCTGCTGTGGACCGCGCTAGCCGGTCGCGGCGGCCGCTGGCGGATATGGATGTCCGTCTTCTTGTTACTGGTTTCCCTGGCCGGATGGTATGCCATCGTGCAGCATCAGCAGGGCACGCGCATGGTGCTCTGGATGCAGCGGCCCGACGATTACGGGATGCGGGCCAGCGGCACGTACGCTTGTCCGAATCATTTCGCGCATATGGTCGTGGTGGCCATCTGTGCCGGCGCGGCTCTCGCGGCCACCCCGGGAGCGGGATCGGCGGTGCGGCTCATCGGCGGTTACACGGCCTTGCTACTGCTCTACCCGCTGTTCCTTACCCGGTCCCGGGCCGCGCTGCTCGGGC
>CAYLTB010000215.1:0-3656 GCA_964386675.1 uncultured Verrucomicrobiota bacterium
TGATCTCGCGCGTCTGCGAGCGGATCGCGGTCATGTATGCCGGCGAGATCGTCGAGGAAGGCACGACCCGCCGCATCCTGACCGAACCGATCCATCCCTACACGCGCGGCCTAATCGCATGCCTGCCGGAATCCGGCGCCGACAACGCGCACCCGCGTATCAATGACCGGATAATTTCCCAGCACGCCCGTCGTCAGCGCGTCGCGCAGCCCTTCCTCGACCGCCGACCGAAACTCCACCGGCAGTTCGTCGGCCCCGACCTCGAACACGATTTCGTTGCCCTCGCCGCGACCGCGCGGCTCCACGGCCAGCGCGACGCGGCCGTAATGGGTCTTGCCGCCGATCTCACGCTCGAAGACGTGCTCGCCGGCCGCGGCCGCGCCGATGCTTTCGCGATAGGACACCATCGGGCGCCCGGCATTCGCCTGCACCTTGAACTCCCGAAACATTCGGTCTTTCAGGATCTCGAGGTGAAGCTCGCCCATGCCGCTGATGATGGTCTGGCCAGTCTCGGCGTCCACGCGCACGCGGAACGTCGGATCTTCGTCCGCCAGCGCCTGCAGTGCCGCATCCAAGCCGGCGCGGTCCGCCGCCGAGCGGGGTTCCACCGCCATCGCGACGACCGGTTCAGGAAAGGCGATCCGCTCCAGCAGCACGGGCGCATTTTCCGCGCAGAGCGTGTCGCCCGTCGTTGCGAACTTGGCGCCGACGATTCCGCCGATCTCTCCGGCGAAGAGCGCCTGGACGTCCCGACGTTGGTTGGCGTGCACTTCCAGGATACGCCCGATCCGCTCGCGCTTGCGCGTGCGCGGATTGAAGACATTCGCCCCCTTGCGCAAGGTCCCCGAATACACCCGCGTGTACAGCAGCTTGCCGAAGAACGCGTCGTTGACGACTTTGAACACGAGTGCGGCAAGCGGGGCCGCGTCGTCGGCCGGGCGTTCGACGCTCTCGCCGGTCTTCGGGTGATGCCCCGTCACGGGCGGAACGTCGAGCGGCGAAGGCAGATAATCCACGACTGCATCGAGCAGTGGCTGCACCCCCTTATTGCGCAGCGCGCTGCCGCACAACAGCGGGATCAGCCGGCCCGCGATCGTCGCCTCCCGAATGCCGGCCCTCAGACGATCCGCCGAAACATCCGGAGATTCGAGAAACGCCGCCAGCACGGATTCGCTCTGCTCGGCGACCGCCTCGATCAGCGCGGCGCGGGCCTGTTCGGCTTCCACCTGCAACTCCAGCGGCACGGGGCCGCGGGTAACGGTCGCGCCCTGGTCCGCCTCCGAAAACGCCAACGCCTCCATGCGCACCAGGTCCACGACCCCGCGAAACGTCTCGCCTTCGCCGACCGGGAGCTGCAACACGGCCAGCCGCGCGCCGAGCCGTTCGCGGATCTGGTCCACCACCCAGCGAAACCGGGCGCCGGTGCGGTCCATCTTGTTGACGAACGCGATCCGCGGGACCCGGTACCGGTCGGCCTGGCGCCAGACGGTTTCCGACTGCGGCTGGACGCCGGCGACGCCGCAGAAGACGCCGACGGCGCCGTCCAGCACGCGCAGCGAGCGTTCCACCTCGGCGGTGAAATCCACGTGTCCGGGCGTGTCAATCAGATTGAGCTGATGGTCGCGCCAAAAACAGGTCGTCGCGGCGCTGGTGATCGTGATACCGCGTTCCTGTTCCTGCGGCATCCAGTCCATGACCGTATTGCCCTCGTGCACCTCGCCCATCCGGTGCACGCGGCCGCTGTAATACAGGATACGCTCGGAAACGGTCGTCTTGCCGGCGTCAATATGCGCGACGATTCCGAAATTGCGCATGCGCGCGAGCGGACGGCGGCGGCCGCCGGCCTCGCGGGACGGGCCCGCGGCATCCGCGCTGCGCTGTTCGGAATGTTCCAAGGCGGCAACCATGAAATCGTGCCTTCAGCGTCACCAGCGATAATGCGCGAAGGCCTTGTTGGCCTGCGCCATCTTGTGGGTATCCTCGCGTTTTTTGACCGCCGCGCCCTGGTTGTTGAACGCGTCGAGGATCTCTGCGGCGAGTGCGCGCTCCATCGGCTGCCCTTTGCGGGCGCGCGCATACTGCCGCAGCCAGCGCAGCGCCAGCGCGAGTTGCCGCTCCGGGCTGACCTCGACGGGCACCTGGTAAGTGGCGCCGCCCACCCGGCGCGACTTGACCTCGAGGTGGGGCCGGATGTTGTCGAGCGCCCGGTTCAGCGTCTCGATCGGATCGCCCTCGACCTTCTTGCCGATGACCTCCAGCGCGCCGTATACGATACGCTGCGCCGTGGACCGTTTGCCGCGCTGCATCAGCGCGGTGATCATGCGCGCGACGATCGGGCTGTTGAAGCGAACGTCCGTCGCGACTTCCTTCTTTTCCGCTCGGTGTCTTCGTGCCATGGGAGTCCGTTATTTTGCCGCCGCTGCTTTGGGTCGTTTCGCGCCGTACTTCGATCGTCCCCGCCGCCGCGATTCGACGCCGAGGGCGTCGAGCGTGCCGCGGACGATGTGGTAGCGGACGCCGGGCAGATCTTTCACGCGGCCGCCGCGCACCAGCACCATGCTGTGCTCCTGGAGATTATGGCCTTCGCCCGGGATGTACGCGGTGACCTCGTAGCCGTTCGTCAACCGAACGCGCGCGATTTTACGCAGGGCCGAATTCGGCTTCTTGGGGGTCATCGTCTTCACCAGCAGGCACACGCCGCGGCGTTGCGGGCAGCGGACGAGCGCGGGCGATTTGCCCTTCTTCCGGAGCGGACGGCGGCTCTTTCGAACCAACTGATTGATGGTCGGCATGCGATCGTTTCTCCTGTCGGACGCAAAGCGGTGCATTATAGCGCAAACCGCGCCGCCCGCGCAATCCGAATCGTCACTCCGCCGGCGGCTTCTCCTCCGCGAGCCGGTCGCCCAGCATTTCCTCGATCGGAATCGGCTCGCCATGCGGAATCACCTTGAGCCCGCGGTACAGCGGGAAGCCGGTGCCGGCTGGAATCAAGTGACCGATAATGACGTTTTCCTTGAAGCCGCGCAGCAGGTCGCGGCGCCCCAGCGTAGCGGCATCGGTCAGCACACGCGTGGTGTCTTGGAACGAGGCCGCGGAGATGAAGCTCTCCGTTTCCAGCGCGGCCTTCGTGATGCCCAGCAGAACCGGCTGCGCTTCCGCGGGCCGCTTGCCCTCGGCAATGGCTTTTCGGTTGACTTCCTGGAAATAGTGCCGTTCGACCTGTTCGCCCCACAGGAATTCCGTGTCGCCCGGTTCGGTGATGCGCACCTTGCGGAGCATCTGGCGCACGATGATCTCGTTGTGTTTATCGTTGATCTCGACACCCTGCAGCCGATAGACCTGCTGCACTTCGTTGAGCAGATGTTCCTGCAGCTCCTTCGGTCCGCAGACTTCGAGAATCTCCTGCGGCACGACGGGGCCTTCCGTCAGTTGCTGACCCTTCTGCACGCGGTCGCCGCGGTAGACGATCACGTGCTTGCCCATCGGAATCAGGTGCTCTTCCTCGTCGCCGGTGACCGGATCGCGCAGTTGGTGTTCATGCCGGTCATCCGGGCACGGCTCATCGAGGTCGAACAGTTTGCCGAGAGTGCCCGCGGCGACGGCGGTTTCGGCCATACGGGAGTGCGTTGATCATGGCGGATATTAAAGTGCAGTTG
>CAYLTB010000216.1:0-3639 GCA_964386675.1 uncultured Verrucomicrobiota bacterium
TAATAGAACACCAGCACATCTTTCGCCTTTGCGCCCGTGATCAGCCATTTCAGCCCGCTGAGGATATTGGCCCGCGTCGCATTCGCATTGGTCAGGATGCGCATGCTCGCCGGTACCGCCGGAACGATTCCGAGCACATGCAGGGTATTTGCCATGTCTCGCGCATCGGCTACACACCCCCTCAGGTCGGGGCCTCCGGCTCCGACCGGTGCATAGTCGTTAGTATCTGTCCAGAAATAAGTTGTACAAGTTCAAACCGATGGCCGGATGGTGTAGTTCCATTCACCATGAAACTCGGAGCGTTCTATGTGAACTTTATCGAGTTCATCATCAGTCACGTGTATGCCTTTCGCGTAGGTGTTGGTATCCATCTCCGCCTCAATTTTTAGGCCTGCTTGTGTGGTGGTGGCAGCAATCAAATTGACGATGACCTCATGGCTGACCAGAGGCTTTCCTCGCCAATTCATACTGATGTAGCTGAACATCCGATGTTCGATCTTATTCCATTTGCTAGTTCCCGGTGGAAAATGGCAGATCGAGATGCATAGGCCGGTTTGGTCGGCCAGACGCTGTAAAGCGACCTTCCATAACCGTACTCTCGCCCCATTGCTGCCACCACCATCCGCAGTCACCAACAGTTCGGTAGCCCCGGGATAACGAATTCGTCCCATCTTTTCCCACCACCGTCGTAACGTTTCCACCGCAAACTCGGCGGTGTCATGATCGACCCCAACGCTAACCCAACCGGTGTTTGCCGTTGGATCATAGACGCCATAGGGATTCACTTTGCCTAGGGTCTTGTCGATAAAGTCATGAACGCGAACCGGTTCGGGGTTTCCTTTGGGGCGCCACTCTCGGCCTCCATTTTTGAAGTCCCCGACGAGTTCCTTTTTCTTGGTATCGACTGAAACCACAGGCTGTCCCCGTCGTTGGAAATCCTCGACTCGACCGTGAATGTAACGGAATTGAGCATCCCGGTCCGGATGGACGGTGCCTTCCTTGGTCTTTTGATTTCCCTGAAGGCTATAGCCCAACTTATCCAGCAAAACCGCTACGGTCTGACGACCAATCCGGTGGCCTTGTTGTTCAAGGGCCGCCGCCAGTTGACGGGTACTCAGACAGGTCCACCGTAAAGGATTCTCAGGGTCTCCCCGGGTGGTCGGTTCCACCAATCTTTCCAGCGCCGAGAGCAATGTCGGCTCGTGCTCGATCAGCTTCTTGCGTCCACCCCCTGCTTTTCGGACGTGTCTACGAGAACCCGCCGGGTCGTCCTGGGCATGACCGCATTTTTCCGAATACAGCGTCATTCGCGATAGCCCCGTGGCTTTAGCGACGATGCTTTGTCCGCCGTAACCGAGCGCCTCGGCTTCCGCCAACGCCCACACACGACGCCCCCGCTCATCCAAAACCGTGGACACGCGCTCGAACTTCTTACGGATCGTTTCAACTAGCTCGTCATTACTCATGACGAGATCGTCGCCTACTCGTATAAGTTGTACAAGTTATTTCTGGACAGATACTTAGTCCGGCGGAGGTTCGGTACTCTCCGCCTCGGCGTGTGCGAGGGCTTCGCTATAGTTCCAGGGCATCCAGGCCGCCGGATCGAGCGCCACCTGGCCCGAGTGGCGCAGCAGGGAAACGAGGTAGTGGAACGGCTCGATCTTGTGGAGTTCGGCGGTATGGATCAGGGTCATGAACAGATCACCGACGCGCGCGCCGTTCAACGTCCGATAGAAGAGCGCGTTCTTCCGATGCAGAATGGCCTTTTTGAGTATACGTTCGGTGATGTTGTTGTCGAGTGGGGCGCCCGGCACGCGCAGGAACAGGGTCAGCTTCTCCCAGTGGTTCTGCATGTACGCGATCGCCTGGCCGAGTCCTGAGTGGGGCTCCACGGTGTGCTCCGCGAACTGCTTGGCCATCCAGTCTTGCAGCGCCTTCATCCGTGGGCCGCTTTCCTTCTGGTGAAGGAGCAGGCGCTCGGCGGGCGAGAGCCCCTGCTGCTTGGCCTGCGCGTCGGTGTGGAAGACGGCGCGCAGCGTGTGCAGGACAAAGGCCACTTCTTCCGGAAAGGCCTCGACCACATCGACGTAATTGCGTCGCGCATGCGGGATGCACGAGGCGGACAGCGTGGAATGATCGCCCGGCCGGTTGCGCGTCGAGGCATCGGACATGTGGATCGGCGGATCGGTCACTTCCCGCAGATCGAGCACTTCGGCAAGGTGTTCGCCGGCATGACAGGGCCCGGTCTTGAACAAGGCGATCAAACCATTTGGCGTCTCGGCAACGACACCGGAAGTGAACACGCCGGTGCGATCGGCGGACGCGCCGGCGGGCAGCGCTTCGGCGCGTGCCTCTTGCGTCAGGGTCAGGATGCGCATCGCCGTATCATCGTTGTACACCACGGTTCCTTGGGCTGCCTGCCGTGCCAGTTCGTCGAAGACCGGCATGAGGGGCGCGGCGGCGGCGGCCACGACTTCCCATTGCGTGCCGACCGGCATCGGGATGGCCAAACCCTGTTCCAGCCGCTCGATGCGGTGGAACGGCAGACCGCAGCCGTATTTGAGGAGCGCGATCATCGCCGCGGCGCTGTCGTCGTACTTTGCCTTGCCGACGCCTGGCGGGGGGTCGGCGGTAAACACGGTGCCACACAAGCCGCAACGCAGCCGTTCGAGTTCGTAGACCTCCGCAAGCAGCGGCGCTACGCCGGTGATGCGAACCAGGACCGCGGGCTCTCCTCGTTGCCCATACACCCGACCGGTACACCCGTCGACGGGACACGGATCGCCGTGCCGTAACGTCGCATGCGGTACGGCAATATGCGGCGCTCGCGGATAATCGGCCGCCCCGTTCCTTCCGTGCCCGGGGCGCTTCTTCTTGGGCTCGGCTACCCCGGATTCCGGGGAGGTGGTGTCCGAAGGAGCCTGGCCGGCGGCTTGCTCGTCGCCGCCTTCCGCCGATGGACGGGTCGGCGTGTCCGCTGGCGGCGTTTCGCCCTTCTTCCCTTCCCCGAGCACATGGGCCGTGCGCTCGGTCGGCGCGCCGAAGAGAATCCGCCGTAGGCGTGCCAGCGTGGTTTCCTTCGTCTCGAGTTCGGCGGTGAGCCGCGCGAGGGTGTCCACCGCCGCCTTCAGGGTCGCCTGTTCGGTCTCGGTCAGCGGTCTGGTTCCGCTATGCTCGACGATGGCCTCGATCTCCTGCACCGGGATGACCATCCGCTGCGGCGGGTTGTGTGCAGGCCGCTTCCGGTGGGATGCCCGCTGCCGGCTCATGGCCGTACGCCAACGAGCTGGCCGAAGTCCCCCCGCAGCCGCTTCCGGCAACGGTTCGAGCGATGGCGGGGGGCCTTGCGGCCACTGACCGCGGCTGCGCGGAGGCTCGCAACCTCCTCGGCGCGGAACTCCCGTCTGCCGTACCCCCAGCTTTGCGAACTCACCAGCTGCATTCTCAGTCCTCCAGCAGTGACCCTTTCTACCCAAGGTATTCTGCCAAAGACCAGCGACGATGTCTAGTCCTTTCGCGAAAGGTCGTTTTCGGTATCCCCGTTGCGGTGGGTGACGACCGGCTTTCGGAAGTTCTGCTTGCGGGCTGCGCTCTCGCAGGTCAGACGACCGCTCGCCATTCCGGGATTCCGCCGGCCGC
>CAYLTB010000217.1:0-3573 GCA_964386675.1 uncultured Verrucomicrobiota bacterium
CCCTTCCCCGCCAGGTACTGGTTGGAGGCGAGCTGCGCCGTGCCGGTCTTCCCGGCCACCTCGATCGCCGGAACGGCCGCGCGGCGCCCGGTTCCCCGACGCACGACGTCGCGCATTAGCGTCTTCAATACCCGCGCCGTCTCCGGCTTGAAGAAGCGCCCCAACGCTGTCGTCGGCGCGTCCGCCGCCAATCGCGGTTTCCAGACCAGACCCTCATGGGCTACGGCGGCCGCCAGCAGGGCCATGTGCAACGGCGTTACCAGCAAGTTGCCCTGCCCGATCGCCCATTGCGCGCGCCGACCGGCGTTCGGATCGGAGGGCTGTAGGCCTTGACCGGCCCGCGAGGCCAGCCGTCCATTCGGCCCCTCCAGGACGACGCAGGGCTCCGCGATATGCAGACGCCGCCCCCATTCCGCAAATTGACCGGCCGCCGCCTGGGAGCCGATCTGGGCAAAAAAGACGTTCGAGGATCGTATAAACGCCTCGCGCAGGTCGAGATGGCCGTGTCCCGGCCACTCGCGCCCTTCGCGCGCCGCAGCGTAGAACTCATGGTCGCGGATTGGCCGCGCCCCCGGCTGGGGCACAAAGCCGTCACCGGGACAATACAGCGTCCCTTGAAAGCCGGACTCGATAGCCATCGCAGCGGTCACTATCTTGAACGTGGATCCCGGAGGATAGAGGCCGTACAGCGCCCGATTGACCATCGGCGCTGCGTCCGGATCGGCCGCCAAACCGGCGGACGGATCCTCGGGATCGAACGCCGGCGTGCTAACCAGCGCCAACAGCGCGCCGTCGGCCGGCCGCAGCACTACGATGGCGCCTCGGCGGCCGCCCATCGCCTGCGCCGCGGCGCGTTGCATCCGGGCGTCTAACGTCAATCGCAGATCGCTGCCCCGGACCCGATCGAGGCCGATCAGGTTTTGGCCGAAGCGGCGCCGCTCCTCGGACGTCGTCAGGGCGACCCCGCTCAGCAGTGTATCGGCTTCGCTCTCCAGACCGAAGAGGCCGAAGCGGGGATGCGCAAAGCCGATCGGATGCGCCGCCGCGGCTCCCAGCGGATATCGGCGCCGGCCGGGCTGGTCCGGATCGTCGAACGCCAGCACCTCGCCGTGCAGATCCAGAATGCGTCCTCGGATGGGCTGGACCTGGCCCGCCGTCGGCCGGCGATCGTACCGGCGCAGAAATGTCATGAAGCGCGGTTGCGTGAAGCCCGCCAGTTGCCACCAACCCTGATACAGCCAAACGACCGCGAATAACACCGGAAGGCCGACCGACAGCCAGGCGGGCGCAGGCGACGAAACGCCGCGGCGCCTGCGCAGCAACGCCAGCAAGACCAGCAACGCGAGCGCTGCCAGAAAAGCTATACGCTGCGCCGCCAGGACACGGGGCAGTACGGCCGCGTCATTCAGGCGATCCGTCCAGAAAGACGGTATTTCCAGCCGCTGCATGGCGGGGAGGTTGCCTGCGGTGACGGCCGTCCGCAATCCAGAAAAAAGAATCCCGGCCGGCGCCATCCATCAGGGCAGCAGCGGCCGGACAATCTGGACGCGACGAATCGTCAGCAGGTACTCGAGGATCCCCCGGGCAATGCCGTCCGCGATTCGGGACCGATGGGCGGGCTCGGAAATCAGCCGGGCGTCCACTGGATTCGTTAGAAAACCGCATTCTACGAGGGCGGCCGGACAAGGCGCATCGCGCAACACCAGGAATCGCGATCGCCGCAGGCCCCGATCCTGTGTGGCCGCCGATCGAACCGCGTGGCGCTGCAACTGAAACCCGAGCGCGGCACTCGCGGCCGCCTTCGGATCAAAAAAAACAGCGTCGGCCCCTCCGGCTCTGCGAGGGCCCGTTCCCGGGGTTCGCGGCGAGGGGTCCGCGAAGGGAACGTACGTCTCAATGCCGCGGGAGGCGGGTTCGGCGGCGGCGTTGAAATGGATGCTGACAAACACCGCGGCACGACGCACGGCGGCGAACCGGACCCGTTCGTCCAGTTCCACCAAGCGATCGTCATCCCGGGTCACCTCGACCTTCACGCCGGCGACGGCCAGCCGCGCGCGAACGGCGCGCGCGATCTCCAGCGTCAGTTCCTTCTCCAGCAGACCCAGGCGCCCCGTCGCTCCGCCATCGCGCCCCCCGTGGCCGGGATCGAGCACCACCAACCCCAGCGGCGCGCCGCCCAGGTAGCGCTGCGGCCGAAACAATACATCCGCCACGCCGAGCGCATCGCTGCGATGCAGCAGGCCGGCGCGCAACTGCGCCGCCGTCAAGGGCTGCTGCAGCCAAACCTCGATCCCCATCAACCTCATCCGGCGGCCATCGGACAGGGGTTCGAGAAGATACGGGGGGGCCGGCAACACCCGACGACCGTCGGCCATCCGCGCCACCGTCGTCCCATAGACGGCCGCCATCTGGTGCAGGGAGACGAAATCCCCGGCCGGACCCGAGATGCCCTGCAACGGCGCGACCGCGCCATACGCGGAGGGCCACGCCGCCAACAGGGCCGCCACGACCCGGCGCACGATCCCGCAGCGAACCGACTTCATGGCCGCCGCCCATGCCGGAAACCAAATCCGATTGCAAGATCAAACACAAGGTCCTATGCTGGGGTTTCATTGCGGCGGGGATGGGCCCCACGATGCAGGGTTGCAGGAGTACGCCGTCCAGGAGCAGATCATGGCTGAAGTGAAATTGGATGAGTTGCCCCGAAAAACGCGGGAACTGTTCGACAAGGCGGCCTCGGCGCTGGAGCGAGGCAATCAGGAATACGCCATGGAGATGCTGATGGCCATTCTGGATCAGGAGCCCCGCCTGCTCCAAGCGCGGAAACTGCTTCGCGCGGCCCAGATCCGGAAAGCCCGGGAAAAGGGAGACCGCGGAGCGGCGAAGCTGTTGTCCGGCTTGCTGTCATTTCCGAAGGTGATCGCGGCAACCGCCGCCATCGCCAAGGATCCGCTGAAAGCGTTGTCGCGCATCGAGCGGCTCATGGCGACAGATCCGACCAATCGCCAGTACTGCACGCTGATGGTCAAGGCAGCGGAAGCCGCCGGCTTGCGGGAAGTGGGCATTCAAACGCTCGAAATGATGCTCGAAAACAAGCCGGATGACGTGGATCTGTTGTATTGGGCCGCCCGGCTGCACGACGAGGATGGCGATACCCGGGGCGCCCGGGCCTTGTACGAAAAGATTGCGGAGCTGCGCCCGAACGATCCCCGGGCCATCAAGGCGCTCAAAGACGCGCAGGCGCGCGACACGATGCGGCAGGGCCGCTGGGAGGAAATCGGGCAACAGGGCGACTTCCGAAAGGTCATCAAGAACAGCGGCGAAGCCGAAATGCTGGAGAAACAGGCCAAGGCCGTGAAGACCGCGGACGACGCCGCCCAATTGATCGCCGACCTCCAGTCCAAGATTGAGCGCGAACCCGGCAATGTCAATTATCGACGTGCACTCGCCGACCATTATCTGCGGCTGAATCGTTTCGATGAGGCGCTCGCGGCGCTTCGGGAGGCGGACGCGCTCTCCGGCGGCGGCGACCCGCAGATTGACCGTGCCATCAACACGGTGACCCTGCGGAAA
>CAYLTB010000218.1:0-3567 GCA_964386675.1 uncultured Verrucomicrobiota bacterium
CGATACCCGGTATATTGAGAAGCGGTTTATGGAATTTGACGTCGCCGCGGATTTCCCACTTCGCGAGGGCGTCCGCACCATCGAAATTTTGCTGGATTTCCTGTGCGGGTGACAGCGCCGCGGCTACGGCAAAGGCCGCCAGTGCGAAAAGTCGTGGACTCAACGAAAGGGCTGAAGGCAGTGTGGATTTCATGGGGTCCTTTCTTGGGATCACTCGATCGGGGCTCGGTCTTCTTCAGTCACGGCAAGGGCGCGACCATCGCTCAGTCGCCCAGCCATTCGATACGGAGTGTCAGGGGTGGAAACAGCCGACCAGGTGAACTCGTCTGTTCCAGTCGCGGTCTTGACCCGAACGGTCCAGGAATCCGGTTGCTGCGAAGCCAAGGTCACGTCAACCGCTCCGCCCCACGGCGCCAACACAGCGGCGTAGCGGACGCCGTCGGTCTTGCGCGCGTGGACGCGTAGCTGTCGCCAGCCCAGGGGCCTTTGGTGATCGTCCGCCGGAGAATCCACGATTTCGCTCTCCACGGGTTGGTCGGCGACGAGGCGTAGGTCGGCCGCGCCGCCGTCGTGCGCCAGGCGCCAGGCACCGGCGGCGCTGCCCGCGTCGAGCTGCTTCGCTTGAATCAGCCAGGAGATATCCGCGGGGGCCCGAGGTCGCACGTCGTCCAAGATCAGTATGTAGTGACCTTCCAGCCAGACAACGGCGCGACGAAAGCGGTTCAGCCCCGGACTGGCGGATCGTTCACCGCGAGCTGCTTGGGGTTGATAGGCGCCCCCCGCCTCGCCTTCAGCGATCACTATACCGTCCCGCGCCACAAAGGCCGTCAGCCGGACACCCTGCGTCATGTCGGATTTTCCCGTACCCGGTTGCGTCCAGCCATCCACGTCCGGGCGTCCGGGCGCGGATTGGCCGCGGCCATTGACCAGAATCGTGTTGTGATTCGCCGATTGTTTCTGCATCGAGTACCGGCTGGTTTCGGCCAGCAAGCCGCCGTCCTTGTAGAGGATGAACGAGTTGGCGTCCGGATCGTCGTGCGCAACGTTGACGTACTTGAAATCATTCGAGTTGCGATACGCGTTCAGCCGGTACCCGCCCAGCGGGCCGCACTTGAACATCAAACCTGCATGACGGCGTTCCCAGCCTTCGCGGACGTGGACGAGCCCCAGATCGGGAAAGAACGACCGGCGCGGAAGATTCTCCACGCGGCCGCCGGTCAGGCTCGGATCCCGCCAGAGCAGCGCTGCCCAAGCAAAATTGATTTCCGTGTCGGGTATCGCGACGGCGTCCAGCAGCGCCTGGAGGTCGGCTTGGCGATGGCGCGCGGCTGCACGGTAGAGAAAGTGGACATAGCCCCGACCGGGCGCGCCGGCGGCATCGCCGAAATAGAAGAGTTTGTTCAGTCCGGGTGTGACCGATTGCGCGTAGAATCCGCCGACGGTCTCAAAGAAAGGCGCATCGAGCAGCCGCGTGCCGAGACATCGATCCGCGGCTTCGACGGCCAGCAGCAGATGTGAGCCGCCGAAGATGAGATAAGTCGGCGACTCGTGCGAAGTCCCGTCCGCCGGAAGCCAGTCTACCACGAACTTTACGTCCTCGATGGCCCGCGTCAGAATCCAATCATCCTCCGGGCCCGCCCAGGCAGCGATTGCCGCGAGGGTCATTCCGGCGTTCCGGTGCCACCGGTGATTGTTCTGCGGATCGCCCTGCCAGTAGCCCGGGCCACCGCCGCGGTTCAGATGGCCGCCGTAATATTGCCGCCGCGCCATCAGGATCAGCTTTCGGCGGAACTGCTCCCGAAACTCCGGTTCCAATTTGTCGTGAATCCAGTCAAAGACCAGCGCCGCGCCGATCATCACGTTGGCCGAGCTCATGCCGCTGTCGCGCTCGGGGCCGGTTTCCCAGTTTTCTAATCCGAGCAAGAACTTGAGGTAGCCCACGCTCGCGGCGGCGGAAGCCTCGTCGCCGGTCATCAGATAATGGTAGGCCACGCTCGGCATCCGCCAGAGACCCTGTCGCTGGCCGTCAGTCGCATCAGTGAGGAACCCCGGGCGCTCTGGCACCGTCCGTGATGCGGGCAGATAGCGCTCCAGCGCCTCTCGAAAAGGCGCCATCGAAGCGTGTTGGTATCGGCGGCGCAGTTCGGGTAGGTCGCCGGGGCCGAACAGCAGTCGGGGATGAGTGCCCACGACCGCGGGAAGCAATCGCGCCGGCGCGCCCGACAATGCTTCATCGCGATCCGGAACGACGGGCGGGGGCGGCGAGGGCGGTATCGGTTTCACGTTCATGGGACCTCCCAGTGACACCGAGACATCATCCACCCAGAGGGTTTGCGCCGTGCCTTCCTGACGGTCGCCGACAATGAAAATGCCCGCGAACCCGCCGACCTGGCTTTGGTTCCAGTCAAATCTTTGACGCTGCGCATTGACGCTCCGGCTGTCCACCAGGATGTCGAGTCCCTTGTCGGGATCGAAGCGGAAAATCCACTCCCGCCAGCGGGCCTCACGGGTCACGCCGAGGTAGCTGACCTTGTGATAGGGCTGCTCGCCTTTGTCGGCAGAGTACTCGCCGGTCGAATAGGTGGTGTCGCCGGAAAGGTACGCGGCGCAGAAGGGGCCGACGGCCAGCACCCGGCCATCGGCGGCCATGACGCCCCAGTGGGCCGTGGCCCGGCTCGCTTTGGGGTTGTCGGGCTTGGTCCCGTCGTCGAAGACCCAGAGCCGCACTTCGCCGGCGCCGTCGTCGTCGCGCAGTTTTCGCAAGGCGACCCCGGCGGGACCGATGCGCAGCGCCTTCCCGGAGCGCGCTTGGCTCCCATCCAGCTCAATTCCGCCCAAAATCGTCCAATCCTTCAGGGCGTCATCGTCGTTGAAATCGAACTTGAGATCCTCGGCGACGGCCGCGATGGCCAGACCCGCCGCCGCTAGAAACGCCCATGCCGTTTTTCGGTTCATGTCTCGCGGGATTCCAAATTAGTCCTGGCGGGATTCGTACACATCGAGTCTAGGGGACACGAGCTGCCGGCGCATCCGCACCGGCGAAATGCCGTACCCCGCCAGCAAGACCGGCGCACGCTGTAACGACTCCCATGCGATTTCCAAGCCTTGGAAGACGTCCGGTCACGACGTCCCAAGGCTTGGAAACGATGAAGGGAACGCGGTCCGCGCACCCTCCATAAACGGGCGAGTCTTCGCCCTTATTGTGCCGCGGGAGCTGCAGCCTCCGGGGGCGCCACCGGCTTTACGTTCATGGGTCCGCCGAGTGTGACGGAAATGTCATCCACCCAGATCGTCTGCGAGGTGCCGTCCTTTTTGTCGCCGACAATGACGATCCCGGTGAAGCCGGTGACCTCGCTCTTGTTCCAATCGAATCGCGGCCGCTGTGCGTTGACGTCCTTGCCGTCGATCAGGATCTTCAAACCGGCGTCCGGGTCGAACTGGAATGTGAACTCACGCCACTCCGCCTTGCGCGGAGCGGCCAGGTGTTGGGGCTTCCAGACCGGATTCTGGCGCTTGGCGGGCGTGTATTCGCCCGTGGCATAGCTAGTGGCGCCCCCCAGGTATCTG
>CAYLTB010000219.1:0-3551 GCA_964386675.1 uncultured Verrucomicrobiota bacterium
TTCGAAGAGCGTTCGACCGAGATCTCGATCCGGCGATCATCGGGCACAACGAGCGGACGGTGCGCGAGCGTGTGCGGGCAGATCGGATTGATAGCGAACACCAGCGCCTCCGGATGGACGATCGGGCCCCCGGCGGAGAGCATGTGACCGGTGCTGCCGGTCGGGGTCGAGACAATGAGTCCGTCGCAGACGAAACGTCCGACGTCCTCCCCGCCGATGCGCAATTGGAGCGTGACGACGCGCGAGGAGCCGCCCCATCCGATCACGACGTCGTTCAGCGCCCGGTAACGAGCGAGCACGTGGCGGCCGCGCCACACCCGGGCCTCGGCGATCGTGCGCCGCGATTCCCGACACTCGCCCGAGACCAGCGCGCGCATCGCGCGCTCGAGGTCCTCCTCGGCGACGCTGGTGAGAAAGCCCAGACTGCCGAGGTTGACGCCCATCAGCGGGACGTCCGCGCCGTTCAGCAGCCGGACAGCGCGCAGCATCGTCCCGTCGCCGCCCAACGCCAGCAGCGCGTCAATGCCCTTGGCGAAACGGTTCGGGGGCATGCGCCGGGCGCCGCGCAGCGACCGGCCCGTTTCGTCGCACACGGCCAGTCGCAGCCCGAGCTCCCGCGCCGCTGCCGCAACGCGGGCCAGCGCCGAGGGCGCGTCCGGCTTTTCGCAGTTGGCGGTGACTCCGATGCGTTTCATGCTTTTCTCCACCGGGCCAGGAACTCGACGTTGCCGGCCGGTCCTCGCAACGGCGACGGGCACACGCCGAGCCATTCATAGCCCAGTTCCTCGCCAAACTGTCGAAGGTTCTCCACCACGGCCGCCCGGACCCGCTCGTCGCGGACGACGCCGCCGCGTCCGACCTGCGCGCGTCCGGCTTCGAACTGGGGCTTGATCAATGTAACCGCTTCGCCCGGCGAGGTCAGTACCGGAAACAGCGGCCGCAGGATGTGCCGCAGCGAGATAAAGGAGACGTCCGCGGTCGCGAAGGACGGCGCCTCCGGGAGGTCACCGGGGGTCAGATTCCGCGCGTTGAAGCCGTCCAGGACCACGACGCGGGGGTCGGCGGCAAGGCGGGGATGCAGTTGGCCGCGGCCGACGTCGAGCGCATAGACCCGCGCGGCGCCGTGTTGAAGCAGACAGTCGGTGAACCCGCCGGTGGATGCGCCGATGTCGAGACACACGAGTCCGCGCACCGTCAATTCGAAATGCCGGAACGCGCCCTCCAGTTTCTCGCCGCCGCGGCTGACGAAGCGGGGCGACGTTCGAACCGCCACGGCGGCATCCGCCGCGTATTCGCGGCCCGGCTTGTCCGCAACCTGTCCGGAAATGCTGACCTCGCCGGCACGAATCAGGCGCTGAGCCTGCTCGCGGCTTTCTGCGAGGCCGCGCGCGGTGAGCAGTTGATCCAGACGCATTTTGAGGACATTGCCCATTCGATTGGCCGCGAAACCTTCGCGTTTTAGTCCCCCCCCGAGACAAGCGGCGCTCCGGCCGGATCCGGGAGCGCCGCGGGGGGGCGTTCGTCCGCCCATCAGCGGTCCATCTGCTCAAAATCCGGCATCCGCTCGGTCGGTAGCTTGAGATTCAAGATGCGATCGCCGCGCCGAACGCGCAGGGTCACGGTGTCGCCGATGCCCCGCCGCAGGATCGCCCGCATCAAGTCGCGCAGGTTCAGCACGCGTTCACCGTCGGCCTCGATGATGACATCGCCGGCGCGCAGTCCGCCGCGCTCGGCGGGAGTGTTGGCGAACACCTCAGCGATCGGAAGACCGTTGCCGTTGGGCGGCGGCGCGCCCCGCGGGGGCCGCTCGTCCGGGGCCAGCGGACGAATGCCGATCCAGGGCCGCTCGAAGCGGCCCGTCTTGATGAGCGAGTCTGCGACGCGGCGCGCAAAATTGATCGGTACCGCGAATCCGATGCCGATATTGCCTATGGCCGCCGGCCCGCCCGTCTGAATCACCGCGTTGACGCCGATCATGCGTCCCTCGATGTCCACCAGCGGACCGCCGCTGTTGCCCGGATTGATCGCGGCATCGGTCTGCAGAAAGTCTTCGTACGGCAGCACGCCGACGCTGCGTCCCTTCTGGCTGAGCACGCCGAAGCTGACCGAACCCTGCAGGTTGAACGGCGAACCGATCGCGACCACGAATTCGCCGATGCGGATGGCGTCGGAATCGCCCAGAGGGATCGGCGCCAGGGCAAGCCCGTTCAGATCCTCGATCTGCAGCACGGCGACATCGGAGGACTCATCCATGCCGACGAGTCGCGCCTTACGGATGGTTTCGTCATGGAAGACGACGTTGATTTCCTGCGCGCCCTGCACAACGTGGGCGCTGGTCAGGATGCGGCCCTCGCGGTCGTACACGGTGCCGGAACCCTGGCCGGCCAGCCGCTCGGGTACGGCGAAACCTCGCCGCAGAAAGGGATCCACATACCGTCGGTACCGAACGGCCGCGGTCTGAATGACCACCACCGAGGGCAGCGTGCGCTCAACCACATCTGCTACCGCCGTGCTCAATTGCCGCGCCATTGCGGCGGACGACGCGGCATCCGCCGACCGAGCCGGGACCGCCAACGCCACCGCCAACACACCGGCCGCCGCCGCCATGATTGTCGCGCCAGGAATCTTGGTCATGGGGATGTCACCTCGCAGGGTTCTCCGATGTCGTGTCGAGCGCGCGCGCCGTCCATTCGCCAGTGGCGTCGTTCTTCTCGAGCAGCTCGATCTTCTTTTCCACCTCGTTGAGTCGGGCCGCGCAGAGGTCGAGCAGTTTCCGCCCCTCCTCGTACGCTCCGACCATCCGCTCCAGCGATAAATCGCCCGACTCCATCTGGCGGACGATTTCCTCCAGCCGTTTGAGCGCGTCCTCGAAGGAAATCTCCGCGGGCGCCGCTTTGCTCTTCTTCTCGCTCATGTTGGATCACTCCCGGTTTGAAAGAGTTCAAACTGCTCCGGTCGGGCCCGATCCGGCGATTCGGGGCGGGCTGGCGGACGCGCAGAGCGGACAACGACGGAGGCAACTTCTCCCGCCAACAGCCGCGTCGTCAGACGCGCGCCGGCGGGCGCCTGCGCGGGCTCCCGCAGCGCCCGTCCATCGGCCAGCAGCGTGATGCTGAAGCCGCGCCGGAGCACGGCCTCGGGGCCGAGCGCCGCCAGTTGCGCCGCCAGCCGTTCGAGCGCAAATGCGCTCCGTTCCCGGCGGCGCGCCCAGGCCTCGCGGAGCGCGCCGGCGGTTTCGTCGAGCCGTTGCTGCGACTGGCGAACCGCGCCTTCGAGCACCCGGCGCAGGTCCCGGCCGAGGACGGCCAAGTCGCGCCGCCGCGATCGAATTTGTTCATGCGGGCGGTAACGCACGAGGCGACTGCGTACGTCACCCAAGCGGTTACGGTATCGGAGCTGGGCGCGATCGAGTTGAAGCCGGAGTCCGTCCGCGAAGCCGCGCAGGCGCTCCTCGAATTCGTCCTTGCGTCCCACGAGCAACTCGGCGGCGGCGGAGGGGGTCGGCGCGCGCAGGTCCGCGGCGAAGTCGCAGATCGTGAAGTCCGTCTCGT
>CAYLTB010000220.1:0-3536 GCA_964386675.1 uncultured Verrucomicrobiota bacterium
TCAACGTCGGACGCATGGTGATCGGTGCGGAGGCCTATTGGCCCTGCACCCCCCACGGCGTGATCCAAATGCTGGCCCGCAGCGGCGTGCGCGCCGATGGCGCGCACGTCGTCGTCGTCGGCCGCAGCAACATCGTCGGCAAGCCGGTCGCCAACCTCCTGCTCCAGAAGGCCAAGAACGCAAACGCCACAGTGACCGTCTGCCATACCGGCACGCGCGACATCGGCCGCTTCACCCGGCAGGCCGACATCCTCATCGTCGCCGCCGGCCGCCCGAAAATGATCACCGCCGACATGGTCCGCGAAGGCGCGGTGGTCATTGATGTCGGCGTCAACCGCGTACCCGATCCGACGAAGAAATCCGGCTTTCGGCTGGTCGGCGATGTGGATTTCGAGGCCGTTCGGGAAAAGGCTTCCAAGATCACGCCGGTGCCGGGCGGAGTGGGTCCCATGACGATCACGATGCTGATGTACAACACCGTGGAATCGGCTCGGCGCGCGCTGGCGCGCGGCGAGCTGTGACGCATCCACGCCGGCAGGGCGGGCGAAAGGAAGCCCACATATGTTTCGAGAAGCCATCGAAAAGGGCGAGTTCGTGGTTACCGTCGAACTGGTGCCCGGCCGCGGCGCGGCCGGGTCTGCGCTGGACGCGCCCGCCGCGTTCGCGCGGCGGGTGAAGGAAACCGGTCTGGGCGTCCATGCCATCAGCCTCACGGACAACCCGGGCGGCGGGCCGGCGATTCAGCCGGACGCGCTCGCCGCTGAAGTCGCCGCCGCCGGCATGGACACGTTGGTCCACGTTGCCTGCCGCGACCTGAACCGCAACGCGTTCGAAGCGCGGATCAGCGCATTATCGCGGCGCGGACTGCACAATGTGCTGACGCTCACCGGCGATTACCCGACCGCGCTTTCCGGAACCATCGCGCGGCCGGTCTTCGACTTCGACTCCGTACAGGCGATCGCGTTCCTCAAAGCCTGCAATGCCGGCCTCGAGGTGCCGGGTCGCAAGCCGGGCACGACGGATCGGCTGCCGCCGACGCAGTTCTTCGTCGGCGCCGCGGTCTCGCCGTTCAAGGTCCGCGAGGACGAGTTGGTCTGGCAGTTCATCAAACTCGAAAAGAAACTGGCGGCCGGCGCGGACTTTGTGGTGACGCAATTGGGGTATGACCTTCGTCGCTTCCACGAGCTGCTTCGGTACCTGCGCGCGCGGGGACGCCGCATTCCGGTGCTCGGCAACGTTTATGTGCTCAGCGCGGGTGCGGCGAAGACGATGCGCCGGGGCGAGGTGCCGGGCTGCGTGGTCTCGGAGTCGCTGGTGAAAACGCTGGAGTCCGAGGCGGGGGCTCTGGACAAGGGCCGGAGCGCGCGGCTCGAGCGCGCGGCGAAGATGGTCGCGGCGCTTCGGGGCATGGGCTACAGCGGGGTCCACCTGGGCGGCTTCGGGCTGAAGTTCGAAGACGTCGAGCGGATTCTGAACCTCGCGGCTCGATTCGCGCCGGAATGGGAAAAGCACGTCGCCGACGTGCAGTTCAGCGGTCCGAACGAGTTCTACCTTTTCCCGCCGCCAACGAACTATGGTCCGGACGCCCCTGCCGATCCCGATCCGCTGTCGGGTCGGCGCGGCGGTCGCGCGGGCTTCAAGTACCGGATCATGCGGGCCGCCCACGACGCGATGTTTCAGGAGCGCGCGCCCTGCTACCGCATGTTGCGCGCGCTCTACCGGACCGTGGACGGCAAAAAAGCGCTCGAAGCGCTCGCCCACACCGGCGAGTTCGGGATCAAGCGCGCGCTCTTCGGCTGCCGCGACTGCGGCGACTGCGGCCTGCCCGACACCGCCTATCACTGTCCCGAAAGCAACTGCCCCAAGGGTCAGCGCAATGGGCCCTGCGGCGGAACCAGCGCCGGCCAATGCGAGGTTTTCCCCGAAAAGTCGTGTCTCTGGACCACGGTTTACCGCCGACTCAAGGCGGTCGGCGAACTGGAAACCGTCCGCCGCCGGCGCCTCCCGCCGCGCGATCCCCGGCTGCAAAACACCTCCGGCTGGGCGAACTTCTACCTCAACCGCGACTACCGCAACCGCGTCGTCGAAGAGAAATCGAGCGTGGATTGATGCCCGTGCCCGACGGGGTCGGTCTGCCGCTGGTTGAACCCAAAGGAAAGGCACCCATGAGAAAACGGCTGGGCGTGTTGATCGGAATACGGATCGCTCTCCTCATCCCGGCGCTCGCCGCCGATGCGCCGGCACTGCCGGTCGCCATCGAGGCGGCACATCCGTCTATCGCAACCGCCGGCCGTTTCACCGAGGATTTCCGTTTCGGTTGGACCGCCTGCAACGCGCGCATCCGGTTCCGCGGCACGGCGGTCAACGGCGTCTTCCGGCTGACGCGCGGAACGCGCTCTGCGCTGCAGGTTGTCGTGGACGGCCAACCGACACAAACGGTCTTTGTGACCTCGGATCAAACCGTCTATTCGCTGGCCGAGAATCTGCCGGACGGCGAACACACGATGGAGATCTGGAAGCGGCCCGAGGGCTTTCGCGGCGAGCTGCAACTGGCGGGATTCCAGTTGAACGCCGGCGCGGAACTGCTGCCGGCGCCACGCTCCGGGCGCCGCTTGCTGGTCATCGGCGACTCGATCAGTTGCGGATACGGTAACGAGGCGAAGGCGATTGCCGAGGGCAACACCGTCGAGAACCAGAACGGCTACCTCGCCTACGGACCGATCGCAGCGCGCGCACTGGGCGCCGAGGTCATGGTCGTTGCCTGGTCGGGGCGCGGTCTGTTCCGCAACCGCGACCTGCAAAACGACCGGGAGGGCGTTCTGCCACAATTATTCGAGCGCACGCTGCCCATGGCCGCTGAACCGCGCTGGGACCACGCCCGTTACGTGCCGCAGGTCATCGTCATCAATCTGGGAACGAACGACCTTTTCCGCGGCCGCGAAAAGGAGAAGCCGGAACTGACGAAGGACGATTACCTCGGCGCTTACCGGAACTTCTTGCGCGTTCTCCGCACGTATTTCCCGGAGGCGATCGTCATCGCCGCGATAGGCCCGATGGGCGATTCGCCGATCGCCGGCTGGCTGGCCGAACTGGCCGCCACGGAAAAGAACGTCCATGCGCTCATCTTTGCCTCTCGTGAAGGCGCCGAGTATGTCGGCGGCAACTGGCATCCCTCCGTGGCCATGCATCGCATCATGGCCGAAGCGCTGGTCGAAAAGATCCGCGCGGTCGCCGGCGAGGCGTGGAAATAGCCCGGCCGCCCGGTTCAGACCGCCCGGTCGCTCAGCCGACGACGAATCGAAATCATCGCTCTTTCCAATCCTTGGACGGCAGAGCGTCGCGGCCATACCGGGATTGGAAAACGACCGATTCCGCCGCGAGGGCGAGCCGCTGCGCCGGCGCGAAGACGGAGCCCGTCGCACGTCACGCAACCCGTTTACGGCTTTTCGAGCTGATCGGGCCGGTCGAAAATGTCCCGGAAGAAGACGAGCAGGTGTTGCCAGGACCGCCGGTCCGCGACGGCGTTATAGGCGGCT
>CAYLTB010000221.1:0-3474 GCA_964386675.1 uncultured Verrucomicrobiota bacterium
CGCAGGGCCTTCCCACTCCCGTCAACACGGCGACGTCCACACGTTCCACCGTGCGCAACACCGAGCGCTCGGTCAATTCGATCTCGACCTGCACCCGATCCGGTTCCACGCGGGTTTCGCCGGGCGCTCCGGGCGCCAGCAACGATCGGCGCACCTTGAACGATTGCTGTCGCCCCTCCATGTCGATCGGCAGCGTCCGGACGTTCTCCACGTCGCGCAACCGCGAGGACGGACCGCGCAGGGTCACAACGGCCGGCGTACAAACGACGCGGTCCACCTCCACCCCTGGCGGCAGAGCGCCTTGTAAATCCACCTTCACCGGCAACACTTTTTCGGTTTCGCGGTCCAGGCTGAAGGACACCCGGTCGAGCCGAACATAGACCGGGCGGGCGCCGCGCGGCGCAGCGACGTTTCCAGGTCCGATGGCAACCGTCAGCGGGCCCTCCTTCGCCCTCCCGCGCACGTCCACGACGACGCGCGCCTGATTGCGCGTCAGTTCGCGGATGTCGGTCCGCGACCCGCTGAAGCGCACATCGGTGCTGAACTCGTTCTGGTCCAGCACGGCCAGCCCCTCGTCCCGAAGAATCTCGATCGGCACATCTTCGATTGTCGCCTCAAAACTGGTCGCCTCGCGGATAGCGTACCACACGATCACCGACAGCAATAACGCGAGCAGCCGTTCGCGCGGATTGCGGCGGACAAACGCAGCAAAACCAGCGTCTGCATCAGTCATGTCCGCCAGCCTCCGATGTTGACGATTCACCTCTCGCCGCGTCGGCCAGCAGGTCGGCCGAGACGTCGAGCGCCGCCCGCGCCCGATCCACCCGGCTGCGCGCGGCCTTGCGGCGAACCAGCACCGCCGTCAACAAGCGCCGCAGCCGCTCCTCATCGAAGCCTCGGCTCAATCGACCGTTGAAGGCCACCGAAATCGTGCCCGTTTCCTCGGACACCACGATCACCAAGGCGTCCGTTTCTTCCGTCAGACCGATGGCCGCCCGGTGGCGGGTTCCCAGCGACCGGCTCAATCCATCCTGCTGCGACAGCGGAAACACACAACCTGCCGCGGCCACGCGGTCACCCCGGATGATCACCCCGCCGTCGTGCAGCGGGGTATGCGGAAAGAACAGCGTAGCCAGCAGTTCGGCCGACACTTGGGCATCCAGACGCTTGCCGGTGTCCTGCACCGACCGCGTACCGATTTCGCGTTCCACGGCGATCAGGGCGCCGATCTTGCGTTCGGAGAGAATCCCGACGGCCTGCACCAAGGCATCCACCAGCCCGCGCTCCGCCGAGGTGCCCGTGAATACGTGTTGCTTTCCCAGCTCCGCGAGCGCCCGCCGAATCTCCGGCTGGAAGATGACGACGAGTGCGATCGCGAGATAAACCGTGAATCGTTGCAGAAGCCAGTTCAGCGTGTCCAGCCGCACCAGATAGGTCAGCAACAACATCAGCGCGATGAACACGGCCAGACCGGTCAGAACCTGCGCCCCGCGCGTGCCGCGGAAGAAAAGAACGATATAATAAAATACGACCGTGAGTATGGCAATCTCGACGAGGCCGCCGAAGTCCGGCAGGTTTAGTTGCTTGAGCCAGGTGGGCATGCGCGTCGGATTTCCGAATACAATCTATCCGCAACGCGGACGGCGTCGCAAGATTCCTTTACATCGTGCACCCGCACTCCGTGCGCCCCCTGCAACACGCATACGGTCAGCGCCGCGAGTCCGGCCGAGAGTCGATCCTCGACGGGTCGCCCCGTCAGCGCCCCCAGCATTCGTTTCCGGGACACGCCGACCACGAGCGGGCGTCCGAGCGAGGCCAGTTCCGGGAGCCGGGCCATGAGCTCCAGGTTGTGCTCCAGGGTCTTTCCGAAACCGAAGCCCGGATCCACCGCGACGGCCTCGGCCCGAATTCCCGCGCCCAGCGCCGCCTCGAGGCGCTTCGATAGAAACGCGCGCACATCGGCGACGACGTCGCCATAGCGCGGGTTATCCTGCATGGTTCGCGGTTCGCCTTGCATGTGCATGAGGATCACCCCGGCGCCCGCGCCGCGCACGACCTCCGCCATCTCGGGATCCCCCATTGCGGATATGTCATTGACGATGTGCGCGCCGCGTTCGAGCGCCGCGCGGGCCACGACCGCCTTTCGCGTATCGACTGAAATGGCGCAACGGCCGTCACGAGCCAGCCGCTCAATCACGGGGAGCACACGCGCCAACTCGATTTCCGCTGGGATCGGCTCGGCGCCCGGCCGCGAAGATTCGCCGCCCACATCCACGATGTCCGCACCTTCCGCGATCATTTGTCCGGCGCGCGCCAGCGCCGTGTCTGCCGCCGCGTATCGTCCGCCGTCCGAGAAGGAGTCTGGCGTCACATTCAGCACCCCGATCACGAGCGTACGCGTTCCCAACACAAACACGCGATCACGGCACCGCCACTCGATCACTGGAACGGCATAGTTCGTCTTCACGGCACCCACCGACCCGGCAGCTTCGCAAGGCGTTCCGAGCCCGAGCACTTCCGGCCCGATCTCTTCCAATCTTGGGAAACGGGCTCAAAGCCGGACTTCGCGACCGGTTTCCGATGACTTGTAGATCGCGTCGAGAATTCGCTGGACCTGGAGCGATTCCTCCGGTTTCACGTAGGGCTGCGCCTTGCCGAGGACACAATCGATGAAGTGGCACATGCGGCACGAGGGCACCGTCAAGCGTCCGGGCCGGATGTCCTCGATCCGATATTCCGGTTTCCCCGGCCGGAAGATCTGTGGGGGCTTCGTGCAGGCTCCGGCCTTGGTGCCATACAGAATGACCCCGTCTGTGCTGCTCGCGGGCATGTGGCCCGCCCACGAGGCCCGCAGAATCACGGTGCAGCCGCTCTTCATCTTGATCAGCGCGACGGCAAAATCGTCCACGTCGAACTTCGCCTTGGGGTCCACCTCGGATTTCCCCCAGCCGCCTTCGCCCAGTCCGCGATTGCCGAACTTCGTAAAGACCTGCCCGCTGACGGCAGCGGCGTCAAAATCGCCGATCAAGTGCAGGCACAGGTCAAGCTCATGGACGCCGATATCGTACGTGCATCCGCCGCCCGCAAACCGTTTCTGCGTGAACCAACTGCCCATGCGCGGAATGCCCGCGCGTCGCAGCCAGAAGGCTTCCGCACAATAGATTTCGCCCAAGCGGCCCGCCTCGACCATCCGCTTGAGCGCCTGGCGTTCCGGCGGGAAGCGCTGGTTCTGTCCCACCATGAACACCTTCCGCGTGCGGCGGGCCGCCGCAATCACTTTTGCCGCGTCCCGCGCGTTGGTCGCGAAGGGCTTGTCGAGCATCACGTGCTTGCCCGCCGCCAGCGCGTCGAGCGCCACCCGGGCGTGAAGATAATTTGGCAGCGCGATCGAGACGACCTGAATGTCGTCGCGGCGCAGCAGGTCGCGATAGTCCTCCGCCATCTCGGGGATGTTGAACTTCTCGCACGCTTCGC
>CAYLTB010000222.1:0-3437 GCA_964386675.1 uncultured Verrucomicrobiota bacterium
CGAGGGCAGCGGGCCGCCGCGGATGGAGGCCGAATGGGCGGCGCTGCCGCCCGATGCGCTGACGTCGGCGGTGCCGGCGGACGCGATCCTCGTGAGTCCCGAGTTCACCCACCTGCGGGCGCAAGGCCTGGCGGCGCGGCTGGGGATCGGCCGTTGGATCGCCGAGGACCGCGGTCCGGACGCCGTCGAGGTGGGCGCGCTGGCGCTGGCCGCGGAACGCGCGGGCGTACCCTCCGAGCCGCTGACGCCGTTGTACCTGCACCCGCCGGTGTCCGCGGGGCCCGCTGAAATGGGAGGGCGCGCGGCGCCGGGACCGCGCCGCGGGCTGGAAACGCGAACAGCGATGGAATAGATTGGCGCCATGGGAAACGCAAGAACGCCGACGGATCCGCGCATTGCCGCGTTGCGCCGCGAGGCCGCCGAACGCCGGCAGGGCTACCGCGAACGCGCGCTCGCGATGCTTCCGCACGTATGCGCCTCGTGCGGGCGCACCTTCAAAGGCCGGCGATTGCGCGAATTGACCGTCCACCACAAGGATCACAACCACGAGAACAATCCGCCGGACGGCAGTAACTGGGAACTGCTGTGCCTGTATTGCCACGACCACGAACACACCAAGGGCTTGGAGGCCCGAGCGCGCGGCGGCGGCGACTCGACGAGCGCGCTGCCGCCGCCGGCGACCTTTGCGGCCTTCGAGGGGCTGGACGCGCTGCTGAACCGGGAAAAATGAGCGCCCCTCCGCGCCCGCGCGAGCGACCGTTGATATGCGCCTGAAACTCATCGCCTGTGAAATCTTCTGCCGCGAGTGCTGCGCCGCTGTCGCGGCATCGCCGAATACCGTCAGTGTGGAGTTTCTGCCCAAGGGCCTGCACGACGTTGGTGCCGAACGTATGCGAGCGCGGCTGCAGGAACGGATCGACGCGGCCGCCGTCGGCGATTACGAGGCGATCGCGCTGGGGTACGGACTCTGCAATAACGGCATCGCGGGCCTGGAAGCTCGCGCATTGCCGCTGATCGTGCCGCGCGCGCACGACTGCATCACGCTGTTCATGGGCAGCCGGCAACGCTACCGCGAGTACTTCGATGCGAATCCCGGCACCTATTTCCACACCTCGGGCTGGATCGAACACGGCGGCTCGTCGGGCGAGCTGCAGGAGCTTTCGATCCAGCAGCGCATCGGACTCGGCCGCCGGCTGGAGGAGTGGATCGCGGAGTACGGCGAAGATAACGCCCAGTACCTGATGGAGACGCTGGGCAACACCACGCGCGGCTACTCCAAGTTCTGCTTCATCGAGATGGGCGTCGAGCCGGACGACCGCTTCGAACGAATTTCCCGGCAGCGCGCCGAAGAAAAAGGCTGGCTTTTCGAGAAGATCCGGGGTGATATGTCCATTTTGCGCGACTTGACCGACGGCCGTTGGGACGATGACCGTTTTTTGCGGGTGCCGCCCGGCGGCCGGATCGTGGCGCGTTACGACGAGGGCGTCATCGCGGCCGAGGCGCCGGCCCGGCCGGCGCCTGCCGCCGGCACGCCCAAAGGCGGAGAAATGTCATGCGATATCGGTTGATCGGCACGTCGGGCCTAAGGGTCTCCACCATCGGCTTCGGAACGTGGGCGCTCGGCGGCGGTTTCCCGTGGGGACTGCAGGATCAGGCGGATGCGCTCGAGGCGCTGCGCGCGGCCTACGAGGAAGGCGTCACGCTGTTCGACACGGCCCCGGCCTACGGCGACGGCGCCGCGGAGCGCTTGGTCGGCGAGGCGCTCGCGTCGGTGCGCGACCGGGTGGTCATTGCCACGAAGGCTCCGTCCGAGGAGCTGGCCCCGAAAGCCTTGAAGGCCGCGTGCGACCGGAGCCTGGAAAACCTCAAGACCGAGCACATCGACCTCTACCAGATTCACTGGCCGAACTCGAAGATCAAAATCGAGGACACGTTTGCCGCGTTGGTCGAACTGCGGAGCGCCGGGAAGATCCGCGCCTTCGGCGTTTCCAATTTCGGGGTCAAGGACCTCGCTCCGTGCGTCGCGCAGCCCGATTATCTGCCGGCGGCGAACCAACTGGCCTACAACCTGCTCTTCCGGGCCATTGAATACGAGATCCAGCCGTTCTGCGTGAAACACAACATCGCCATCCTGTGCTACTCGCCGCTGTTGCACGGCCTCCTCTCCGGCAAGTTTCTTTCGGCCGACGATGTGCCGCCCGAACGCGCGCGGACGCGGCATTTCTCGTCGAAACGCCCTCACACGCGGCACGGGGAGCCGGGCGCGGAGGCGGAGACCTTTGCGGCCATTGACGAGATTCGGAAAGCCGCCCGCGAACTGGACGAGCCGATGGCGAGCGTTTCGCTGTCGTGGCTGCTGATGCGGCCGGGCGTCGCGTCGGTGCTGGTGGGCGCGCGCAACGCCGCGCAGGCCCGCCGCAACGCGCGTGCGGGCAATCTCGCCATTCCGCCGGCGCTGGATCAGCGCCTGACGAAGGTGACCGAGCCACTGAAGAAGAAGCTGGGACGCAATCCGGACCTCTGGGAGACCCCGCCGCGGATCCATTGAGCGGCGCGTTGACGGCGTGAAGATGAACCCTGGTCCCCGCAGCCGGTTTTGCCGCGCGCCGGTCGGCGCGCCCGCGGCCGCGCGTAACCGGAAACCGGCGCCGTTCGGCGCCAACACAAAGACAGGACCCCGTCCATGACTGCAGTACCGCGTTTTTTCCTGTTCGTCGCCCTGGGGGCCGCCTCCGCGCCGGCGCAGACCGTCGCCCCGTCGAAAGTCAATACCCCGCAGCCCGGCGCCGGGCGATGGGAGGCGAAGATGAAGGAGTACGAGGCGCAGGATGCCGCCGGCCAGGTTGCCCGCGGCCAGATCCTGTTCATCGGCAGCTCCTCGATCACGCGCTGGAAGCTGGATGATTACTTCACCCGCCGCGACCTCGTGAACCGCGGCTTCGGCGGGTCGCTGCTGCGGCAGGTCGCCGATCTGGCCGAGCGCTATGTGACGACCATCGCCCCGCGCCAGATCGTCGTCTATGCCGGCGAGAACGACATCGCCTCCGGGCGGACGCCCGAGCAGGTCCTCGAGGCGTTCCAGGATTTGATCGCGAAGATCCGCGCGAAGCAACCGGACGTGCCTGTGTTGTTCATTTCCCTGAAACCCAGTCCGCTCCGCTGGAACCTGGCGGCTGCGTTCCGCGAGGCGAACCGCTTGATCGCCGACGAAATTCAGCGGCTGCCGAACGTGAAATACGTCGATGTGTTCGGCCCGATGCTGAACGCCCAGGGCGAGCCGCGGCCGGAACTCTACGTGGATCGCCTGCACATGACGCCGGAGGGCTATCGGATCTGGGTTGCGATTCTCGAGCCGCTGCTGCTGCCGGAAGTCCCGCGGCCCTGAAGCGGGGTTGTCGGGAGCCGGCCCTCGGGGCCGGCGCGCTCCCTCAAGGCCG
>CAYLTB010000223.1:0-3404 GCA_964386675.1 uncultured Verrucomicrobiota bacterium
CATGCACTGCGCCGGGATCATCCGATCGCCGCGCTCATGCTCGCCGGCATCCGGCGCATCGAAAACCGCGGCGATCTGCTGCTGCCGGCCGGAATGATCACCACGCTGCGCGTCGACCTCGACACCATGTCGGTCGGCGTCCGGCTGGAGAACGGCAAGGGCGAACGGTGGCACACGATCGGGAAGCACCTGATCAAGCCGGGGGACTTCGGCTAGACTGCGGCCGAGCTATTGCGCTCCGCTCAATCCCGCCGCGAACCATACAGGGCCCCATGAACCACAATCCCATCGATTTCGCGGCGGTGCGCCAGTCCGTTGACCTGGTCGCCGTCGCGTCACAGTACGTCACCCTCCGCCGCCGCGCGGGCGAGTTCGAGGGCTGTTGCCCCTTCCACGACGATCGCGATCCGTCGTTCACCATCTTCACCGGCCGCGACGGCGTGCAGCGCTTCCAGTGCTTCGGCTGCGACGCGCACGGCGACGTCGTCGACTTCGTCGCCAAGATCGAAACGATCCCGCCGGTCGAGGCCGCGCGCAAGCTCACCGGCGAAGCGTTCGTGCCGATGCCGAACTACACCCGGCCCACGGCCAAGCCGGAATGGAGGCCGCTCCCCACCGATGGCGCCGATCGCCTGGATCTGCGCCGCGTCATCAACCCCAGCACCGGCCGGCCGGCGTCGATCCCCGATGACGCCCGCCTGTTCCCGTACCTGACCGCTGACGGCGAGGTCATCGGCTACGTCGCGCGCTGGGAGCCGCGCACCGGGCGCAAGCAGATTCGGCCCATCTGCTGGGCCCAGCCGCCGGATGGCGGCGCGCCGGCGTGGGCGCTGACGCACTTCGCGAAGCCGCGGCCGCTGTACGGCTTGCCGTTGCTGGCCGCGCGCGGTGGCGACGCGGTGCTCGTGATTTCGGGCGAGGCGTGCCAAGAATCCGCGGTGCCGCTGCTCGGCAAGGTGGTGCCGGTGACGTGGGCGGGCGGCGACAACGCCATCAAGTTCGCCGACTGGTCCCCGCTCTACGGGCGCACCGTGTACCTGCTGCCGGACCTCGATCGCCAGCGCGTCAACGAGGACGACGAGAACAGCGCGCTGAAGCCCTACGAGGAGCAATCCGGGCCGCGGGCGATGCTGTGGCTGGCCGATCACCTGGCGGCCAACGGCGCGCGCGTGTGGTTCGTCTGGACCCGGGACGACTTCGAGCGCGACGAGCTGCCCGACAAGTTCGACATCGGCGACATGGCGGCGTTGAGCTGGTCGCCGCGCGTCGTGCAGGAATGGATCCGGGAGCGCGCCCGGCTCTACGTGCCGCGGGCGGAGGAGGTCGAGGAGCGCGGCGGCGGGGAGGATGGACAGGGGGGCCACCCGGACCGCGGGGAGACGGGCCCCGCCGCCGCGCCCGACGAGGGTATGCCGGACGACCCTCCGCGCGCAACCGGGCGCGGCGAGGACTGGCCGCCGCCGGCGGACCTGTTCTCGAGCTTCGACTCGCCGGACCTGTCCCCCGAGTACCTGCCGCGGACGATCGCCGAGTTCGCTTTCGATCAGGCCGACCTCCTCGGCGTCGACCCGGCCGCCATCGCGCTGCCGGCGCTGGTCACGTGCGCGGCCTGCCTCGACGACCGGATCCAGATTCAGCCGATGCGCCACGACCCGACCTGGACGGAGTCGGCGCGGCTGTGGGCCGCCATCTGCGGCGATCCGTCGAAGCGCAAGACGCCGGCGATCGGCAAGGCCGTGCGCCCGGCCCGGAAAATCGACATGCGCCTGGCCGAGGAATCGGAGAAGGCCGCCGGCGACTTCGCCGTTGCCGAGACGATCCACAAGAAGCAGCTCAAGCGCCACATCGACGACGCGGCCGACGGCACGCCCGCGGGCGACCCCCCGGCCGCGCCGCAGAAGCCGCCGAAACGCTCCCTGATCAGCGAGGACAGCACGATCGAGGCGCTGGGGCAGAAGCTCATCGACAACCCGGGCGGCCTGCTGGTGGTGCAGGACGAGCTTACGTCCTGGTTCGGGTCGATGGGCGCCTACAAGCAGGACTCGAAGCACGACCGCGGCGCCTGGCTGCAGCTCTACAACGGGGGTCCGCGCCGGATTGATCGCATCGGCCGCGGCAACCTGCTCGTCCCGAATTTCTCGTGCTGCCTGGTCGGCGGCATCCAGCCCGACACCATGCGCAAGATCGCGGCCGGCCTCCCCGACGACGGCCTGCTGCAGCGCATCATGGTCGTGTGCACGTCCTCGAGGATGTACACGCCGAAGGATCGCACCCCCGACATGGATGCGATGAACCGATACCGCGACCTGGTCGAAGCCATCCACGCGACGCAGGCGCCCGCCGCGCGGCCCGTGACGCTGTCCGAGGGCGCCCACCTGGTCCGCGAGCGCGTGACCGCTTACGCGCTGCCCCTGTCGCATTCCGAGCTGCTGCCCGCTGGCCTGCGGGCCCACCTCGCGAAGTGGGACGGCCTGTTCGCCCGGCTGCTGCTGACGTACCACGCGATCAACATGCGGTCGGCCGGCAAGTACCCCAACGCCGAGCCCGTTCCACGGGAAACGGCCGAGGCCGTCGAGGCCCTGCTGCGGCGGTTCCTGTTCGGCCACGCCATCGCCTTCTACGCCGACGTCGTCGGCAAGCGCTGGGCGTCGGACATGGTCGAGTGGGTGGCCGACACCATCATCGCGGCGGGCTGGGAGCGCTTCACGAGCGCGAACGTGGCGCAGTCCTCGAAGCGGTGGCGGGACCTGGACGCGGCGGAGCGCTCGCGCATCCTGGACGCGCTCGAAACGGTCGGCTGGATCCGGCCGGTCCACACGGCGGGCGGCGGCAAGGTGAAAGCCTGGATGGTGAACCCGGCCGTGCATCAGCGCTACCGCGAACGGGCGGAGCGGGTGCGCCAAGATCGCCAACAATCCCGCGACGTGTTCGCGTCCGCCGTGCAAGAAATGGCGAAACAGCCCAACATTTCCAACATTCGCCAATGACCGCATTTAGCCCAACATTTCCAACAATTCAGTTTCGAGACATAGAAAAGTTGATTTTTGTTGGAAAACTTGGGACGCGCGCGGAAAGAAACTTACAGATGCTCTCTCTCTCTCCATCAGCAAAAAAATCTGTATCTATCTCGCGCGCACGCGTCCCAACATTTCCAACATTTGACAACTTCACGCATTTTTGACAACTTGGCGCACCCAGCCACGAGACCCGCCATGACCAAGCAGAGAGCGACCCACCGCAACAACACCTCGGGCCACAGCGGCGTCGGCTGGTATCCCAGGACCAAGAAATGGCGCGCCTACGTTCGTGCCGGTGGCAAGCTGGTCCACCTCGGATACTTCGACAACATCGATGACGCAATCGCCGCACGTGACGTTGCGCTGAATACCAACTCCTGATACGGT
>CAYLTB010000224.1:0-3393 GCA_964386675.1 uncultured Verrucomicrobiota bacterium
CGTCGAGGCCGGTCTGTCTTAATTGTAGATTGTCGAGACGTGACCCTTAAATTTTGAGACGTGACCCTTAAATTTTGAGAGTGACCCTTAAATTTTTCGGGGAGAGCTTGGGGCGGCTCTCCCCGAAGTCTGATGAATAACTCCAGATGAGCTATAACGCTTGGAAGAAACGCGCCCCCGTGCTTCCAAGGCTTGGAAAATGAATGCGACTCCAGTATTCCAGCGCGGCTTGGCGCGCGCGGGCGGCACATGCCGGTGGTCTTCTGCGCCTATGTGCCGGGTTGGCCTTCCAGCAGCTTGATCGCTTCCCGCAGGACAGCTTGAGACGCCTCGTCGCGCTCCGACGCCAGCGTTGAACGGATGGCCGGCAGGCTGGCCCGGTCGTTCCGCCGGGCCTGGTCGGGTTCTTTCTCGATGAAGGCCTTGATTGTTTTCTCCGCCGAAAAGGCGCCCCTCTGACGCTGCTCGGTAGCCTACGGCAGAAGGGCCCGGCAACCGACCATTCGCCGTCCGGCCATCGCAGGCTCTGACCGTGGTGAAAGCCCAGCGTGGCGACCTGCGCCCCCTTGCGATAGAACTCAAAGCTGGGATCGCCGCAGCACAGGCAGTGAAAGCCACGTGCGTCCGGATCGAACGCCAGTGCGCGGATCACCTCCGCCACTTCGCGGGTGTTCTTGATCTCAAACCGTGTTCTTTCTTCTTCGAGCCGCCGGTGGCAGGTGCCGCCGGACCGCCCCCGGATGCGGTCCGCGACCGGGGGCGCGGGATCATCCCGCAGGATCGGCATCCGCATCGGTGCCGCGATCGCAGGGATGGATGATCCCGACGCCGATCGCGACCCCGACTCCGATCGGGTCTGCCGGTTCCGCCCGGGCTGCCCGCGGGTACGGGTCCGGGGTGGCCGGGGATGCTGAAGCCTCACGCCGGGATTGACGGGCGGCGGATTTCGATTTATCTATGGCCGTTTGAATCCCTAAATTTGCGAGCTCCATGACGAACGAAAATAAAAACGAGTCGAAAACACAAGAACCCGCGGAACCCGTCGCTGCAAAGACGGCAGCGGAGAACTCCGGTACCGCGCCCGCCGCCGATGCCACGGCGAAGACCCCGGCCGGGCCGCCGGAGGCCGAGCTCCAGCAGGAGGCCGCCGACGTCTCGGCCGAGATCGAGGCGCTGAAGGACCGGCTGCTGCGGTTGCAGGCCGACTTCGACAACTTCCGCAAGCGCACGGCGCGCGACCGCGCCGAGATGTGCGTGCGCGCCAACGAGGACCTGATCCGCGAACTGCTCCCGGCGCTCGATCATTTCGAGATCGGTCTGCGCAGCGCGGCCGAGCACGGCGCCGAGGAGTCCGTCCGGCAGGGGTTTCAACTGGTGTACGACCAGTTGCAGGCGGCGCTGGCCAAGTTCGGCGTAACGCCGGTGGATGCCGTCGGCGTCCCGTTCGACGCGCAAGAGCACGAAGCGATAACACATGCGCCGTCGTCCGACATTCCCGCCGGCACGGTGATGCAGCAATTGCGCCGCGGTTACCGTCTCGGTACGCTGCTGCTGCGGCCCGCGCAGGTGCTGGTCTCCAGCGGCCCGCCGGAAGCCGCTCCGGAGTCGTAAGCGATGGCCGACGCCAAGAAAGACTATTACGAAGTGCTTGGGGTGCCGCGGGACGCGGATGCGGACGCCATCAAGAAAGCGTACCGCAAGCTGGCGATCCAATACCACCCCGACAAGAATCCCGGCAACGTCGCCGCCGAGGAGAAGTTCAAACAGATCTCCGAGGCCTACGAGGTGCTCAGCGATCCTGAAAAGCGCAGGCGCTACGACCAGTTCGGCCACCGCGCCTTCGCGTCCGGCGGCGGCGCCGGGAGCGGCGGCTTCGGCGGCGGCTTTGGCGGCATTGACCTCGAAGAGGCGCTCCGCACGTTCATGGGGGCGATGGGCGGTGGAGGCGGGAGCATTTTCGACAACTTCTTCGGCGGCGAGGAGCGCCGCGCGGGCGGCCGCGCCGCCGGCGCCGACCTGCGGTACGACCTGGAGATTGATTTCGAGGAAGCCGTGCTCGGCTCGCACCGCGAACTCACCCTGCCGATTCTGATCGAGTGCTCGGCCTGCGGCGGTTCCGGCGCCGAGCGCGGCAGCGCGCGCGAGACGTGCCGCCAGTGCCGCGGCCGCGGCGTTGTGGTCAGTTCCCAGGGCTTCATCCAGTTTCGCCAGACCTGCCCGGCCTGCGGCGGCAGCGGACAGGTGACGACCAAGGCCTGTCGGCATTGCGACGGCGCCGGGCGCGTCCGCGAGCGGCGGACACTGTCGTTGAAGATTCCGCCGGGGGTGGAAACGGGATCCCGGCTGCGGCTTGCGGGCAAGGGCGAGGGCGGTCACGCCGGCGGCCCCGCGGGGGATCTCTACGTTGTTCTGCACGTCCGCCCCCACGAGTTGTTTGAGCGGCGGGACGAAGATATCCTGTGCGAGGTGCCCGTGCCGTTTGCGGTCGCGGCGCTCGGCGGGGAAATCGAGGTGCCCACCATCCAGGGGCCGGCCAAGCTCCGCATACCCGCCGGCACGCAGAGCGGCAGCGTCTTCCGTCTGCGCGGCCGCGGCGTCGTGGATCCGCACAGCGGCCTGCACGGCGACCATCATGTGCGCGTGGTTATCGAGACGCCCGATCGGCTGTCGTCGCGCCAGCGCCGGGCGATCGAGGAAGTCGGCGCGATGCTCGACGGCTCGAACCATCCGCTGTCCGCGCAGTTGCAGGAAAAGGCCCGTCGCTTCTATGAGCGTAAACGCATTCTCGAAGGCGGCCGATAAGGATAACGCGGGAACCCTTCCGTGATCCGCTGTTTTGCACCGCCGGCCGCCTGGATGCCGGACGTGATCACGCTCGACGCGGACGAGGCGCGCCACGCGGTGCGCGTCCGACGCGCATCGGCGGGCAGCCCCGTGGAAGTGGTGGATGGGGAGGGTCGCCGTGCGCGGGGCATCCTCGAAACCGACGGCGCGCACGACGCCCGCGTGCGAATCGAGGCCCGCTACGCTGAGCCTCCGCCGCCCGCCGATCTGGGGCTGATCGTCGCCCTGCCCAAGGGCGACACCAGCGACTGGATTGCCGAGAAAGCGACGGAACTGGGGCTGTCACGGGTCTGGATGGTCGAGGCCGAGCGCTCGATCGCGCGCGTGGCGCCGGATCGGCGCGCCGCGCGTGTCGAACGCTGGCGCCGGACGGCCATCGAGGCGCTCAAGCAGTGCGGTCGGGCGCGGTTGCCGGAGGTGCGGCTGTTCGGCTCGCTCGCGGAACTGCTCGCGGCTCGCGCAGCGGACGACCGCTGGCTGCTGGCGGCTCTCGCGGGCGACGCCATGCCGTTGCGCGAGGCCCTTTCGGCCGCGGAGCGCGGCGGCATC
>CAYLTB010000225.1:0-3393 GCA_964386675.1 uncultured Verrucomicrobiota bacterium
GTCCATCGCTCCCGTGCCCGTCCGATGAGCTACCCACACAAAACAGCGAAGAGGCATACAACCTCGCCCAGAGCGGAGAGCACGGCGTTCTTCATTCTTGCCGTGGCGATCGCCCTGGCGGGCATCTGCGTCATCAGCGCCACGGCGCAATGGTGGCTCAAGCGGTGAACGCGGCCGCGCTGGCCGCCCGGATCAAGGCGGCGGCCGCCGAAATCGGCTATCTTTTCTGTGGGATCACCACCGCCGACCCGTTTCCCGAATTCGCCTTCGCCGTCGAACGATTGATAGCGGAATCTCCCGAGTCGAAGTCTCTATACGAGCGCTTCCGCCGTCGCGCGGATCCTCGCGCCGACGCTCCCTGGGCGCGTTCCATCATTGTCGCCGTGCGCCGCTACGGCCGTTTCCGACTGCCGTCGCCGGCCGTAGGGCACATCGGGCGCACGTACCTCTGCGACCGACGCGTGGCCGCGAACCCCGACTCGGCCTGGCCGTCGCGGATGAAGGCTGAGTTACAGGCGTTGGGGCTTCGCGTCAAAACCGGATCCGGAACGTCGGACCGCTGGGCCGCGGCCCGCGCCGGTGTCGCGCGGTTGGCCCGCAACACGTTCGCCGTGGCGGACGGCTGCGGGTCCTGGATCAACCTCGAATGCTGGCGCGTGGACGCCGAGTTGCCGGCGGACGCTCCGACGCTGGAGGACCCCTGCCCCGCCGATTGCGACCGCTGCCGGGAGGCCTGTCCCACCGGCGCGTTGCGCGCTCCGCGCGAACTGCGCATGGAGCGTTGCATCGCCTGGCTGACCTACAGCGCCACCGGTCCGATCGCCCCCGACCTGTGGCGCCGCATGGGTCCGTGGATCTACGGCTGCGACGCCTGCCAGGAAGCCTGCCCGCTCAACCACGGCGCTTGGGAAGACCGCGAGCCCATGCCGTGGATGGACGCCGTTGCCTGCCGCCTGACGCCGGCGGCGCTGGCGGCCATGAGCGATGACGATTTCCGCCGCTTCATCTATCCATTTTTCTGGTATATCCCGCCAGACAACGCCGAACGCTGGCGGGCCAACGCCCGCCGTGCGCTGAAGCATCGCGCAACTTGAACGGTCGGCGTGACCCGCCGTTATTGCGCCGCCTTCGGCAGTACCTTCTCGATTTCCGACTCCCGCAGCGCCATCGGATGACCCTGCCAGACGATCTTGCCTTCGGCGTTCACGAGGAATGCGTGCGGAATTCCGCGAATCTTGAAGTGCTTGCCCATTTTGCCGTCTTTGTCGAACGCGACGTGATACTTGATCGGCAACTGCTTCAAAAATGTCTTCACCGTCGGCTCATCTTCGTTGGTGATTCCGACAATTTGCAAACCGCGGTCCTGGTACTTGCCGTACAACTCGTTCAGATGCGGTATTGAGGTCCGGCAGGGCGGGCACCAAGTCGCCCAAAACTCCACGATCAACGGTTTACCCGCCAAGTCCGGCGCTGCATTCAGATAGGACACCTTCAACTCTGGCAGTTGTTGCCCGACAAATTCGCCTTCCTGTGCGACCACAGCCAACCCCGACAGCAGCAGTGCCGCCACTACCGCGCCCGCCGTACCTTTGCGTTTCATGTGGATAGCCTCCCGTCGGTGCGCGATTATCGCGACCCGATGGGTAGCAATATACGACGATGCGCCGAAGAATCAACCGTCGAACGCACTCGCCGGCGGCGTCGCGTCCCCGGCGAAAGGCCTTCGTTCGGGAAGGTACGCCGTTGAACCGGTGCGGCCGTTACGCGGTAACGGCCACGTTCTCGCGGGGCCTGCGGGCGCCGGAGAAGGCGATTCGCCGGCTCTCCGGGTTGAGATCCAGATGGTGCTGGATGAAGCGGCCGAGAAGCCGCTCGGACAGGAGCGCTTGTCGCACCGTGCCGCGGACGCGGCGAGCCGCTTCGGTCGAAGCCGCCTGCTGCCAGCCGGTGAGTAGCCGCAGCACCGAGGCCGCGACCGGCCGCGCGTCGCGCGCCGACGGCTCGCAGGCCGGACACAGTTGTCCCCCCTTTGCCGCCGAGAATACGCGGCGCTCGCCCGGACCGCCGATCGCGGCTCCGCACGCCGCGCAGCGATCGAAAATGGGTCGGAATCCCAACCGGTCGAGCAGGATGACTTCATGCCGAAACACAGTCTCCACACCGGCGGAGACATCCTCCAATTCGTCCAAGGCGCTGTCGAGCCATTCGAACAGCGCAGGCACGGCGGCGCCAGCGGGCAACGCCCGGGCGAGCAGGTCGCAGTAATAAGAGGCGAAAAGGCAGGCACGCCAGCGCGCCCGCAGCCCGTTGCGGGTCTTCCGCGGCGAGCACTCGCGCGCGATGTGGACACCGCCGCGGTCGCGCGCGTAGTACAACAGCTCGCAGGTGTAAAACAGGTCGAACTGACCGAGAAACGTGCTCTTCGGACGCAGGGCGCCTTTGACTAGCGTCGCCACCTTGCCGTGCTCGCGGGTGAGCCAGAGGGCAAAGCGGGACGTATTCGAATACGGCGCCAGCCGGAGAACGATGGCCTGATCCTTCTCAATCACGGCGCATCCGCCGGCGGTCCCGAGGGTACCTCGGCGCCAGACGGTTCCTGCAACAAATCCAACAACCGGGGTCGTGGCGCATGCGCCGCACCGCCGGGATAGATCGTGCCGCCGGAGAAGATCAGCGACATCGCCTCCGCCGTGCTCGCCGGACACGGGCGGACCTGGCTTTCGTAGGCGAAGATCAGGAAACCGGACGTCGGATTGGGGGTTGTCGGCACGAACAGCGCCAGCAAACGGCCTGAACCCGGGGTCGGCATGTGGGCCCGGAAGTCATCGGGCACCTGCGCGGTAACGAACGCCAGCGAGAAGAGTCCGGGCCGCGGGTACTCTACCAGCACGACTTCCCGGAACAGCGTCTTGCGCTGCGTGAAGATCGCTTCGGCCACCTGGCGGATGAAAAGGTAAATGCGGTTGACGACGGGGATGCCCTCGAGAACCCGCTCACCGAGGCGATAGAGCCGGCGGCCCAACAGCCCGCGTACGGCGAAGCCCAGCAGGATTACGCCTAGAGTCACCAGCAGAAACGCCGTGATCCGGGCGAGGATCTCCTGCACTTGCGATCCGGCCTCGTAGGGCCAGAGCCGGAGGAGCTGTTCGGCCACAAACTTGGTGAACCGATTCGCGACGAGCAGTCGGAAGAGGAACACCACGATCCACAGCGTCAATGCGAGCGGCGCCAGCGCAACGATCCCGATAAACAGGTTGCGGCGGAGCGCCGGCCCCGCGCCGCGTAAAAGCGGAGATTTCATGGTTTCATCATAGCGCGCCACGCTCGTCCGGGCAAACTGCGAGCGTTCTAGTCCGCCCGCAATGCGTCTGCCGGCGCGGCGTGCGCGGCCGC
>CAYLTB010000226.1:0-3367 GCA_964386675.1 uncultured Verrucomicrobiota bacterium
TGGCCTACGACGGCTATCTCTGGAACCGGCACGCCTATCACCTGACGGAAGATGGCCGCTGGCGCCTGCGCCACACCACCTTCGACAACGCTCCCGAGGGCCGGCAGGTGCATTGGAATTCCGCGTTTGCCTGGTATCTGCGCATCTTGGGCCAGATTCGCAACGCGATGGTGAAAGAACCGCTGCGCACGTCGATCGGACGGATGTCCATCTGGGCCAATCCGCTCCTGCTGCTCGGTTTCATCTGCTGGTTCGGTACGCTGGTCCACCGCCGGTTCGGCCCGATCGCCGGCATCGTGACGGTGTTGAGTTTCGTCTGCTCGTCCACGCTGTACGAAGGCTTCTACCCCGCCTATCCCGATCACCATGGATTGATCTCGATGATGATCTTCGGAACCCTCTTCGGAATCGCCTGGGCCGGCGCCGGCTGGGTCGCTCCCGGCAGCGACCCTCTGCCGACCGATGAGGCCACAGCCCGCCGCGGCATGGCGATCTCCGCCTGGTTCGGGGCCGCGGGTTTCTGGATCAGCGCCATCTCGGAGACGCTTGCCCTGATCGGCATCGGGCTCGGCGCCCTCCTGGCCGCGGGGCTCTTCCTCCGTCGCGCCGAAGAAGAGCAATGCGTCTGGCGCGCCGATCTGTGGCGCTATTGGGGCCGCACCGGCGCGCTCGCGACCCTGCTTTTCTACCTGCTGGAGTATTTCCCGTCATGGCCCGTTCTGCGGTTGGAAGTCAACCACCCGCTGTTCGCGCTCGCCTGGTGGGGCGGCGCGGAATGCATCGCCGTCTTCGGCGAGTGGCTGTCGATCGGTCGGCGGCGCGGCCTTCCCATTCCCTGGGCCCGGTCTGTGCCCGGACTGGTCGCGGTCTCCATCATCCCGCTGGCCGTGTTGCTGCTCGGCGAGCGCGTCCATGCGGCACGCGGCGACTTCCTGGCCGCGATCCATACGCACATTTCCGAATTCAAGCCGCTGCTGTGGCGCATAGGAACCGGCACGATGACCTGGTCGGCGGCTTTCGGTCCGTTCCCCTTGTTTGTCCTGGCTGCCTTGCACCTGCTTTGCCTGCCCCGTCTGCCCGCCGGCCGGCGATTACTGCTCGTCTTTCTGCTGGGACCGGTCGCTTTCATCACCGCGATGCATTTCCATCAGATCCGCTGGGGCACGCTCGGCGGAGCTGGTTTTATCCTGCTGGGCGTTCTGACCATTCCGCCGCTCTGGCAATTGGTCAGCGTGGCGCCCTCCTTCCGCTTCCTGCGCTGGCTTGATGTCGCCGTGGTGTCCGTCGCCTTCGCCTCCGGCCCCTACGCATCCGTTCGAGACGAAATCCGGTCCGCCTTCGCTCCCCCCAATACCCTGCGGGCCAACGGCCAGGAAGCGCTCCACCTCATCATGCGCGATCTCGCGGAGACCATCCGCCGCCAAGCCGGCGATAAGCCGGTGACCCTGTTGAGCAGTCCCAACTCGAGCCTGCTGCTGGGCACTATGGGCGATTTCAAGACCATCGGCACCCTGTATTGGGAAAATGCCGAGGGCCTGAAGGCCGCCGCTCGCATGTTCGCCGCGCAGAGCGACGAGGAAGCGCTCCGGCTGTTGAAGGAACGGGGTGTGACCCACATCGCGCTCATTTCCTGGGAGAACTTCATCGAGCCGTACGTTCGGATCATCAATCCGGACGGCGGGGACGCGGCCGTATTGAACAGTTTCGGCTACAAAGCGCTTTTTCAGCGCACGCTGCCGGTGTGGTGCCGTCCGATCCCCTACCCCAACACGGCGGCGCTCCAGCAACTCCAGTTGGTCGTACTACTTCTCGAAGTCGTTCCCGAACAGACGCCCGTAGAGGCACTGTTCCACGTCGGCATCTATCACCGAGTCGAAGGCCGGCCTCAGGAGGCCGAGCAGTGCTTCCGCCAGATTCTCAGCGCTTCCCCGGACAGCAACTTGGCGCGCCTGGAACTCGCCGGCTTACTCATGGACATGAACCGCGCGGAGGAAGGCGTAGCGGAGATGATCCAGGGCTTGGCGCCCGTCGAAGCGCCGGTTCGCGACGGCTTGCTCGCACAGGCAGGTCTGCGCCTCGCTCAGATGCATCAGCCAGCCCTCGCGCTCCGACTGCTCGAGGCCTTTCCGCTGACCTTCACACCCGAAAGCGCGAACCGCGCCAACTTGATGGCCTGGATTCTTTCCACCGCCGAGGACGACAAGCTGCGGGATCCCCGGAAAGCCATGGATCTGTTGCACGAAATCGAGAAAGCATCGCTGGCCAACCGGGTGCCCTGGGGGGACACCATGGCCGCCGCGCTGGCTGCCGCCGGGCGCTATGATGAAGCCGTCAGCACGCTGGAACGCCATATAGCCGCGCTCGACCCCGTCAAACAGACTCAGGCACTGGAGTTGCTGAAGAAACGACTGGATCGGTATCGCGCGCAACTCCCTTGGATCGACGCGCCGCCGCCGCGCTGACGCACCCCGGCGCCGCGACGCCCCGATCCGTAGGATTCTGATATGGCCCTGATGAACCACCGCGGAGTGATGTTGGATCTCGCGCGCGGCATGGAGCGCAAGGACTATTACCACGAGATCCTGCCGTACCTGCGTGACTGGGGTTACAATTTGCTGCACCTGCACCTCGCCGACGACCAGGGGTGCCGCATGGTGTTCCCGTCGCATCCCGAATTGGCGTCGCCCGGCGCGTTCACCGCGGAGGAACTGCGCGCGCTCCAAACCGAGGCCCGGCGGTGCGGCATCGAGATCCTGCCGGAAATCGAAACCCTCGGCCATACCCGTTTCATCACCGGCCATCCGGCCTGGCGCACCCTGGGCGGCACGGCGGACGACCGGCGCCCCATGAACGCAATAGATCCCGAACGCCCGCAGACCCGCCGGCTGCTCGGCGAACTGCTGCGCGACGTCGCGCGGATCTTCGACGATCCGATCGTCCACGCGGGGTTGGACGAGGTGGATTTCTCCGCGCTGCCCCGCTATCGCCGCCGTGCGGCCTCGGAATTCTGGACCGTATTCGCCGACCACGCCGCCTGGGTGCACGAGACGATCCGTTCTCTCGGCAAGCGCCCCGCGATGTGGGGCGACCACCTGCTGTCCACCCGGCAGATGGCTGAACGCTTCTCTTCCGATGTACTGATCTTCGACTGGCACTACCGGCCCGAAGTGGACCCGGCATCATTGGATTTCCTCGAGCAGGCCGGATTCGAAGTATGGGCGGCGCCCGCGACGGTGTGGTGGTATGTCCGTCTGCTGCCCGGACCGGGCGTTTTCCGGAACATCCGGGAATTCTCCGCCCATGCCGCTCAACCTCAGCGTCGCCGCGTGACCGGCATCGTCAATACGGTGTGGTGTTCCTGGCGGTT
>CAYLTB010000227.1:0-3353 GCA_964386675.1 uncultured Verrucomicrobiota bacterium
CATGGCCCGAGCGGCTTGACCTGGAACGGTCTCGGCATGGCGGGACATGGGGCGGGGACGGGGAACAGAGAAAGAGGTGGACAACCGAAAAACCATTAGCTTACCTTACGTAAGAAGCTGTCCAATCAATGGGGAGCACCTCAACCCGGCATTATACCCCCGACTCACCCCTCCCCCTCACAACCCCCATCAATTCTGCCCTCGCCCTCCTCCGCCAGCGGCGCATTGCCCGGCGATGGCCTACAGTGCCCCGGCACCGCCTCGATCAGCTCCTCCATCGACAGCTCGATCCATGGCGCGACCAGATACCGGCCGCGGAGCGCGTCGTTCTTCCGGACGCTGCGGAACATGACAGAGAGATATTCCGCCTCGGCAAGGATCGCGTCAACAACGATTTGAACAGGTTTTCTGACATCCTTCTCCCCTTGCGTCCATCCGCGTCAACTCACTTCTCCGTGTCCTCTATCTCTCCGCGGAGTTTCCTTTCCTTTTCGGCGATCAAGCCGTTGCCGGATTCGGAAAAATCAGCTTTGATGCGGCGTCGTACCGGCGGTACTTTGCCGACCGTGGCAGTTACCGCCGAGGATGGCTCTGCCGATGATCAGCGACTCTCATGCCCATTTGCAGGATGAGCGCCTCGGCGACGCGACCGCCGTGCTCGCGGGCGCCCGCGCGGCGGGCGTCGGCCGGGTGGTTTGTTGCGGCACGTCGGAGCGCGACTGGCCGCGAGTGGCCGCATTGGCGGCGGAGTTCCCGGACATCGTCCAGCCCGCCTTTGGCCTGCACCCCTGGTTCATCCGGTATCGCTCGCCCCGCTGGCGCGAGGAGTTGGAACGGCTGCTCGAACTTCATCCTGCCGCGGCCGTCGGCGAGATCGGACTGGACCGCGCCGTCGAGGACCGCGACGATGCCGCGCAGGAGGAGGTTTTCGGCATCCAGTTGCGCATGGCCCGGACGCTCCAGCGGCCGGTCAGCGTTCACGGGCGCCAATCATGGGCCCGACTCCTGGAGATGCTCACCGCCGAGGGCCCCCACCCCGCCGGCGTCGTGCTGCACTCGTTCTCCGGTCCGCCGGAGCTCGTGCCCGATTTCTCCGCGCTGAACTGCTATTTTTCGTTCTCGGGCGCGGCCACGCGATCGAATAACCGACGGGCGCATCGCGCCTTGGCCGCGGCGCCGCTCGACCGCATTCTACTGGAGAGCGACGCGCCGGACCTGCCGATGGCGGGGCTGCCGATTCCCACCGACGGTTCCCGTCCGATCAGCGTGCCGGCGCACCTGCCGCGCATGGCGCGCATTCTGGCTGTGCGGCGTGGTATTACGGCCGAATTGCTGCTGCGGCATGCCGAGGACAACGCCGGCCGGGTGTTTGGCAGGTCTATCGGCGCCTGACCCGTCTGCCGCGCTTTGAACGAGGCGGGAGGGCCGCACCCCGTGCCCCATGTTGGAACCGGCGCCCCGTGCGGTTTTCCTTGTAATCCGGCCGAAAATCGGCTTCATTCCGCGCGTCCATGAAAGCCCTGATTGCACTGGAAGACGGGACGACGTTCGAGGGCCGGTCCTTTACCGGGGACGGCGAAGCCGAAGGCGAGCTGGTTTTCAACACCTCGATGACCGGCTATCAGGAAATCCTCACCGACCCCTCCTATAACGGCCAGATTGTCACGCTGACGTATCCGCTGATCGGCAACTATGGCGTCAATGCCGAGGATGTCGAGTCGTGGAAGCCCCACGCGCGCGCGCTGGTGATCGGCGAGTGCAGCCGGATGGCCAGCAATTTCCGCGCGACGCAGACCCTGCCCGAGTACTTGCGCGCGGCCGGCATCCTGGGTGTGGACCAGGTGGATTGCCGGGCTATCACCCTGCACATCCGATCGCGTGGCGCGATGAAGTGCGTGATTTCCACGCGGGAACTGGATCCGGAACGGCTCGTCCGCCGGGCCCAGAACTCCGCCGGCCTGGTGGGCCGCGACCTCGCCACCGAGGTCAGCACCACGCGGGCATACACCTTCCCGGGATCCGAGAACGGTCGCCGCACCGTAGCCGCGCTGGACTCGGGTACCAAGCGGAACCAGTTGCGCATCCTCAGCCGACTCGGCTGCCGGATCGAGGTCTTCCCGAACCGGACGCGCGCAGAAGAGATCCTCGAGCGGAAACCGGACGGTTTTTTCCTTTCCAATGGGCCCGGCGATCCGGAAGGCGTGCCGCACGTGGTCGAAGAGATCCGCAAGATCGTCCGCACGGGTTTACCGACCTTCGGCATCTGCTTCGGCCATCAGTTGCTGTGCCTCGCCTTCGGCGGGCGCACGTACAAGATGAAGTTCGGCCATCGCGGGGCGAACCAGCCGGTGATCGAGCTGGCAACCGGCCGTGTGGCGATCACGTCGCAGAATCACGGCTTTGCGGTGGACCTGGAGCGGCTGCCGGCGGAACTCGAATCCACGCACATCAACTGCAACGACCGCACCAGCGAGGGCATGCGGCATCGCGAGCTGCCGGTCTTCTCCGTGCAATACCACCCTGAAGCCGCGCCCGGCCCGCACGATGCCGAGCCGCTGTTCGACCGGTTCGTCGCGCTGATGGATGCGCGCTGACGATTCTCCGAACCGGTTTTCCAAGGCTGGGAAGCGCGATCGCGCGCCTGTTCCAAGCGTTAGAAGATGTCGCGACATCTCGTATCTGCGGAACGCGGGTTTCGGCCCCGCTGAAAGAGCTGCCATCACCAGCGCCGCGAATCAGGGCAGAACCTGCCGTCCGGCGCGGCCGGCCACGACGGCCTGGCGTTGATCGAAAGTCACAAAGGTTTTAATGCCCAATTGACGGCAATAAGCGACATGCATCAGATCGAGCGTCCGGCATCCCAACCGAGGTGTCCAAGCGCCCAAACGGTGGCACTCCTCTAGCAAAGCCCCCCAGTCCACCGGAGGCCTGTAATAGAAGCCGGCATTGACGCGCTCTAAAAAAGTCTCCCAGAGCCGATCGCACTGCCCAATCGTAATGGACTTCCAGAACACCTGAAGTCGCAGCGCGTTGTGAAACTCCGCCTCCAGCAAATGCCACACCGGAAGCGGATCCTCCTGCGCCTCGACGATTTTCTGAACGCGCTCCGATCCCTCTTCCCGAAGGTACAGCTTGAGAATGGCGCTCGTGTCCAGGTAGATCATCCGCGGGCATCCCGATCCGAGCGCACGACCGCCTCCGAACTGCGCCGGCCCACAGGTGTGACGGCGGTCGCCAGATGGTCGGTCCACTCACTGATTTTGCGGGGCCGCACCGGAACGATCCGGACCGCGGGCCGGCCGTGGTTTAGCACCTCGACGATCTCTCCCCGCCGGACCAGACGCTCAATCGCG
>CAYLTB010000228.1:0-3327 GCA_964386675.1 uncultured Verrucomicrobiota bacterium
AGCAGGGGCCAGCCGATGAAAAGTTCGGACAGGGCCCGCGTGGCGCCGGCCAGCGAAAGCAAGGCGACGCCCGTACTCAAGCCCGCCAGCGCGAACACGGTCCACCAGCGCCCGCCGCGGCGTCGGAGCTGATCCGGCGCAGCGAACACCCAGGCGAGCAGCAACACAACGCAGAGCCGGATCAATACCAGCATGCACTTGGACCTGGGTCGAAGTCCGGTCGGAGATCGCGCCCGGCCGCTCGGCCCATTCCGGGAGCGGAAACGACCGCCGCAGGAATCTACACAACGGGACGGACGAAGTCATGTGCGTCCGCTATTGATCGCGCGCGCGGCGCGTGTTTCAATCGAAGCCATGACACGGCCCAATATGGTCCTCATTTTGGCCGACGACCTGGGCTACGGCGACCTCGGCTGCTACAACCCGTCCTCGAAGATTCCCACGCCGCAGCTCGACCGGCTGGCGGGCGAGGGGCTGCGCTTCACCGACGCGCACGCCGCCTCCAGCGTCTGCACTCCCAGCCGATACGCCCTGCTGACCGGACGCTATTGCTGGCGGACTCCGCTGCAGCGTGGCGTGCTGTGGCCCTGGGATGGCCCACTGATCCGCCCGGGAGAACTCACGCTCGCCTCGTTCCTCAAGGCGCAGGGTTATCACACGCACTGCGTCGGCAAGTGGCATCTCGGCTGGGAGTGGCATACGAGGGACGGCGCTCCGGCGCGCAACGAATTCCGAGCCGGGGAACCGGACTTCGAGCGGCGCCAGGCTTTTGCGGATCGAATTGATTACGCCCGTCCGCTGCGCGGCGGCCCCGTGGATTGCGGGTTCGACACGTACTTCGGAGTCGATGTGCCGAACTTCCCGCCGTACACGTGGTTCGAGCAAGACCGCCTGGCGGACCCGCCCACGGTCCCAAAGCCGGATTCCATCATGGGGTTGCGCGGTCCGATGAAACCGGGCTGGCGCCACGAGGATATGTTGCCCGCCTTTGCCGAACGCTGCCGGCGGATCATCTCGCAAGCGGGATCCCGCCCGTTTTTTCTGTTTCTGGCCTTGACCTCCCCCCACACGCCCATCGCGCCGAACGAGGAATTCATCGGACGGAGCGCAGCGGGCCGCTACGGAGACTTCGTGTGCGAAACCGACGCCGTGGTCGGACAGGTTCTGGACGCGCTCGCGGAAAAAGGCCTCCGGGAAAACACCCTGGTTGTATTTGCCAGCGATAACGGTCCCGAGAGCCTACCGGCTGCCGCCGGCGGGTGCTACCGGAACGCCCGCGAATACGGCCACTACAGCATGGGCAGGTTGCGCGGCGCCAAGCGGGACCTATGGGAAGGCGGACACCGCATTCCGCTAATCGTGCGCTGGCCGGGCGTAACGCCCTCGGGCTCCGTTTGCCAACGGACCGTCTGCCTGTCCGATATGCTGCCCACCTGCGCCGACGCCCTCGGCGCGCAGCTCCCGCCCGGCGCCGCGGAAGATGCCGTCAGCGCGCTGCCCTTGATGCGCGGCGACCCATCCGCCCCCGACCGTCCCCTGCTCGTTCACCACAGCGAAGCCGGCCTTTTCGGACTGCGCTGCGGCGAGTGGGCCTTTCTGGACGCGCCCACCGGCGACGACATGGGCCGGGAACCGGAATGGTTCCGACAGGAGCGCGGCTATGTGGCGGACGGACTGCCCGGCCAGCTTTTCAACCTGCGCGACGACATCGGCGAGGGCCGCAACCGATTCGGCGAGCGCGAAGACCTCGTCCGGGAATTCCGAGAAGCGCTTCAACATATTCGCGGAACATAACCCCGCGCGTCGCCGAAAGACGGGGCGCCGGTGTATGGTGGAGTGTTGTTTGATTGTTGGAGCGCTGCATAAATATGACACTGGACAGTCGCCGCCGCCGGAGGTAGTGTAACGGTGGAATGAGCGTGCGGAATCCATCCACAGAGAAAGCCGGAGCGGCGACGCTTCGGGGGGCCCTCCTGTTGCGCCGGCTGGCACTGCGCCAGCCGGCGGCGGGGAGGACGGGTTTCCGCTGAGGAGCGAGTCCGAAACTGAAAAGCAAACCCACCGCCGGCCGCGGTGGGTTTTTCGTTTTGCCCGCCGGCCGGCGCTGTCCGAGAAAGGCAAAGAACATGATAACCGTGCCGAAATACCGCAGTCCGACGCCAATCGAGATGTCCGACCGGAAATGGCCTTCGCGGGTCATTGAGAAAAGCCCGGAATGGGTCTCCGTGGACCTGCGCGACGGCAACCAGGCGCTGCCCGATCCCATGACGCCGGAGCAGAAGCTCGAGTATTTCCGGTTGCTGCTCGCCATCGGATTCAAGCAGATCGAGGTCGCCTTTCCCTCCGCCAGCCAGGACGATTTCGATTTCACTCGACGGCTAATCGAAGAAGGCCACATCCCAGACGATGTTTTTATCATGGGCCTGACCCAATGCCGCCCGCACCTCATCGAGCGCACATTCGAGGCCCTCCGTGGCGTGCCGCGCGCCATCGTGCACGCGTACATTGCCACGTCCGATCTGCACATCCGGCAGGTCTTCAACCAGACACGCGAAGAGACGCTCCAGACCGCCGTCGCCGCGACACGCCAGATTCGGCAACGCTGCGAGGCATGGCCCGACCGCGACCTCCGCTACGAGTTTTCGCCGGAGGAATTCACCGATAGCGACCCGGATTATGTCGTCGAGGTGTGTACGGCCGTTTTCGAGGCCTGGGGCCGGGCCACGCGCGAGAAACCGATGATCCTGAACCTGCCGGCCACGGTCGAGCGCCGTCCCCCGACGCACTACGCCGACCTCATTGAGCGCTTCATTCGCCGGTTCCCTTATCGGGATCGGGTGAAAATCTCGCTGCACGGCCACAACGATCAGGGCATGGCGGTCGCCTCGACCGAAATGGCCCTGATGGCCGGCGCGGACCGGGTCGAAGGCACCCTGTTCGGCCACGGCGAACGCACTGGCAATCTGGACCTCGTCATCCTCGCGCTCAACCTGCAATCGCGCGGCATTGTCACGGGGCTCGATTTCTCCAACCTGCCTCGCATCGCCGAAACAGTGGAACGCTTGACGGGGCTGGAGATCTATTGCCGTCAACCCTACTCCGGCGAGTTGGTCTTTACCGCCTTCTCGGGCTCACACCAGGACGCGATCAACAAGGCGCTGCACCGCGCCGACGAAACGCCGCGGTTGTTCGGAATGCGGTGGAAAGTCCCTTACCTGCATCTGGACCCCGCCGACATCGGGCGGAAATTCGAGCCACTGATCCGCATCAACTCGCAGTCCGGCAAGGGCGGCGTGGCCTGGGTCCTCGAGCGGCACTTCGGCATCG
>CAYLTB010000229.1:0-3300 GCA_964386675.1 uncultured Verrucomicrobiota bacterium
GATCACGCCCATCGGGTCGGTCGGTGTGCGCCCGGACGAGATCGTCGTGAGTCCTCCTCCTTATGAACGATCGGTCCGTACTCCGACAGGCCGTCGCGTCATTTGCGCATGGAATGCCTTTTTCGACGATCTCTGCCGCGGTTCGACGGGAAGCTGACGGGGGGGCGCCCGGAAACACGCCTCCGCACGCCTACAGCACGGCTATGGCCCGGTCCACCACCTGGGGAAGCTCCGCGCGGCCCACTCCGCGGCCCACGATGCGACCGTCGGCCCCTATCACGATGATCTCGCTGTCGCCGAAAATACCGAGCCGCGCCATCAACGGTCCCGCCGCTTCCCGCGGAATGTTCCGCCAGCGGCGGAGCGGCTCTCGCGCAATCCATGAGTGCAGGTCTTCGCCGGAGCGGTCAAGGCAGACGGCCACGATCAGCGGCGCGCGCGCCCCGCGCCTTTCGGCTACCGCCGCGACCTCCCGCAGCAGCCGTTCCTGTTCGGCCGATCCCGAAAACCAGAATACGACGATCGTCGCGCGTCCCCGCAAGTCGGCCATCGTCAACGGCCGCCCATCCGAGTCCATGGCTGTGAAATCCGGGAAAGGCGTGCCGGGCGCCGCAGACGCGCGGCGCAGCGCTTTGGAAAGCGCGGTCATTGTGATCGAGTTCTCGGTTCCTCCGCGCGGGCGCAGGATGGTCAACGGGGTATCGCGCCCCTCGCCCACGGTGTACTGGAAGGGCGCGCCGTCATAGAGCGGGCCGGCGCGAAATTCATCCATCAACCGCCGAATAGCCGGGGCATCGCCGATTCGGGCCAGCAAATCCGCCTCGGCAATCACGACGCGTCGCGCGGCAACGGGTGCGGCGGGCGCATATCGTTCACGGCCGCTTCGCAACAACGCTACGCCGCCGGGCACATCGCCGGCGACCAGCGCCAGCGCCCGGGCGCGCATCTCGAGGAGGGCCAAGGCCGCGGACGCGTCGCCGTCGCCGGCCGCGCGCTGCTCGATTTGCTCGGCCTCGGCAACTGCGGCGCGCCATTCGGCATCCGGGACACGACCGCGTTCCCATCCCAGGAGCCGCAACCGCAGATTGTTCAGCACGGATTCCGGCAGGGTCTCCGCGAAGGCCGCGGGCAAGGCTCTGAACAAGAGCGCGAGGGCTGCCGCGCGCACGGCGCGACGTCGCTGGGTGGTCGTCGCCGCGACATCGGAAAGCCTCATTGTTATGTCTCCATACAGGCAACGAAGGTCAAACTACGCTTTTCTGACCGCCGTGCGCAGCCCCGGCGCGCCCGTTTATTCCGCCAGGGCGTCCTCAATCTCCCTGCGCTGTTTCTGCAGCTCGCGGATTTCGGAACGCCAATACTCCGCTGTGCCGAACCCCGGCGCCAGCCGCGCGAATCCGCCATCGGCCGCTTGGCGGACGCACCACGCGGCGAAATGAATAAACCGCATGGCGCGCAATGGCTCCAGCAGGCGCCAGCTCCGAGGGTCGAAATCTCGGAACGTCCGATAACCGGCCTCCAGCGCATCCGCTTCGCGCCGCGCGTCAACGCGACGACCCGGCAAGAACATCCAGAGGTCCTGCACCGGCGGACCGACAGCCATGTCATCGAAATCAATCAAGAATAGCCCTTCGCCCGGACGCCGGATGACATTCTGCCGGTGAGCGTCGCCGTGAATGCGGGCCATCTCGACGCCATCAAACAGCGCCCCAATGCATTCGACCAGTGCGTGCGCCTCGCGTTCATACGGCGCAGCGCAGTCCGGCGGCATGACGCCGGCGGCCAAGATGGTTTCGATTTGTCGCACGGTCGTCTGCCGCGGAGCGATGACGACGCGGTCTGCCGGACGACGGCGCGCGCCGACCGTATGCACCCGTGCGATGAGACGGCCCAACTCCGCCCACTCCGCGTCCCTCGGCTCGTCAAGCACCCGCCCGCCCCGCTTGGGGAACAGCGCGTAGCGCATCTCCCCTGTCCGCTGCAGCGTGGCGCCATCCGATCCCGCCAACGGGGCCACGACCGGAATCTCCTCCGCGGCGAGCTCCATCAGAAAGTCATGCTCGTCCTGCAGGGCGGCATCGCTCCAGCGCCCCGGGCGATAGAACTTCGCGATCAACAGGGTGCCGTCAGCGCGCTGCAGTTCATACACGCGGTTGATGTAACTATTGAGGGCTCGGCAGACGTTCGTGCAGCGAACGCCCAGCGCGCGCTCGGCACAGTCAATCACGACGTCCGGCGTCAACCGGTTGAAATCGGCAGGGCGGTCCAGGGGTCTCAGGACATTCATTCACGCGCAGACTATTCGGTTTCCCGGTCCGCCGGTAGCTCAAATCACGTTCAAGCGGCCGCCATTTATATCGGTGGAGCGACCGGGGACAGATCGGACGTTCCGGAACCATGAAGCGCAGCCCCGCCCAGGTGTCGCCACCGGCCGGGCGGGCCGCCACGGTTGGAATAATTTGGGTCCCCCATGCCCGGCTCATCCCTCCATCGCCCTCCGTTTTATCTACCGCGTCCGCCTGCCCTTTCTGGAGAGCGGAGCTGCGCGACGCCGTCCGAAAGCCCCAGCCTTCGTCCCGGGTTGCCGCGGTCCCGCGGGGCGGGCCATTCCCGCCTGTCAGGCCGGGGACTGCTCCTTCTCGCGGATTGCGTTACAGTGCGTCCGCTGCTATTCTCGCAACATGAATACCGCACACCGCAGGTTGTTCGCCGGCGCCGGCACGGTCGGCCGGGTCGGGCTGATCGCCCTCTCCTTTTGCTCCGCGCCGTTTACCGGACGCGCCGCCGAGGCGCCCTATGTCAACGCGCAAGCTATCCGGGAGCGCTTCGACCGAATCACGGAAGCGGAAGTCGAAGCACTGCGCGGCAAGAAGATTCTCTTCGCCAGCCGTTCCTTCGGCTTGAACCTGATGAACGGATTCCGTCACCTGGAAAAGGAAAATCCCAAGCTGAAGTTTCCCGGAACCTACGCGCGGTATGACGTCTTCAAGGCCGGCGGAGATTTGAGCGTCATACCCGCCGACGCCTTTGAAAAGGCGAATTTCGTCCACTTCCTATGCACCTATTGGCCGCACTCCAAACGGGTCGAAGAGGTGGACACGCTGATGCGCCAGCCGCCGCACAATTTCGGCCGGCAGGTGGACGCGGTGGTCATCTTCTTCCATACGGCGCGGCCGGACGGCGTGAAAACCTATGGCGATGCCATGGACGCACTCCAGCGCGATTTCCCGAATGCGCGGGTCATCTATGTCACCGGCGGTTTCTCGGGCCCGAAGTTCGCGGACAACAACACCCAGTCCG
>CAYLTB010000230.1:0-3270 GCA_964386675.1 uncultured Verrucomicrobiota bacterium
CCGCGCTCGGACGACCGCCAGCGCCTCGCTGCTCAACATGCCGCCCATGTCCAGGGGCGGCGAACCGAGGTGCAGTCCTCCCAGGAACCGGGGGGCATATGGCTCCAGTTGGACAGGATATTGGTTAATGGAAGCCGCCACGGTGTCCACCCGCCCTTTGAAGACCGGGCTGCCCCGGATGTTCAACTGATCGTTGGTATAGACCCATCCGTCCACGACGTCGCCGGTCGCGAAGTAGATGCCGTTCTCCCGGCCCGTCAGCCATCCGAACGCGGCGTACGTGACGGTGGTGCCGTTCATGGTAAGGTGGTATACGGCGTTCCCGGCGCGGCCGAAGGAGTGGCCGGCGCGGCCGAACAGCTATCCGGCCAGCGAAGGTTATCGCCGTTCGAACACGAGCAGTGCATGGGTCGCCGAAGCCCTCGCGGCGCGAATCCTGCGGGCCGAGCGCGCGTGGAATCACGACGCCTTCTTCGCGTATGTGGATCGCTGGATGACGGAGGACGACACCCGCCAGGTCGAGACCATGAAGGCCGCGGGATTCCGCGACATGACCGGCGCGCCGCTGGGCGAATGGCCCCGTCAGGGCGCGATCTCCGGAACGGGGCGAGGGTGGGTGCGGACACTCTGGAATAACTATCGCAATCAACTCCCGCCGCCCCCGCCGGGCGTGGATGCGCCGCCCACTCCCAAGGCAGAAGAAAGCTGGAAGTGACACGCTACAGAAACCGGAAAGAGACTATGCGCACGACCCAGTATTCCCTGATAGCGGGCCTGTCAGCCCTCGCGCTGTGCGCGGCCGGCGCCGAGTGGCACGTGTCCGCATCGCATCCCGCCGCGGACGACGGCAACCCGGGAACCTTGGAGCGACCGTTGCGAACGGCCGCAGCCGGCGTGGAAAAGGCGCGCGCCGGCGACACGATTCTGCTGGGCGACGGCGACTATTCCGCCCTCCGTATCGGCGGGGCCTTCACGCCGCCACTGACGCTGGCGGCCGCGCCCAACGCCAAACCCCGGCTGCTGGGCGCTCTCGATTTGAGTGGCGCGTCAGGCATCCGGGTCCGCGGAGTCGCGTTCTCGTGGCCGGCGGAAGCTTCGGTCGGCAATATGACGCCCTTCATTCAACTGGCCGGCGCCCGCGATATCGAGATCAGCGACTGCGCGATCAGCGACCGCCCGGACCGCACCGAATGGCGCGGCATGGCCGCGAACGTCAGCCGCGCCAGTGACATCGTGATGCGGAATCTTACGATCCGGCACGTCTATTTCGGCGTGAACGTGGAATTCTCCGAACGCGTAACGCTCGAAAAACTGGATGTCCGGCTCTGGACCCACGAGGACGGCATCCGCGTGCGCGAGTGCGCCGGCCCCATTCTCATTGACGGCTGCTACCTGACGAATGCCGGTGTCGCGGGCCGGAAAGGCGGTCACGTGGATGCGATTCAAGTGGTCTACGGGTCCGACAACCTGACGATCCGCAACTGCCATATTCACGGCGTCGCGCAGGCGATCGGCGCTTTCTCAGATTCCCGCGCCGCGCCCGATCAGCGGCGCCGCCGGAACTGGCGCGTCGAGGGCAACCTCATTTACGACGTATATACACCGCACCACGCGACGGTTGTCGGCGCCGACGGCGTCGTCGTCGTGAACAACACTTATCCGCAGGGGGCCGCGCGGCTGTTGCGATGCACCGGCGTCATCGTCAAGAACAACATTTTCGGAGAGGCGGCGGGGAATATCGAAGGCTTGTCGGAAGCCGGCCATAACCTGTGGCTCGTCGGCAGCACGAAACTGGCGCCGACGGATATTACCGGCGCCGACGTGCGCTTCGTGAACGCCGAGACCGCGCTTTTCCGGATGGACTGGGGCAAGCGCGCAGACTGTACGGAAACGCGACTCTATCCCCGCGGCGCGGCCGGGCGGTTGAAGGTGGGCGACCGCATCGAGGTCTTTTTGAGCGACGGCAGCGGACGCGACGGGATACTCCGAGAGATCACCGCTGTGGACGGCGACGCGATTGACATCGCCCCGCCGCTCAGCGCGAAACCCGGTCCGCTGGGCGCGATCGTTTACGTCTGGCCGGAGGGCCTCGAGAACCGCCGCCCCGATTACCGCCTGCGGCCCGACAGCCCGGCGATTGATTCCGCCGACGGCAGCGTCGAGCGCGGCAAAGACCTGGCGGGGCATGAGCCTTTCGATGACCCTGACGTGCCTAACACCGGGGTCGGACGCGTGCCCTATCTGGACCGCGGAGCGCTCGAATACGTCCCGCCTCCTCGTTGACGTCCGGAAAGATCAATACCGGGCGGCGTGCAAGGGTCTCGCGATGTTTTTTTCCGGGGCCACGCCTCTGGATCATTGCTGGGCCGGCGGGTGCTCGGCGATTACGATCCGAACGGTCGCCCCCACGCTCTGCGCCCGGCCTCGATTCGGCGCGGAACGGTGTCCGCGCCCTACCCTTCGCTCGCGGTCAGTTCAGCCAAGTTGAGGACGGCGGCCCGTCGCTCGGCGCCGCGAACCATTGGACTCCGCGGCCATCAGCCGCCGTCCGCGCCGTCTCCGCAGCCGCGCCGGCCTCATCGGATTCCCTGCAACAGGCGGGGACAGTCCGTCGTGATGGAACCGACGCCGAGCCGGGCATAACGCGCAGCGGTCGCAGCGTCGTTGACTGTCCAGACATGGGCGGACAGCCCGTGCATTTGCAGTTCTCGGACAAATTCGGCATCTGCCGCGATGTGGTGCTGGAAACTGACGCCATCGGCCCTGACCTGTAGCGCGGTCGACGCGGCATCGCCGGCCGACGGCCGCCATCGCCTCGTTGCCGGGTCCGGCGTAAATGCCACCAACCAGTTCGCGGCGAGGTCCGGCAGGATGCGCTTCGCCGCCTCAATGACACGCGGATGGAAGGAGATAATGACCATGGATTCCGGCCGCTGCCGCCGCGTCTTCAGAATCGCACGGATCGGCGAAAGCAGTTCCGGACCGGACTTGATTTCCAGGAAAAGTCTCTTTCCGTCGGGAAGGATATCCAACACGTCCTCGAAGGTCGGAATCCGCTCTCCTTTCCACTTCGCGCCCTTCCAGACTCCCGCATCAACCTCCTGCAATTGAGACAGGGTGGACTCCGCGACGAGCCGGGCGATGCCGCCGATTCGTCGCAAATCGGCGTCGTGGATACAGACGACCTGCCCGTCACGCGTCGAACGGAAATCACCTTCGATGGCATCGGCTCCCTGCTCCCAGGCCAACCGGAATGCTGCGAGCGTATTC
>CAYLTB010000231.1:0-3260 GCA_964386675.1 uncultured Verrucomicrobiota bacterium
GCGTCGCCACGCGATCGAGGAACCAGCGATCATGGCTGACGACGACCGCGCAGCCGCCGAAGTTCAACAGGGCCTCCTCCAGCGAGCGCAGTGTGGTCACATCGAGATCATTCGTCGGCTCGTCGAGCAACAGGAGGTTCCCGCCGCGACGCAGCAATTTGGCGAGGTGGACCCGGTTTCGCTCGCCGCCGGAGAGCTGGCCGACTTTCTTCTGCTGGTCGGCGCCGCGCAGATTGAAACGGCTGCAATACGCGCGGCCGTTCATGCGCCGCCCACCCAGTTCGATCATCTCTTCGCCGCCGGTGATCTCCTGATAGACGGTATTTTCAGGATTGAGGGCATCGCGAAACTGGTCCACGCAGGAGACGACGACCGTCGGGCCGACGCGCAGGGTGCCCGCGGTGGGCTTTTCCTGGCCGAGGATCAGCCGGAGCAAGGTCGATTTTCCTGCGCCGTTGCCGCCGATCACGCCGACGATGCCGCCGCGCGGCAAGTCGAAATCCAGATTTTCGAACAGCAGTCGATCGCCATACGCCATGGCGAGCTTTTCCGCGCGCACGACGAGGTCGCCGAGACGCGGACCGGGCGGAATTTGAATCTGTATCTGTTCCTCGCGCGTGTCCACCATCTGGGCGGCGAGCTCCTCGTAGCGCTTCACACGGGCCAGGTTGCGCGAATGGCGGGCGGAGGCGTTCATCCGCACCCAGGCCAATTCCTGCTGGAGCAGCTTGCGACGGGACTCGGCCTGTTTGGCCTCGCGTTCCATGAGGGCCTGTTTCTGATCCAGCCAGCTCTCGTAATTGCCCTTGAACGGGAAGGCGTGGCCGCCGTCGAGTTCCAGTATCCACTCGGTCACGTTGTTCAAGAAATAGCGGTCGTGCGTGACGACGACCAGCGTCCCCGGGAATTTTTTCAGATACGCCTCCAGCCATTCCACCGATTCGGCGTCCAGGTGGTTCGTCGGCTCGTCCAGCAGCAACGCGTCGGGATTGGAGATCAGCAGACGGCAGAGGGCCACCCGCCGTTTCTCTCCTCCGGAGAGCGGACCGATCGCCGCCTCCGGTGAAGGCAGGCGCAGGGCCTCCATGGCCACCTCGACCTGGTGATCCAGCTCCCACAGGTCGTTTTGTTCAATCGCATCCTGAAGCCGGCCGAGTTCGCGGTTGAGGGTCTCGGCCTCATCGGGCGGCGGGTTCTCGCCCAGCCGGGCGCAGACCTCGTCGTATCGGTTCAGGATGGCGCGCGACCCCGCCACACCCTCTTCCACGATTTCGGCAACGGTTTTTACGGCGTCGAGGCGGGGTTCTTGTTCGAGATAGCCGATGCGCAGCCCTCGTGCGATGCGAACCTCGCCCGTGAAATCGCGGTCCACCCCGGCAAGGATGCGCAGCAAAGTGGATTTCCCCGCGCCATTCGGGCCGATCACGCCGATCTTCGCGCCGAAAAAGAAGGCGAGGGTAATATCGTCGAGCACGGTCGAACGATCGTGCTGCCGCGTTAAATGTTCCAACTGAAATATGTATTCGCCGGCCATCTGTCCGCTCCATCCGATCGAAAGACGGCGTTTCTAGCACAATGGCGCCGGACTGAACAGTGGCCCCGATCCGGTCGAGCCGGCGGGCGGGCGGTTACAGCGGATCCGCACACGGCGGCCATGGCGGCGACGACGAAATATCGGCCTTGGGGCTGGAAATAGCCGTCCGGGAACGTACATTGAGAGGAGACGAAGGACGCGCATCCTAACCATGGGCGGGGAGAGAGCATGAATCTGGTTCGCTTGATCTATTGCAGTCGTTTTGCGCCGGACCTGGGGTCGGCGGCGTTACAGGCCATCGTGTCGGAATCGCGAAAGAACAATCCCGCGCACGGCATCACCGGCGTCTTGTGTTACGGACCGGGGGTGTTCTTACAATGTCTCGAAGGGCCTCGGGAAGCCGTTAATCGCCTCTATGTGAAGATCGCGCAGGACCTCCGCAATCGCGACGTCACGCTGCTGGAATACGACGACATTGCCGAACGCGTGTTCGGACAGTGGAGCATGGCATATGTCCGCGCCGAAGATCTCTCGGAAGGCCCCGCGGGCTTTTTCGGCGATCGGCAGCGCTTCGACCCGTTCACTTTTTCCGCCGGCTCGGCCCTGCTTTTCGTGCGGTCCTTGTTGGGCGAGAAAGAGAAATTTAACTAGACTCGGGGCGCGCCATTTGTGCGGCCGACGACTACTCTTTGAGTGCCAGGTTCCCGCACTGACTGAGGGTTGTCGCACAAAATACACAGACGAGCGCAACAATCACTCCGAGAAATATCAACGGAGTAATCCACGCGCTTCGTTCACCTTGAATGGGCTTGAACGCCGGTTCCGACATCGTTTCGCGGTGGTGTCTTTCACGTGCACGCGTTCCGGGCTCGTAAAAAGAACGCTTCATTTCTGCCCGGTTTGTCGCGCCCGTCGCCGCCGATGACCCCAGAACGCGACGGCGCCAGACAACACCAGTAGCATCGCCGATGACGGCTCCGGAACCACCTCAGGCCGGATGAACATATCGATGTCGTCAACCACGCACCCCTGGCCCGTGCCCCCGCCCATCAACACCAGCTTGACGCTATCGGTCGTAATGCCGGTGAAACTGGCCGTCCAAGTGCGCGCATACCAGTTGCCGATAACGTCCGGCGTATGGAGGGCGTCCAGATAGGACTGCGAAACGGGCGAAACCCCGTTCAATGAAAGCGACGGCTGTACGCTGATGGGCGGCAGATAGTAGTGGATGACGTAAACCAACACATCCAATTTATAATACTCAAAGCCGATGTTACCGGAGGCGTCGCCGATTGGGATGTCAATCTCGATGCTGCCGTTTTCTCCTAAATCCCAAGCCCCGTGCTCCGGGACTCGATAGGTAGTGAAGTCGCCATTGGGATCCTGCCACCCCGTGCTGAATCGCCCCAATTGCATGTCCGCCTGGGGAACTCCATAGCTATTGACATACAGGTCTGGGGCGGCGGGGTCATCAGAAGTGGGAAACTCGAACAACGCCCGAGTGGCCCACGGGTCATCCGCCCAGGGGGGCGCATATACCGGCCCGGCTTGGGCCGTCAACACGCCGGCCAGAATGACAGAACACAAAATCCAACGACCGCCTTTCGTCGTGCCCCATAATGTGCTAGTCATGCGAGTTCCTTCAGTATTCAAATAATCCTATCGCCCTCAAACGGCCGGCGCGCGGGGATTGCCCCGGCGCGCCGGCCGTTCATAAACTCACGCT
>CAYLTB010000232.1:0-3236 GCA_964386675.1 uncultured Verrucomicrobiota bacterium
CGGCCTTCTCACGATCCGTTTCGAAAATCCAGCGCGTCCGATCCGCTTCGACCATGTCGTCCACATCCACGACGCCCGGTTCGAGTTCCATGCGGGCCCGCACGGTCTTTGCGGCGGCGATCAGCTCGGCGTACTCCATTCCGGGCCTTCCATAGACTTCGGCGACCAGCGTAGAGAGCACGGGCGGGCCCGGCGGCGCCTCCACCAGCTTCAGGTTCGCCCCGGTGCGCCGGCCAATCGCGGCAAGGTCGTTGCGCACTCGCAGCGCGATGGCGTGGCTGTCGGCCTTCCGCGCCTTGCGGTGAAGCAAATTGATGCGGATATCCGCAACGTGCGCGCCTTGTCGCAAGTAGTAGTGACGCACCAGTCCGTTGAAGTCCATCGGGGAGGCCGCCCCGACGATCGTCGTGAAGTCGCGGACTTCCGGCACGGTGCGGAACAGCCCCTCGACCTCGCGCGCGACGGCATCGGTCATTTCCCGCGTCGAGCCTTCGGGCAAGTCGATGACCACCTGCAGCTCGTTCTTGTTGTCGAACGGCAGCATTTTCAGCGGCACCACCGCCAGCGCAAGCCAGACGGCGAGGCCGAACAGCAGCGCGATGCCCAGCAGCAACCCGCGGGCTTTGGCGCGGGACTGAACGAACGGCCGTACGACGCGGCTATACACCCGATAGGCGGCCGTCGCGGCGACGTTATCCTCGGCGGCATCGGGCGAATTGGCGGCCTCCGTTTCGCGCCCCTGGCGGCGCGCCAACAGCCGTTTGGCCGTCCAGGGCGTGATGGCCGCGGCCACCAGGACCGAGCTGATCATGGCGATGGGAACGTTGAGCGCCATCGGCCGCATGTACGGGCCCATCATCCCGGTGATGAAGAACATCGGCAGGAACGCGACGATCACCGACAGGGTGGCCAGCACGACCGGTGGAAGCACCTCGCCCATCGCGGTCTGGATCGCTTCATCGGGCGGCAGACGCCGACGGCGCAGATGGCGGTAGATGTTCTCGACCGAAACGATCGGGTTATCCACCAGCAAGCCGAGCGCGAGGATCAGCGCGAAGAGCGTCACGCGGTTGATCGTGTACCCGGCCAGCAGATTGATCAGCAGCGTCAGCGAGTAGGTGATCGGCACCGAAAGCGCGACCACCGCGCCCACGCGCCAGTTCATCGTCAGCGCAATCAGGCCGATCACCGTGACGATGGCCAGTCCGAGCGATTCCACAAGCTCGTTGACCTTGTCGTTGGCCGTAGCGCCGTAATCGCGTGTGATCCGGGTCTCGACTTCATCGGGGATCACGGTGCCGCGCATGGCGGCGAGCGCGCGCTCGATGTCGCGCGCGACCCAGACGGCATTGCTGCCCTTGCGCTTGGCGACCGCCACGGTCACGGCCGCGTATTCGCGCCCGGGTGCGCCGCCGGCGCCGCGATCCGCCGGGCCGAAGCCGATGCGCGAATACGCGCGGGCCTCGTCCGGACCGTCCACGACATCGGCAACGTCGCGCAGATAGACAGGCCGCCCTTCCCAGACGCCGACCATCAGATCGCGGACTTCATCGGCCGTGCGCAGAAACGGGCCGGCCTCGACCGCCACCTCGCGGTTGGCCCGCTCGAAGGCCCCGGCAGGCAGCCGGCGGTTGGAGACTTGCAGCGCGCCGGCGATCTCCATCGGCGACAACGAGTGCGCCGCCAACCGTTCCGGATCCAGCAGCACGCGCAAGGCGCGCGGCTCGCCGCCGTGAATCGTGATCTTGGCGCTGTTCGCAACGTGCTGGAGCTGGCCGGAGACTTCCTCGGCCACCCGGTAGAGCTCGTGGGTGCCGTATCGCTCCGAATAGAGCGCCACGGAGACGATCGGCACGTCGTCAATTTCGACCGGCTTGATCACCCATCCGGCGATGCCGGGCGTCGTACGGTCGATGTTCTGGAAGATCTGGTTATACAGCTTGATCAGACTCTTCTCGCGGTCCTCGCCGACGCGGAAGCGCACCGTGACGATCGCCTGGCTGGGCTGCGACATCGAATAGACGTATTCCACGCCATCGATCTGGTAGAGCAGCCGTTCCAGGCGCGACGAGACCCGCCGCTCGATTTCCTCCGCGCTGCCGCCCGGATAGGCAATCAGGACGTTCGCCAGCGGTACGACGATCTGCGGCTCCTCCTCGCGCGGCGTGAGCAACAGCGCCGCAACGCCCGCCGCGAGGCTGATCACAACCAGCAGGACCGCCATCTGGCCCTGCAGAAAACCGCGCACCACGCCCGCCAAGAATCCGCCGCGCTCCGTCATGTCACGCCTCCCCGGCGCCCGTCACCACCGTTTCGCCTTCCTCCAGTCCCGCCAGAATCTCAACCCAGCCGTCGCGCCGCGCGCCGGTGCGCACCAACCGGCGGATCAGGTATCCGTCCCGCACCACGCGCACCGTTTCCAACTGTCCCACGCGCCGCACGGCGCTCTCCGGCAGGCGGATGATCGGAACCGGTTCGGCGACCACGACCAGTCGCGCAAAGGCACCCGGCCGGAGACCGGACGCGTCGTCCAGCAGCGCCTTCACCTTTTGCGTCCGCGTCGCCGGGTCAATTTCGGAAACGATTTCCGTAATCGTCGCGCGACGGCGGCCTTCGGGATGGGTCAGGACGACTTCGACGTCCAGACCGGGCGTCAGAAAGGCGATCAGCCGGGACGGTACGGCCGCCTCAATCCGCATCCGAGTCGGGTCATAGACGGTCAGCAACGGTTGGCCGGGTCCGGCCAGATCGCCTTCCTCGATCCGACGGTCGGTGACAATGCCGGCAATCGGCGAAGTGATGGTCGCATAGGAAAGCATGACCCGCGCGCGCTCGACTTGCGCGCGGGCGGCATCGCGCCCGGTCTCCGCGGCCAGCAATTGCTGCTCGGTCGCCGCACCTTCGGCGCGCAAGCTCTTCGCGCGCTGATATTCCGCCTCGGCCTGCCGGAGCTGTGACTCCGCGGCGGCCAGTTGCTCGCGAAATTCACGATCGTCCAACGCGATCAATTCCTGACCCGCGCGAACTTCCGAACCGGCGGCGACCATGACTTTTCGAACATGCGCGGGGATTTTCGCGCTCAATTGGATACGGGTTTCGGACGCGATCGTACCCGGAACCTCCACGCGCGAAGGCTCGGCGACCACGCGAACGGCTTCCGTACGAGCGCCCGCCGGCACCGGCTCGAGCGACGCCGTCCCCGCCGTTCCGGGAGCCTGACGCTTCGCGCAGCCGCC
>CAYLTB010000233.1:0-3220 GCA_964386675.1 uncultured Verrucomicrobiota bacterium
CGCACCTGCTCGAAGCCGGCCACGATATTCGCACGGTTCAGGCGCTGCTCGGCCATTCGAGCGTCGAAACGACCATGATCTACACCCACGCGCTGAACCGGGGTCCGCAGGGCGTCGTCAGCCCGGCCGATACGCTGTAGGCCGACGCTTGCCGCGGGGTGCCGCAGCGCGACGTCGGACCGTCGCGCCACAGCACTGCTGCGGTCGCCGGAACCGTCTGCCGAGAGCGCGGTCATCGAGCAGGCCGATGGTGCCCCGCAAGGCCCGGACGCAACGGGCCGGGCGCCGATTGACGAGAGCGGCGGGCCGGTGCATAGTCTCCTTCCGCGTTTTCTCACGGAAGGAATATCCCATGTACCTGACCGGATTTGCCGACGAGGCCTCGCCCGACATTGACCTGCAGATCCGCGCCACCAAAGCGCTGGGCTGGTCGAACATCGAGATGCGGAACGTGTCGGTCGGCGGCGCGAAACCCCAGAACCTGCACGATGTGCCGGACGCCGATTTCGAGCGCATCGCCGAGCGGCTCGCCGCCGCCGGCGTGCGCGTGAACTGCTTCGGCTCCACCATCGGCAACTGGGCCAAGAGCATCCTCGACCCGTTCGACATCACGCTGGCCGAGGTGGAACGCGCGATCCCGCGCATGCAGCGGCTCGGGACGAAGCTCATCCGCATCATGAGCTACGCCGTGCTCAAGGACCGCGCCGCGGACGACCAGGGGGAGGCTGAGCGCTTCCGCCGCCTGCGCGAGATCGTCCGCCGGTTCACGGACGCCGGTCTGCAGCCGGTCCACGAGAACTGTATGAATTACGGCGGCATGGGCTGGCCCTTCACGCGGCGGCTTCTCGAAAACGTGCCCGGCCTTCAACTCGTCTTCGACACGGGCAATCCCGTGTTTTCGGAGGACCGCTCGAAGCCGCCCCCCCACCCCATGCAGTCCTCGTGGGAGTTCTACGAGCACGTCCGCGATCATGTCGCGTACGTTCACATCAAGGACGGCATCGTTGAAGACGGCAAGAAACGGTACACCTATCCCGGCGAGGGCCGCGGCGACGTGCGGCGGATCGTCGCGGACCTGCTGCGGCGCGGCTACGACGGGGGCATCTCGATCGAGCCGCACTTGGGGGCGGTATTTCACGATCCTTCCGTGACGACGGACGCCGAGTCCCGCTTTGCGACCTACGTCGAGTACGGCCGTCGCATGGAGCGCCTGATCGCCGAAGCGCGCGGAACATGACCACCGAGTGGATCGTCGTCGCCGGGGCGCGCGAGCACAATCTCAAGAACATCACCGTCCGTATCCCGCGGAATCGGCTGACGGTGATCACGGGCCTCTCGGGATCGGGCAAGTCCTCGCTTGCGTTCGACACGCTCTACGCGGAGGGCCAGCGCAAGTACGTCGAGAGCCTCTCCGCCTACGCGCGCCAATTCCTCGATCAGATGCAGAAGCCCGATGTGGATTTCATTGAGGGCCTTTCGCCGGCGATCTCCATCGAACAGCGGACCGCCGGCTCGAATCCGCGCTCGATCGTCGCGACGACGACGGAAATCCACGATTACCTGCGCCTGCTCTTCGCGGCCATCGGGAAGCCGCACTGCCCGAAGTGCGGCCGGCCGATCGCGCGGCAGACGGCGGAGGAGATCGTCGGCCGGCTGCTGGCGCTGCCGGAGGGAACCCGCGTGACGCTGCTGGCGCCGGTGATCGCCGGTCGCAAGGGCGAGCACCTGGACGTGCTGGCCGACCTCCAGAAGAAGGGCTTCATCCGCGCGCGCGTGGACGGCGAGGTCGTCGAGATCGAATCGCGGCCGAAACTCGACAAGAAGCGGAAGCACACGATCGAGGCGGTGGTGGACCGGCTGGTCGCCGGGGAGAAGCTGCGGTCGCGCTTCACGGATTCGGTCGAGCTGGCGCTGCGAACCGGCGAGGGCGTGCTGACGGCGCTGATCCAGGAGCCGGGCGGCGAGCCGCGGGAGCAGTTATTCTCCGAAAAGAGCGCGTGCGCCGCCTGCGGATTGAGCTTCGAAGTGCTCGCGCCCCGGCACTTCTCGTTCAACAGCCCGTACGGGGCGTGCCCGACCTGCCACGGGCTCGGTACGATGGAGGTCTTCGACGAGGATCTGATCGTGCCGGATCCCGCGCTCACGCTCGAGGAGGGCGCCATCCAGGCCTGGCGGCGGGGCGGCCGGCGGCTGATTCTCTACTACAAGTACCTCCTGCGCGCGGCCGCCGGCGCGCTCGGCATCCCGATGGACCGGCCCTGGAAGGACCTGGACCCGGAACAGCGCGAGGTCCTGTTGCACGGCAGCGGCACCGAGGAAATCGAGCTGAAATTCTGGCGCGCGGGCGCGTGGCGCACTTACACGAAACCGTTTGAGGGCGTGATCCCGAATCTGCAACGGCGGCTGGAGGAGACGGACAGCGACTACACCCGCGAGCGACTGCGCGGCTATATGAGCCGGCAAGGTTGTACAGCCTGCCGGGGCGCGCGGCTGCGGCCCGAAACCCTCGCCTGCACGATCGGCGGCCGCTCGATCCACGACGTGACGCGGCTTTCCGTGACGGAGGCGGAAGCGTTCTTCGCCGCGCTGGCGCTGACGCCGCACGAAGAGACGATCGCGCGCGAGCTGCTGAAGGAGATCCGGCAGCGGCTGCGGTTTCTGCGGGACGTCGGTCTGGAATACCTCACGCTGGACCGCGAAAGCGGCACCCTGTCCGGCGGGGAGGCGCAGCGCATCCGGCTCGCGACGCAGATCGGTGCGGGACTGGTCGGCGTGCTGTACGTCCTGGACGAGCCGAGCATCGGGCTGCACCCCCGCGACAACCGGAAGCTGCTCGACACGCTCCAGCGCTTGCGCGACCTCGGCAATACGGTCGTTGTCGTGGAGCATGACGAGCAGACCATCCGCGAGGCGGACTGGGTGATTGACCTCGGCCCGGCGGCGGGTCGGCACGGCGGCGAGGTGATGTACGCGGGGCCGGCTGCGGGGCTGCCCGCGGAAGCGCGCTCGTTGACGGCGCGCTACCTGAATCGGGAGACGGCGATCGAGGTCCCGCCGACGCGGCGCGCGCCCGGCGGCGCGTGGCTCACCGTCGTCGGGGCCGCGGCGAATAATCTCCAGAACATTGACGTGGCCATCCCGCTGGGGCTCCTTGTCTGTGTCACCGGCGTCTCGGGCAGCGGCAAGAGCACGCTGGTGGACGACATCCTGCGGCGGGCGC
>CAYLTB010000234.1:0-3196 GCA_964386675.1 uncultured Verrucomicrobiota bacterium
CGCGGCGGGGCGGGCGATGCCGCGCACCTCGACCGGCGCGCGCAGCGGCGAGAGCATCGCGTCGATGCGATGGCTGACGACGTCGACGAAGAGCCCCCCGCCGCTGACCTCCGGCTGCACGCGCCACCCGCCGCCCCAGGCGGTGTCGGGCGCCGGCGGTTGCGCGTAGTCGATCGCCGCCAGCCGCGGCTCGCCAACGACACCTTCCGCGATGAGTTGCCGCATCTTCTCCACGTGCGGATGGAAGCGCCGGTAGTAGGCGACGAACAGCTCGACGCTCGCGGCCTCGCACGCCGCGATCATCTCGCGGTCCTCCCCGGCATGCAGCCCCATCGGTTTCTCGACCAGCACGTGCTTCCCCGCCGCCGCGGCCGCGAGAACGTACGCCCTGTGATGTACCGGCGGCGTGGCCACGTAGACGATATCTACCTCCGGGTGCCGGATCACCGCGTCGGCGTCGTCGGTGCACAGCGCGATGCCGTGCGCGTCGGCAAACGGGCGCGCCTTCGCCGCGTCGCGGCGCATCACGGCGACGATCCGGCTGCCGCCGGCCGCGAGTATCGCGGGTCCGCTCTTTTTCTCGACCACGTCGCCGCAGCCGATGATGCCCCAGTTCAGGTTTTTCATGCGGCCGTAGCCCCGATCCGCTCTACTTCCCATCCCGCCCCGGATCGAATTCATAGGCGCCGACGTCGTAGGCCCGGCCCTGCGGCCGCGGCACGCCGCGCAGGTCTGTTTTCACCGCCTCGATCGTCGCGCCGGCGTCAATGCCCGGCGAACCTGCGCGCAAGCGGAAATCGCCGTTGTCCGGGTCCACGAACTGCGGCTCGGCGACGAAGTCCGTGGCGCCGTACTCCCGGTTGCGGCAGCCCCAGAGCAGGTTGTTCTCCGAGACGATCGTGGCGGCGGGATTCTCGCGCAACGCTCCGTTCATGATCCCGCTCTCCGCCTGCGGCCCGCCATGTACGCGCCCGTCATGTTTCCAGTAGGCGATCAGGTTGTTGCGCACGGAGGAGCCTTCGCACTGCCGCGCCGTCTGGAACCAGACCGGGTAGGCGCCGCAGTTGATGAACGTGTTGTTCTCCACGGTCACGTGCGTCCACTCCTTCGGCAGCACGCCGACGTAGACCGTGTTGACGAACAGGTTGTTGCGGTACGTGATGTGCGAGGACTGCCGGTGCTGTTTTGCCTCGGCTTCGCTCCCGTGTGTCGCGTTGAAGCAGCGGTTATTCTCGATCAGGATCCGCCGGCTCGGTCCCATGATCCAAGCGTCCCACGTGACGAAGAAGTCCACGCCCCACTTGTGCATCTGCTCCATCGGGCTGCCGTGAAAATAATTCCCGCGAAAAACGATGTCCTCCCCGGCGAAGAAGGCGTACTGGGTTTTTTTGGGCCAGCGTCCGCCGTCTTTCTCGACCAGCGGGGCGACGAGGGTGTCCACCTCGTTTCCTTCCACGAGTGTTCCGCTGTTCACGAAGAAGCCGCGGCCGACGTTCCGCGCCAGATTGTCCCGCACGACCGCGTGTTCGCCCGTGGTGATGGCCGTGCCGGTAATATCGTGGATGTAGTTATTGACGAACCGGCCGCCTTTCCGCGCGTTGTTGCGGTGCGCCTCGCCCGCGAAGATGCCGTGCTCGGTGTCCGTGATCTCGAAGCCCTCGATCGCGACGAAGTCGGCCTCGACCGCGAAACCTTTCGTGCGCGCCGCGCGCGCCGGCTCGGCGCGCAGCGTGAGCAGCCGGCCCTCGGCGCCCGCGTTCCGCACCGTCACCCGCTCGTCATAGACGCCCGCGCGCACGATGACCGTGTCGCCCGCCTGCGCGCGGTCCACCGCGTGCTGCATCGTCCGCCACGGCGCCGGCTCCGAGCCATCGTTCGTATCCGCCGCCTGCGCATGGCCGGCGTCCACGTAGTACGTCGCCGCCCGCGCCGTTCCGCCCGCCAATGTCGCCAGCGCTGCTGCCATGACGCCGATCCTCCGCATCCGATTTCCGATGGTGCCGTTCATTTCTTGATCGTTCCTTTCTCGATTCCGTCTTCCACTTTCTTCAACGCTTCGCGCGCGTCCGCGATTTTGCGGATCGCCTCCGCGACCTCGTTCATTTCCCGCTCGCCGCTGGTCGGCTGCACCTTGATCTCGAGGTTGACCCGGTCGCAGATCGCGTCGGCGACCGGCGTCCGCGTGTCCCGGTAATCGGCCGGCCCGCCCCCGCGCAGCGGGCAGGCGAACGGGCAGCCGCGGCCGTAGACGTCGCGCTGCGCGAGGATCGGCCAGCGCTGCAGGGGCACGTAGAACATGTGGACCGGGATGCCCTCGGCCTTCAGCGCGGCGACGAACGCCCGGCGCGGCGCGCCCATCCGCGCCTCGTCGTACTGCAGGATGAGGTTATAGAACGATGGCTCAGTCTCCGGCAGCCCCGGCAGCGGGGTTATTCCATCGACCTCCCGGAGGCCTTCCACGACGATCCGCGCGTTGTCCCGCCGGCGCTTGTTCATCGCGTCCAGCATCGGTATTTGCGCGGCGGCGATGGCCGCATGGAATTCGCTCATCAGCCAGTTGTGCCCGATCCGTTCCCACGAGAAACCGCGCCACTCGCGCATGCGCCGCGCGAGCTCGTCGTCGTTCGTGATTGCGACACCGCCCATGCCGGCGTTGAGGTTCTTTTTGTGCTGGAGGCTGAACACGCCGATGTCGCCGAGCGTGCCGACCTTGCGGCCACGGTGGAGCGCGCCGTGCGCATGGGAACAGTCCTCGACCACGCGCAAGCCGTGTTCGCGGGCGAGGGCGAGCACGCCGTCCATGTCGCACGGATAGCCGTTGGCATGGACGACAGCGATAGCCTTCGTGCGCGGCCCGATCCGTCGCCGCGCGTCGGCGGGATCCATGCCCTGGCTCCGCGGTTCGCTGTCGGCGAACACCGGCACGGCGTTCTGGTCCACCGCGGCGGAGGCGGTGGCGATGTAGGTATAGGCCGGGCAGACGATCTCGTCGCCGCAGCCGATCTCGAGCGCCGCGTAGGCGAGCTGCAGCGCGGTCGTGCCGCTGGAGACCCCGATGGCGTGCCGCATGCCGTGGTATTCGGCGAACGCCCGCTCGAAGGTCGCGACCTCGTCGCCGAACTGCGGGTGGTACCGGTCGCTCGCCGCAACGCGCGCGATCGCCGACCAAGCCCGCACGATACGCATACCGGTGCAC
>CAYLTB010000235.1:0-3168 GCA_964386675.1 uncultured Verrucomicrobiota bacterium
AGTACCGCCCGTGGCGCATCAAGACCGCCATCGCCTTCACGGACCGGGAGCAAGCACTTGCCTTCGAGCGCTACCTGAAGTCGCCATCTGGCCGTGCATTCGCCAAGAAGCGATTGTGACCTACGTTACCAGACGTTGTACTGTGGCTACCCATGGCGGAGATGGCCATTCGAAAACGTTTAGGATCGGCTCGACCAGTTAGGGATACGGTTCAAACGAGCGCCAGTCGTCCTTCCTGGACGCCGCTCGAAAGTACTGCCAGCGATAGGCCGTCCGTGTCGAGGTCGCCGGATGCCTCTAGGCGCTGACGCGCCGCTCGGAACGTACGCAAGAACCGCGCTGCCGGAGGCGTCACGGTTCTTGCTTCCCCCGGCTCGTCGCGGTCGCACCTCGCCCTCACGCACGGCGCGTTGCGCCGTGCTTCTACTCCTCGCCGCTGGACCCTCCTTCGCTCTTCGAGCTGCGGCGGGCAGGCAGCGGCTCGGAGCAAGGTGTCGCGCTGGGCCGCGCGGCTCATGCTCGGCACGCTGGCCGCGTGCCTGCGCTTCCGGCGTCAGCTTGGCCGCTGCCGCCGGTCGGCCCTCCGGAACGCCTGCCGCGCCGAAGCGTCGCGGAGGCGGGTCGGGCCGAGGCTGGCTGCCCGTCGCCGGTTGACACCGTCGAGGCGGCTGACGCCGCCCGGTTCGTTCCGCCCGTCTTCTCGTCTTCGTTTTCGGGGGTGCGCGCGAAATCCTATCCAGCAAGCGGCGCAGCCGCTTGACCGCATTTTCGTTTGTTCCAGCTTCGGCTCCCTGAATACCTGGGGGAACTCCTTCCAGCCATGCAGGTGCACATCTTCGGGGAACTGAAACAACGAGGTAGGCGATCTATGCTTTCGATTTCGTCTTCTCTCGCTTCCGGATTGCATCATGCTCAAATCCGGCTGGCGTCGGCTTGTACCGCTTGTCTACAGGGCTTGCCTTCTTGCTTCTGAAATCGTTCAGGTCGCGGATATCAATCTCCGCCTTCAAGAGCGTGGTGTTCAGGCCGCCGGAGACCCTGACAGCGTTCATTTCTTCTGATTTCTTCGGCGACGTGATGCGCGAATCGCCGAACTGGGAGGTGTTGACTTGAACCATGTAACAGTGGAGGTCTCGCACCGCGCTTTCAACGATGTTGGAGAAGTACGGAGTGTCCCTGTTCCATTCGACGCCTACAAGGAAATCGATTTCGCTTCGGAAGGCGCTTCGATGCCGAATATTGGAAAGCTCGTAGCAGTTGAACACTGTGAAGCGCGTGTCGCGCCAGTCAAAGAGGAAATAGCCGGGGGTTACGCTTGGCGTGCGGAGATCGAGGCGTTCGAGTTCGCTAAGCTCGGCTGGCGCGTAATGATTCTTCGGGCGAATGAACAGGCGACAGGCCCGGTAGCGGCCGTCCTCCTTGAAAGGAAGGATCGTAACGAGAAGATTGTATGCCGTCTTCCGGCTGACCCAGTGCTCAAGACCAAACACGAGAGCCATTTGCGTCTGGCGGGCGTGCGCCACCATGAACGGCAGCCATGAATACGGAACGCTGACTTCGGGAAGAACGAGCATATCGCAACGCTCGCGCTCGGCCAGGTTCAGCAGATTGAAGAGCTTGACCTGACGATCCCATGACGTATTGGGCTCTCGCAACGGCTCGTAACTCGCGGCGATATCCCGCTCTGAAACATGCAGATTCGCAATCCCGATGGCTAGTTTTTCGGCTGGGTCGTCCGGTATGAGCTTCATGAAAATACGGGGATCCCCCGACTTGCGGTCGCCAGCAGCGGTCTCGGCCGGAGCCTCGTCCCCGAAGAAGAACGATTCGCCAGGCCCCGCCGGACTCGTCATGAGTCGCAGCAGATCGAATAACTGCCGTTCGTCTTCGTGAATATGGCGAGGAGAAACGCTCTCGGCGGCTTTGATGTTCCAGTCCTTGAGCGATTCGAGATCATCCCTGTCGATCTCGACAAGCGAACCCTCGTACGAAGTGTAGTTCAGCAAAGGCCACGCCACCCATTGGTGCCGCAGGAGGTTGCCGCGCCTGAAATGGCCGGCAATGGTATACGCATCGGTGAATTGAGTTTCAATCAAGCGGACGAGGCGCTTGGATCGCGGCTTATCCTTGGCGCTCTGAGCAAGTAACGCCAACGGCATCGCGAGGGCCAATTCCAGATACCGCTTGAGATCAGTCCTTGTGCGAAGCACCCAATCCGCGTCTTCTTGTTCTGCGGAAACCAAATGCTCAATCGTATCCAGACAGCGCTTCGCCATCTCGGCCGCTTTCACATCCTTCCTCTTCACGATCAGCAGAGTCAGGATGCGTTCCCATGTGGTGCAAAAATCCAAGATGTTCTTGCCCCGTGTGAAGCGGTCGAGTTGTTCCACGATATTCTTCCGCAGGTCTTCGGAAGTCAGGCGGTGCTCCACCATCCTCCGTGCAAGGTATTTGGAAAGTTCCGTGCTGTTTTCGGTTACGCCGATCACACTGCGCAATTTATTGATCGACCCTTCGTAGATGATGTCGTAGGCGCAGGCATCGAGTTCCCGGCCCCGGTCGTCGGCGGGCAAGAACCGAAAGTCGCTCGCCTCGCGCTTGATTTGTTCGATGAACACCCGCAATCCTGCCCGGCTGTGCTCCTTGTCGAAATGCTGCACAATCAGCTTGCCCGCCTGAATGGTCAACTCCGGCAGACAAGTTAACCTGTAGCCAGAGCCATCTTCGGTAGAACTCAAGAGACCGCGCTTGATCAGCAGGTCACGGATGATGTCAGCGACCTCGCCGCGCACGACACTTTCCGGCGGAGCCTGTGCGACAATCAACATGTCATCAACATACCGGCCGTAGTAATCCGGTCGCAATTTCTCGCGCACCTCGGCATCAAAAGGGGCGAGAAGGAAGTTCGCCAGCACGCGTGAACTTGGGAGCCCAATCGGAAGACCTTCGGGCATGGTGCGGCTGAAGCTGTGCGTCAATGGCAGGAAAGGCCGAATCGCGTCGTGATAGGCAGTATGAATACGGCGAAGTGTACTCGTCAGATTCGCGGCCAAATTGCGCAGACCGCGCACACCCGAACCGGGTAACTTCTCCCAATCAACGGTCAGGTGGTATGACCTTCCCCCATTTACTGGAGCACTTCCAGTGAGAGTCCAACCGGCATTGGTT
>CAYLTB010000236.1:0-3143 GCA_964386675.1 uncultured Verrucomicrobiota bacterium
TGGGACGAGTGCCGGGGCCGGAAGGTCGTCACGCTCATCGCCGGAAGCGCCGGGGGCGGGGGCACGACGACGGGCCTCCCCGTCATCCAGAACCTGCGCCGGGAGATCGTCTCCTTCCAGAGCGTCATCAAGTGGAACGTGGTCGCCGAGTACGAGCCGGGAGCGTTCCGGTTCGGGCTGTGGTTCGAGGCGACGTCGCCCGTGGACACCTCCGGCGCGCCCGACCAGACCGTGGACTACATCTCAGGCCAGGGCGAGTACCAGGCCGCCCGCGTCCAGAACGCGCCCGAATACGTCGCCGTCGCGGCCTTCACCGACACCGAGCAGGGTCCGGCGGCCGAACTCCTCCTCGACTGGGACGCCGTCGCGCCCGTTAGCCCGCCGAACCAGTACGTATCGTCAGAGCCCTGAGGAGAGAGAATGCGATTCGGCGCGCATAACTTCTTGACTTGCATGGGGATTGCGGTATGATATATCGTTTGATTATTCGAATGCTATGCGCAGAGGTCTGCGCATGCCACAGGAGGAACGAGCCTTGAACGATCAACCCAATGCCTCGCGGATCATAAGAGCTATCCGAAGGGACCTCGGGCTCACACAGCAGGAGTTTGCCACCAAACTAGGCGTTGCTCTTCCGACGATCAGCCGTTGGGAGAATCGGGTGCATAGCCCCTCGCCTTTGGCGCTCGACAAAGTGGCATCCTTCCTCCGGACGTTGGGAAAGAATGGTGCTCGCCTAGCTGAGAAGTATGGACTTGATGACGGGAGAAGTTGACATGATGTCAAGATCTCTCAAGACGATAGAGTCCTCCACTCTCGTGAATAGCCCCATAAGCGCCGTCGATCTCTTCTGCGGCGCTGGTGGGCTGACGCATGGGCTCATGCAGGCTGGCATTAAGGTGGAGGCGGGGATCGACATTGATAGACAGGCGGAATTCGCGTATGCCACGAATAATCCCGGCGCGCGGTTCCTCCTCTGGGATTTGTCCCGTAAGAACAGCCGAAGCGTCGAGAAGTTGTTTCGTCCGGGGAAGATCCGGCTCTTGGCAGGATGCGCTCCATGCAAGCCATTTTCCAAACTGACCAACGGAATCAAGAATCACAGCGATTGGGATCTCTTGGACTACTTCGGACGTTTCGTCAGAGGCATCGTCCCGGATATAGTGACGATGGAAAACGTTCCAGAGCTGGCGGATCGCGGAGAGGAGGTGTTCCTTCGATTCGTTGGAGTCCTAGAACGTCTCCGTTACAGCATCGACTGGCGTGTCGCAAATTGCGCAGAATACGGGGTTCCTCAGTCGAGACGGCGTCTTGTCCTGCTCGGTTCCAGACTCGGGCCGATCAAGATACCTGATAGCCCATATCCAGACCCTCGCCAATGGAGAACGGTTCGGCAAACAATTGCCCAGTTGCGACCGTTGAAAATCGGCGAATCGGATCCCGATGACCCGTTGCATGGCGCCCCGCTCCTCTCGCCGCTCAACCTGCGACGCCTGCAGGCGACTCCGCACGACGGAGGCACGCGCAAGGATTGGCCCGATGATCTTGTGCTCGAATGCCATCGCAAGAAATCAGGCGAACGCTACTTCTCGATCTATGGGCGTATGTGGTGGGACAGGCCAGCGCCTACCATGACGACGCTCTGCACGGGCATCGGAAATGGGCGGTTCGGCCATCCCGAGCAGGATCGCTCCATCACGCTCCGGGAAGCCGCCTTGTTCCAGAGTTTCCCACGGGAGTATGCGTTCTGGCCTCGGGACCAGAAGCTCAATCGGTCGGCTGTCAGCAAATTGATCGGCAACGCTGTGCCGCCGAAGCTCGCCAAGGCGCTCGGAGAGGCCGTCATTCGACACGTACGGGGGTTATGAACTCGGCATGTCGCGCCGGGAAGGTTCGCTTTCGCATGAGAAAAGCACGAAGAGATCGAGGATGCAAGGCGATGACTCGCTCTGAGTTGATGAGTCGCGTCGGGAGCAAGAACTCCGCTGCCGAACTCGCGCTGCGTTCGGCCCTGCATGCGAAAGGATTGCGGTTCCGCACTCATCTCCGCGTGGATGGAGTCATCGCGGATATCGTGTTTCGGAGATCGAAGGTGCTCGTGTTCGTCGATGGCTGTTTCTGGCATGGGTGTCCCCGGCACGCCACGTTTCCGAAGACGAACAAGAGTTACTGGCTTCCGAAACTGGCGGAGAACAAGGAGCGAGATAGGCGGCAATCGGTTCGCCTTCGAAAGTCCGGATGGAAAGTATTCCGCGTCTGGGAGCACGACTGCCTTCCTCCGAATACGAGAATCATCGCCAAGATACTGGCCGCTTGCGGCAGGGGAGTTGCACAATGACGAATATCGCACCCCCAGAACCCGGACAACTCGTCGAAGTGCGCCGACGCCAATGGGTGGTGACGGACGTTCAGTCGTCTGCTTTCCGGGCCGCAGGCGAGACAGAACCTCAGCACATGGTATCCATGTCTGCGCTTGATGAGGATGCCTTGGGGGAAACGATGTCGGCGGTCTGGGAGCTCGAACCGGGCGCGAGGATTCTCGATACAGCAGGTCTGCCGAGTATCGACGGATGGGATTCTTGCGAACGGATCGAAGCTTTCCTAGATGCCGTTCGTTGGGGCGCCGCGACCGATGCGGATCGTTCCTTCCTCCAAGCGCCGTTCCGAAGCGGCGTCGAAATCCAGGATTTCCAGCTCGACCCGCTCGTCCGCGCCATCGACATGGCGCGCGTCAATCTGCTCATCGCCGACGATGTCGGGCTCGGCAAGACCATCGAGGCCGGATTGGTCATTCAAGAGCTCCTGGTGCGGCATCGGGCACGCACGGTGCTCGTCGTCTGCCCCGCATCTCTGCAGATCAAATGGCGGACCGAGATGCACGAGAAGTTCGGTCTCGAATTCCGAATCGTGGACACGGAATACATCAGGGCGCTGCGCCGCGAACGCGGCATCCATGCGAACCCGTGGACCAGCTTTCCCCGGCTGATCGCTTCGATGGATTGGATGAAGAGCGGCGAGGGTCTCCGGCTCCTCAAAGATATCCTCCCGCCTCATGTCACCTATCCCCGCAAGTTCGATATCCTCGTGGTGGACGAAGCGCACAATGCGGCCCCGGCAGCAGCCATCCATTATGCGATGCCGAG
>CAYLTB010000237.1:0-3113 GCA_964386675.1 uncultured Verrucomicrobiota bacterium
CGACGCGGCCGGTGAACAGGATAATTCGATCGTCCCGGAGGTCGCGGTGCTGGACCCAGTCGCCCCGTCCTCGAACCCAAGCGGTGGATTCGGAGGTGGCCAGTGCGGGGTTTTCGATCTCGAGCCCGGCCGGCAGCAGATCCTCGACGACGATATTGTCGAACGGATTATCCAACGGATCCAGCACGACGCGGACTACGGCGGCATCGCCCTGCAGCCAGCGCGCGCGGTCGAGCGGATGGCCGTTGAGGTCGAGTAGTTGACGTCGGACTCGCAAGCCGTGGTCGGCTTCTTCTATCCGGCCGTTGCTCGGCACGCCGTGCAGCCGGGCATAATAGAGCAGAGCGCCCGGCCCCCGGTTCTCGATTCGCACGATGCTGCGCGGCGCGGGCGCGCCGGCCCAGCGGAAGATGCGCTCGTGGGTGAAGGGCATTTCGCGGCCGTCGGCCCGCAGCGCCGCCACGTACGGCGCGGGCCGCGCGGGGCGGGCGCGGTAGTACTTGCCGAGCGCCATCAGCGCGACGGCGTTTTCCTGCGTCGTGTGCCAGGCCCCGCCGACGCGCAGGCCGCTCAAGCGCAGCGCCAGTTGCGCGGCGCGCGGATCGGATGGATCCAATTCGACGCGGGCCGCCAGTTCCAGCGCCAGGTCGCGTGCCGGGCTATCGAGATTGCCGCCGGTCTGCCGTGCGACGTCCACGACCGTCGGCGCGCGGTCGAGCAGAGCCGCGGCGTCGCGCGGTCGTCCGGAGAGAATGAGCGCGGACGCCAGGTTCGCGCGCGCCGAGGCGCCCAGACGGTCCGCGGTTTCGAGCAGCCGGGCGTTCCAGCCGTGGTCGGGTCGGCCGGCCAGCGCCAGCACGTGGCAGGCATAGGCGCGGCGTCCCCGATCCTCGCGCCACAAGGGCGTATCCGCGTCCGGCGGGGCGGCGCGCCGCAGCAGGTCGCGGAGGAATTCGAGCGCGGCGTCGCGGCGCTCGTCCGGAATATCCCCGCCGGCCTTGGCCGCCTCAACGAGGAAATGCGCGGCATAGACCGAGCCCCAGTCGTACGTCTCGCCATGGGGCCACAGCGCGAAACCGCCGTTCGCCTGCTGCATCGCCAGCACGCGCCACAGGCCCGCGCGCACATAGGGTCCGGTTTCCATGCTGCCCAGCGCCGCGGGCCGGACCCGGTTGACGAGGTCGGCGAGATAGAGCAGCGGGAAGGCCGAGGAAATCGTCTGTTCCAGGCAGCCATACGGATAGCGGAGCAGGTGATCCAGCGCGCCGCCCAGTGCGAGCTCCGGTTCGGCGCCGCACCAGACCTCGACCTCGGTGGTGCCCGGCAGCCAGCCGGCGGGCGGCGCGAGGTCGGCCGCGTCGCCTTCGGCCAGCGCGCCGTCGCGGACCACCGTCACCGGCGGAGCCGTCGGACGGACGGGCAATTCAATGTCCTCGGTATACCGTTCGTCTCCCGCCTCAACCGCAATTCGGCAAATCGCCTTGCCGGGCGCGGCGCCGGCCGTCAGCGGAATGCGCAGCGTGCGTTCGCCGCCACGCGTCAGCGCGAACTCGCGGGTGAAGGGTCCCGCGGCGAGCGGCCCTTCCGTGGTCACGGCCACGCGGATCCGCTGATCCGCGCCGGTCTCGTTGAAAATCTGAACCGGCATCGCACACCGGTCGCCCGGCGCCAGGAACCGCGGCAGGCTGGGCTGCACGACGAGTGGCCGTTTGACCGTCGCGGCTCGCGCGGCCGAGCCGGAGGCGGTCCGGTTGACGGCGACGGCCATCAGCCGCAGTTCTCCGGTGAACTCGGGCACGTCGAGCGCGATCCGTGCCTCGCCGTTGGCATCGCAGGCGACGGTGCCCGACCAGAGCGCCGTGGGGCGGAACCGCTGTGCGCGGATCGGATTCAGTCGCCTCGCGAGCGCGGCGCCTTCGCCGCCGGGCATGTGGGAAGCCGCGCCGCCCATTCGGTCTTCCAGCAGCGGCAGCAGGTCGCCATATACGTCGAACAGATCCACGCCGAGCCGCCGGCGGGCCAGGAACCACGCGGCCGGATCGGGCGTCTTGAAGTCCGTCAGGCTGCAGATGCCCTCATCCACAGCGGCCAGCACGATTTCGGCGCCGGCGGCGGGGACGCCCGCCGCATCGCGTACGCGCACGATCGTGTCCAGGCGGGACTGCGGGCGGAGCGCCGCCGGGGCCTCGATCTCCACTGCGAGCCGCCGCTCCGGCGCGTCCACGAGCACGGCTGCCGTACCCGCCGCGCGGTGTGCCGTCCAAACCGCGGCCGGCGCCACGGGACGCACGATGCTCACCACCACGTAGGTGTTCGGATGCCATTCCTCGGTCACCGGTAGCGCGAACACGGCAGTGTTGCCCGCCAGCGGCAGCACGCGGTGCGTCAGGACGCGGTCCGACTCCACTGTCAGCAGCGCGAGGCCGCCGAACGGCGATTTGATCGTGACCTGCGCCGATTCGCCGGGGCGGTACCGCTCCTTGTCCAGCGAGATGTCCACACGATCCGGGCGCTCCATCGCCCAGCCGACCCAGCGATCGCCACGGTCGGCTGCATACACGGATAGGCTGCTCGAGGCACCGGACGCCGGATCGCGCACAATCAAGACGTATTCGCCGGCGCGATCTGGCGTAAAGCGCGCCTCGCCGCGACCGCCGGCCAGCGTGACGTCGGAAACTCCGCGCGAGGATAGCGTGCGGACGGTTTCGTATCCGAACCGCCCGTCGTCGCGCCGCCGCAGGAGGGTTGTCCATTCCGCGCGGAACAGCTCCACCTGCAGCCGCTCGACGCCGGCAAAGGTTTCGCCGCTGGGTGCGACCGCGGCGACAGCGACGGTTTGTTCTGTGCCGGTTTCAACGCTGCCGCCGCCGTAGGCCGGGCGAAGTCCGACGTAGAAGGGGTAGGGGTCAACGTGCCGAACGGCCCAGGCCGTCACGGCGCGGCCGTTGTTTTCGATCACGGTCGCCGACAGCATGGCGCGCAGCGCGGCCGGCGGACGCCAGTCGCCGGCGAGCGGCAGACGCCATGTCACGTTTCCGTCTTCATCGAGAGTGTTGCGGCCGAGATCGCGGTACACCGTCGAGAACTTCTTTTCCGCATCGCCGAAGCGCCAG
>CAYLTB010000238.1:0-3047 GCA_964386675.1 uncultured Verrucomicrobiota bacterium
TACCGGCCCCGGTATCGCCGTGGGCCTGGCCTGGACGCCGACCGGCGGAGACATCCTGTTCATCGAGGTCACCCGCATGCCCGGCAAGGGCAACGTGATTCTCACCGGCTCGCTGGGCGATGTCATGAAGGAATCCGCGCAGGCCGCCGTCAGTTACGTGCGCGCGCGCGCCGCCCGCTATGGACTGCCGGAGAATTTCATCGAGAAGACCGATCTGCACATTCATGTGCCGGCCGGCGCGATTCCCAAGGACGGCCCCTCGGCGGGCCTCGCGCTGGCCGCGGCGCTGGTCTCGCTGGTGACTGGGCGCGCGCTGCCCGCGAATCTGGCGATGACCGGCGAAATCACACTGCGCGGGCGCGTCCTGCCGGTGGGCGGCATCAAGGAGAAGGTGCTCGCGGCGGCGCGGGCGGGTATCCGGCGCATCGTGCTGCCTGCGCGCAACCGCGACGACCTGTCGGAGGTCCCCGCGGATATCCGGCGCGCGCTGACGTTTCGGTTCGTGAAAACCATTGACGCCGCGCTGCAGGCCGCGTTGAACGGCGGGCCGCCCCGACGTACAGTGCGGCGCGGCCGGTCGGGGACCCGCCCGTCCGGCGCTTGAGGCCCCGCGGGAATCTCTTCGATATGACGGACGGCCGCACAATTACCGGCGGACGGCGCTTCCAAGGATTGGGAACCCTTCGCCGTTCGCTTTCCAAGGCTTGGAAACGGTGCGGTCCGGCGCTGGCCGCGGCGCTCGTGCTGGCCGCCTCTGCGCCGTCGCTGGGCCAGCGCGACCGCGATACCGCCTGGCCGGAGCCGGAACGCGAGGAATTGCCGGAGGCCGACGAGATCTTGCGGCGGGTGCGCGAGTCTTTCCCCGAAGCGCCGCTGCAGGTACGCGCGCAACTTCTCGTCCGAGACCGGCGCGGCGAGGTCGAGCGGACCCTGAACGCCGCGTTGCGGCTCGATTGGCGCGCCGACCCGCCGCGCGCCGACTTCGTGATCCTCGACGCCTTCGGCGGGCTGCTGGCGCAGGCCACGCTGCGCCGGCCGCCGGACGGACCGGCGCACTGGAGCATTGCCGAGGGCGACCCGCCGGTGGCGCAGGACCCGCCGCGGCCGGACGCGGCAATCGCCGGCACGCAGTTCACGTGGAGCGACCTGGGGCTGGATCCGTTGTGGTGGCGCGGCGGAACGACGACCGGCACGGAGATGCGCAAGAGCCGCCGCTGCTACAGCGTCGAGGTCGCCGCCCCGCCCGGCGCCGGACGCGTCGCGTGCGCGCGGCTGCTCGTGGATTCGGGCGTGTACGCGCTGCTGGAGGCCGAGACGTTCGACGCGCAGGGCCGCCGCCTGCAACGGCTGGAGGTGAAGAGCCTCAAAAAGGTGGACGACGTCTGGACGCTGCAAGACCTGGAAATCCGCGACTGGGCGACCGGCCGGCGCACGACGCTGCGCGTGCTCGAGAGCCGGCTGGAAGAAACGCAAGCGCAACGCGAGCGCGATCGGCCCTGACGGCCTGGAGGCGGCGGTGCTCCGTTGTTTCCGGCGCGCCGGTGGCGCTGCGGATCAGGACGCGGTCGGCCGATGCGTTAGCGTCCAGCGATCCACGAAACGCAGCGGCTCGATGTCGCCCCCGGCTGTGAAACGCAGCGGTTCCGACCAGAACTGCAGGTCGGCGCCGCGGTTCGTGGCGCCGCCGGTCTGCCAGCGGTCGCCCATCCAGATGAAGACGTCGTCCCCGGCGGTGGGGAGTTGAGCGACGTGCGTCTGCTGGGCCGGGACGATGATTTCCCCCGTGAAATCGCGAACGCCCTGCAGCGGGCCGGAGCGGCGGCGGTTGATGTTGCCGCGGTACTCCCAGGGTCCGAGCGGATGCGGCGCGCGATAGACGCGCGCGCCCGAACCCTCGGGACAGAAACAGCACAGGCGGTCGAACAGCGCATAGACCCATTCGCCGCGGCGGAAGAGCGCCGGGGCTTCGACTTCCTCGGCCAGCGGTTCGGTGCCCTTGCCCGTCGTGTCGAGGAAGTCGTCGCGCAGTCGCTCGATGGTGAGTTTGAAGTCCGAGCCCGGCGCGGTGTAGATGAGATAGCCCGCGCCGTCGCGATCCACGAAGAGGCCATGGTCGCCCGTATGCGAGAAACGGGTGGCAGCCTGCAGCGTCACCGTCTCGAACGGGCCGGCGGGATGATCGGCCACCGCAACGCGGTGCACGACCGGCTGGACGGGCCCGTCGCCCTTCGCAAAATCCTTTTCGCCCTTCCAGTCCGAAAAGTAGTTGTACCAGAGGACGTATTTTCCGGTCGCCGGGCAGCGCTTCACATACGGCCGCACGTGCAATCCGTAGGGTGTTTTCCGCAGCGCTTCGCCGTGAAAGGTCCAGCCCTCCTGCGCCAGGTCGGCGGAACTGTAGACCCGGTAACGGTTGGTGACGCGGTAGCCGGTGGTTGCGCCATAGGCGGTCCCGTACAGCCAGTAGCGGCCCTCGAAGAATTCGAGACAACCGTCGTGGGCGTCCACCGGGTTGCCGGCGGTGTCATATCGGGGTCGCGTGTTATCGATCGTAACGGTAACCGCATGCGTGTCGGTGGCCATGTGTGAACTCCCTTGTGCCGGGCTCAATGCGGATCAAGATACAGCCGGCGAGATTGTATTCAAGCGGCACGGCGGATCGGCCACAAGATTTCGATCGCCGAGAGATCGTTCGCCGAGTCGTGGTATCCGGATCCGCGCGTTGGCGCCGTGATCCGCCGATTGTCATTCTGAACCCGTCCCCGTATTTTCCGTGCGTCGGGCGTTACCGTCGTGTCCCCTGCGGGCCGGGAACACCCGACGCGCGGACGCGAAAGGGTCGAAGCATGAAGTCGATGTTAGCAATTCTGGGCGGCGCACCGGTGCGCAAAGAGCCCTGGCCGGCGTGGCCGCGACACGGGGCGGCCGTGCACGAGGCGATCGTGCAAGTGAAGCAGGATCATCCCTCCTTCGGGGCCCGGCGCGTGGCGCAGTGGCTGTGAGGCGGGTGCTGTTCCTGCCGGGAAGCCGGGAGGCGGTGCGCCAGT
>CAYLTB010000239.1:0-3025 GCA_964386675.1 uncultured Verrucomicrobiota bacterium
GACGTGAACTCAAATGAAGCGTTCGCGCTGCGGGATACGTTGCCGGCAACAGCGCCGCCCGCTAAGGCCCGCCAGACCAGCGCGGCCCGTCTTGCGGATAAACCGGAAGCGGAGTGGACAGCGCGGTTGCAGGCGATACAGGTTCCGGCTCCAAACTTCGACGGCGTGACGGCAAGGGAGGCGGTGGAGCGTTTGAGCGAGCTGGCCGCCATGCTGCCGGAAGCGGCGCCGTTGCGCATTATCGCATGGGCGGGTGACTCCCCATCCAAGCCGCCCGCCGAGGCAGGCGCGCACTCGCTGAATCGGGATCGCAAAGAAAGGCGTCTGTGGCGGGCGACTGAGGAGCAAGTGGATGGGGCGGGAACGGGAGAGCCCGAGCCCATGGAGAAGGAGCGGATTACGTTGCTCGAAGCGATCCGCCGCCTAGCGGAGCATTACGACCTGGAAAGCCGCATCGAAGGCAATGCGGTTATTTTCTCCCCGCGTGTTCCGCCCGCGGCGCCCTGAGGCGGCGACGGGCGCGGAGGCGGGTCCATCCGCGGCCGGCCCTGTTCCGGGGAACGGTCCAACCGGGGCTGCAGATGCGACGATGGGAGGGGGCGCGGGGATGGCTGCCGCATTGCAACGAACTGCCGCAGGTCGTATGCTGGCGGCATGGATCCCGTGGCATTCCGAGTTCTGGGTCGGCCGATCTACTGGTACGGCGTGATGGTGGCCGCCGGCTTTCTGGCCGGCATTGCACACTGGACGCGCGCGGCGCGCCGTCGCGGCTGGCCCCCCGAGTACGGCTCCGACATCGGACTATGGATCATGATCGGCGGCCTGATCGGCGCGCGGGCCGCCTACGTGCTGGCGAACTGGACGGATTATGCCGCCGCACCATGGACGGTTATTCGATTCGATCAAGGGGGATTGGTCTATTACGGCGGCTTCATCGGCGCGACCCTGTCCGTGGTCGCCTTCGCCCGCCGCCGGCGCCGCCCGGTGCTCCAGATGGGCGATTATGCGATCGGTGCGGTTCCGCTGGGACATGCGATCGGGCGCATCGGGTGCTTCATCAACCAGTGCTGTTACGGTGCGGAAACGGGGGCCCGCCTGTGCGTGACGGTGGACGGCATCCCGCGCCATCCGGTGCAGCTTTACGAATCGGCCGCGAACGTCGTGATCTATTTGCTGCTGCTGCGTTTTGCGCCGCGGCGCCGCCGCGACGGCGAAAGTCTGGCACTTTACCTGCTGCTGTACGGGACCGCTCGTTTTCTGTTCGAGTTCCTGCGCGGCGACGCGCGGCTGCGCTGGATGGGGCTGACGCTGGCGCAGGTGATCAGTCTGGCGCTCTTTGCCGCGGGCGCGGCGTTGTGGCTGCTGCTGCCGCGCCGTGAGCCATGAACGAGCGGGTGGTCGGGCCGGCGGAGGCCGGGGAGCGCTTGGACGCCTGGCTCGCGCGCGCGGCGCCCGAACATTCGCGGGCGCGCTGGCAGCAATTGATCCGCGCCGGCGGCGTGCGGGTCAATGAGACGACGCGCAAACCGAACTATCGCCTCGCCGCCGGCGATCGCATCGCCTTCGATGCCCCGCCGCCACCGGAGCCGATTACGCTGACCCCCGAGGCCATCCCGCTGGCGATTCTTTACGAAGACGCGGATATCCTCGTCATCAACAAGCCGCCGGGCCTGGTCGTTCATCCCGCGGTCGGGCACGAGCGGGGGACGCTGGTCAACGCCCTGCTGCACCACTGCCGGGACCTCGGCGGCATTGGCGGCGAGCAGCGGCCGGGCATCGTGCACCGGCTGGATCAGGATACCAGCGGCGTCATGGTCGTGGCAAAGAATGAGCGGGCGATGCAGCGGGTGGGAAACCAGTTTCGAAACCGCGAAGTCCGCAAGGAGTACCAAGCCCTGGTCTGGGGCTGCCCGGAGCCGCCGCAGGGCCGGATCGAGACGCGGATCGGGCGCAGCTCCGGCAACCGGAAAAAGATGAGCGTGCAGGTGCCGGGCGGCCGGCCGGCCGTAACGCACTACCGCGTGGTCGAAGAATACGGGGCGGTGTCCCTGCTGGCCGTGCGCATCGAGACCGGCCGCACGCACCAGATTCGCGTTCACATGGCGCACATCGGCCATCCGGTGGTGGGGGATGCGATGTACGGCCGCGGACGCCGGGATCCGCTGCCGGCGCCGGCGGTCCGCCAGATGCTGCACGCCGCAAGCCTTTCGTTCACACATCCGACCACGGGCGACCGCCTCGAGTTCATCGCGCCGCTGCCGGATGACCTGCGCCGACTGATCGCCGCGCTGCGCGCGCAGCGGACGCAGGACTGACAGACCACCGAGCGGCGAACCGGCGAATCTCCGCTTGTCGCGCCGGTGGACGCACGGTACAGGAACAGCCATGCGTGTGCGATCGCTGGAGCATGTGAACGGGATGGGCGCGGCGCACCGTTGGCGCCCGATCCTGCGGACCGTCGCGCTCGGCGCGGGGCTGGTCTGGATCCTCGCCGCGTGCGGGCGCTCGACTCCGCCGGCGCCGACCGCCCCGGTGACGCTGCGTTCGCTGGCCGCCGGCCTGGCGGACGAGACCGCAATCGCCCGGCTGGACCGGCCTTTCGCGCGGCTCCATTCCTCGTTCGATCCGACCGGCGGGAACGACGATTTCAACCATCCGCTGCGCGTGGACCCGGACGGCTGGGCGGTGCTGGCCGATCTCGAGGGACCCGGCTACGTGTCGCGCTTCTGGACCACGGGTCAGGAAGACGGCCGGCATCCGCTGCGGTTCTATTTCGATGGGGAGACCGAGCCCCGCATCGAGACGACGCTGGACGCGTGGTGCGGTGCGCGCGCGCCGTTCGAGTCGCCGCTGGCGGCCTACGAACCGTTCTGCTGGTACTCATGGACGCCGGTGCCGTTTCGCGAACGGCTGATCATCAAGTCGCCGCCGCGCGGTTTCCGGCAGGCCGATGTGAAATTCTTCTTTCAGATCGCCGCCCATCGCCTTCCGCGCGGCTCGGCGGTCGAATCATGGCCGAAATCGC
>CAYLTB010000240.1:0-2984 GCA_964386675.1 uncultured Verrucomicrobiota bacterium
CCGCGGCGGTCTTTCTGGGCGCTGCGCCATGCATTCGCCGCCCGCGCGGGGCGCGAACACGATCTGCCCGCGCCGGCGGCGGCGGGGTGCATGATGGCGATGCTCGGCGCGATGACGCTGGCGGCCCTGAGCCGGCACTTCGGGCTGCTGTGGATCGCGGTCGAGGCGACTACGCTGGCGGGCGCGCCGCTGATCTATATGCACCGCAATCCCCGGGCGCTCGAGGCGACCTGGAAGTATCTGCTGCTGTGCTCGGTGGGCGTCGCGCTGGCGCTCCTCGGTGTCTATCTGCTCGCGGCGGCGGCCGATCTCCCATCGGCGGAGGGCGGCGCGATTCCGCTGACCGTGGACGCATTGCAGCAGCCCGCCGGCAGCCTGAAAACGCCGTGGCTGAAGGCGGCTTTCATTTTCTTCCTCGTCGGCTTCGGCACCAAGATGGGCCTGGCGCCGATGCACACGTGGCTGCCGGACGCGCACAGCGAGGCGCCTTCGGCGGTCTCCGCGCTGCTTTCCGGAGCGATGCTCAACGTCGCGTTCATCGCGCTGCTGCGCGTGCACCAGGTGTGCGCGGCCGCCGGACTCGCCGCGTTCAGCGGCGGCCTGCTGACCGGCTTCGGCCTGCTTTCGGTCGCGGTGGCGGCGCTCTTCCTGCTTGGTACGGCCGACTACAAGCGGATGCTTGCCTATTCCAGCATCGAGCACATGGGGATCCTTGCGCTGGGACTGGGGGCGGGTACACTCGGCGTCGCCGCCGCGCTGTTCCACGCGGTGAACCACAGCCTGACCAAGTGTGCGCTCTTCCTCACGGCAGGCCGGATTCTGGATGCCACCGGCACGAAGCGGATCGCCGAGGCACGCGCTCTCTCGCGCGTTATGCCGGCAACCTCCGCCGTGTGGATCGTCGGACTCTTCGCCATTTCCGGCGTGCCGCCGTTCGGCGTGTTTTTTAGCGAATGGCGGATTTTCCAGTCCGTCTTTGCCGTGGGGCGTTGGGGCATCGGCCTGGCCGCACTGCTGTTGTTGGCCGTCGCCTTTGCCGGAATCGCGCGCGCGGGGCTGCGGATGACGGCGGGCGATTCCGCTGCGGAGACCCCGCTGACGGCGAGGCGGCGGCTGTCGCCGTGGGCGGATCTGGCGCCGGCGATCGTCCTCCTGGCGGTTGTGGCGCTGCTGGGGTTGCGGATGCCCGCTTTTCTGGGCGGCGCGCTGAACGCGGCGGCGGGAGCTCTGCCGTGAAGACGGGATTCCTTGAGTTTCGGCCAGGCCTTCGTATCGAGCGTAAGGCCGTGCCCATCCTTTCTGAAGTCGCATTTCGCTCGGAAATACTGCGGTGCGCTCGCGCCGGAGAACGACTCGCCGATTTCTTCGGAATGCCGGACGAAGACGGCCTCCAATTGATCGCGATTCTGGCCGATGATTCGGCGGGGCGTCTCGCGGTCGGCGCGATGAAGCCGGGGGGCGAATACGCGGCGTTGACGCCCGATTGGCTGCCGGCACATCTCTTCGAGCGTGAAATCTTCGAGTCGTGGGGCGTCCGACCCAAAGGGCATCCCGCGCTTGCGCCGGTGCGCTACCCAGGGTACCCGCTGGGCGCGAAAGCGGAGCTCTCCGACGCCGATCGGCCCGTGCCCGGCACGGGCGTGCTCTACTGGGTCGAGGGCGAGGGCATTCACGAGGTCGCGGTCGGCCCGGTGCATGCGGGCATCATCGAGCCGGGGCATTTCCGCTTCCAGTGCCTCGGCGAGGAGGTGCTGCACCTGGAAATCGCGCTGGGCTACCAGCATCGCGGTATCGAGCGCGCCCTCATCGGGGGGCCGCACCCGCGCACGCTGCGGCAAATCGAGACGGCGGCCGGCGACACATCCATAGGACATGCACTGGCCTACGCGCGGGCGCTGGAGGCGCTCGCGGGGGTGGCGGCGCCGCCGCGGGCCGAGATGTGGCGGGCCATCGCGCTCGAATTGGAGCGGCTGGCGAACCACACCGGCGATCTGGGCGCACTGGCGCAGGATATCGGCTTTCTGCCCACCTCCGCCTATTGCGGCCGCATTCGCGGCGAATTTCTGAACGCGACGGCGCTGATGTGCGGCAACCGCTTCGGCCGCGGCTGGGTCGTGCCGGGCGGCGTAGCGTGGGATGCGGACCCGGCCCGCGTCGCGGACCTGGCGCGCCGCGTCGCCGAGGCCGGGCGGGATGCTGTCGGCGCAACCGATCTGCTATGGGAAACCCCGACCGTCATGGCGCGTTTCGAGGATACGGGGCGTCTGACCGCCGAGCAGGCCATAGCGCTGGGGCTGGTGGGCGTCGCGGCGCGGGCGTGCGGCCGCGAACTCGACGTGCGACGGTCTTTCCCGGTGGCCGGCGTACCTCCGCCGCCCATCGCCACGTGGCCATCGGGCGATGTCCATGCGCGCGCCCGGGTGCGGCGGCTGGAAATCGAGCATTCGCTGGCCTACATCGCCGAGCGGCTGTCCGCATTGCCCGAAGGCCCGGTGACGGTCGCCGCGGGTGCGCCCGCGCCGGATTCGGTCGCGGTCGCGCTCGTGGAAGGCTGGCGCGGAGAGATTTGCCACACGGCGATCACGGATGCGCACGGGCGTTTCGCCGCCTATCGCATCGTGGATCCCTCGTTCCATAACTGGAGCGGGCTGGCCTGGGCGTTGCGTGGGCAGGCGATCTCCGACTTTCCGCTATGCAACAAGAGTTTCAACCTCTCTTATTGCGGCTTCGATTTATAGGCGCGCCATGCTCAGCATTCTCCTCCAACGACTGCGACAGGGCTACCGGACGATGCGGTTTCCGTTCGCTCCGGACCGGATGCCCGATCGCTTCCGCGGCAGGCCGGAGATCGCCGATGCTTCGCTGCCGGAGGCGGCGGTGTCGGCCTGTCCGGTGGCCGCGCTGCAACGCGCGCCCGACGGCCGCGCGAGGTTCGATCTGGGCAAATGCCTCTTTTGCGGCGCCTGCGAGCCGCCGTCGAATGG
>CAYLTB010000241.1:0-2973 GCA_964386675.1 uncultured Verrucomicrobiota bacterium
TCATGTTCAGACAATTTCGAGACGATCAGTAAAAAAAAGGCGCTTCCGGAATTAGCGTGGGATTCCTGATTGGCCCCGCGTAGACTCGGGGCATGAACGACACCAAGCTGTACGAGCAGATTCTGGGGCTGCAGCCGCCGTGGACGGTGCAGTCGGTCACGTTGAAGAAGGCGGAGGGGAGCATTGAGGTGGAGGTGGCCTGCGCGGAGACGCTGTGGGGTTGCCCGACATGCGGCAAGCGCATGCACGCGCACGGCTCGGAGAGGCGCCGGTGGCGGCACCTGGACAGTTGCCAGTACAGGACGATCCTGGTTGCCGACGTGCCACGGGTGAAGTGCGGGGAACACGGCACACAGATGGTGCAAGTGCCGTGGGCCGAGAAGCATGGGCGATTCACGGCGTTGTTCGAGCGGCTGGCGATTGACCTGCTTCAGGAGTGCTCGGTGTCCTCGGCCTGTGAGATTCTGCGCATCCGTTGGGACGAAGCGGATGGCATCAAGCAGCGTGCGGTCGACCGGGGGCTTGCCCGTCGCGCCGCGCAACCGCTGAAACGGCTGTGCATCGACGAGAAGGCGGTTGGTTGGGGGCACCAGTACGTCACGATTGTGAGCTGCGCGGACGTGACGCCGGCTCGGGTAGTGGCCGTGGAAGACGGCCGGGAGGAAGCCAGCTTGGACCGTTTCTGGCGTTCGGTTCCGACGGAACACCGGGCGCAGGTTGAGACGGTGGCGATGGACATGTGGGAGGCGTACCGGAACTCGACGGTACGTCACGTGCCGGACGCGACCTCGAAGATTGTCTACGACAACTTCCACCTGGCCCGCTACATGAACCAAGCGGTCGACGAGGTGCGGCGCTTGGAGCGGGCGCAGATGTCGACGGCTGAGGACCCATTGAAGGGGACGCGCCAACTCTGGCTCTACGGCCTGGAGAACGTACCGCGCAAGTGGGCCACTCGCTTCCAAGCCCTCCGAGAAGTCGCCACCAAGACGGCCAGGGCTTGGAAGGTCAAAGAACTGCTGCGTTCGTTCTGGCACTGCAGCGACGAAGGCGACGCCTTGGTCTTCTTCCGTAAGTGGAGCCGTGAGGCCATGGCGACGCGGTTGGAGCCGGTGAAAAAGGTCGTCCGCCTCTTCAAGAAGCACTGGGCCAACATCGTGACGTATTTCCGTCATCATCTGACCAATGCCCCCTCGGAAGGCCTCAACAGCCGCATCCAACAACTCATCCAGAAAGCCTGTGGATACCGGAACCGCACCCGCTTCAAGCGTGACGTCCTCTTCCATCTAGGCGGCCTCGACCTCTACCCCGCTTTCAGCCAATGAAAATCCCACGCAAATCCCGGAAGGACCAAAAAAGAAGGCCCCCGCGCCCTGCGCGGAGGCCTTCGCAGACCGACGCTGGAACTATTGCCAATTCGCCAGGACGTAGGTCACTACCGGCTTCCAGGACACGAGGACCGGCGCGATCACCAGCGATACGACGCTCATGAGCTTCATGAGAATATTCAGCGATGGTCCCGCGGTGTCTTTGAAAGGATCGCCTACGGTGTCGCCGACCACGGCGGCCTTATGGGGCGCCGAGCCTTTGCCGCCCAGCGCGCCGCCCTCGATGTGCTTCTTCGCATTGTCCCAGCAGCCGCCGGCATTGGACATGAACAGGGCCATCAGCACGCCCGAAGCCGTCACACCCGCCAGCAGTCCGCCCAACATTTCCTTGCCGAAAATGAAGCCGATTGCGATCGGCGTCAGGATGCCGAGGAGCGCCGGCACCGTCATCTTCTTGATGGCCGCCGCGGTCGAGATGTCCACGCACCGCGCATAGTCCGCCTTCACCCCCGGCTTGCCCTCCAGCAGGCCCGGGATGGATTTGAACTGGCGGCGCACCTCTTCGACCATGGCGTAGGCCGCCTTGCCGACGGCTTTCATCGCGAATGCCGAAAACAGGAACGGCATCATCGAGCCGACGAGCAGGCCCGCCATGACCTTGGGGTCGGTGACGTCAATGACCTTCAGGTCCACGATTTCCCGAAAGGCCGCAAACAGCGCCAGCGCAGTCAGCGCCGCGGAGCCGATCGCGAAGCCCTTGCCGATGGCGGCGGTCGTATTGCCGACGGCATCCAGCTTATCGGTGCGCTGCCGGACTTCTTTGGGCAGGCCGGCCATCTCGGCAATGCCGCCCGCGTTGTCGGCGATCGGCCCGTAGGCATCCACCGCGAGCTGAATTCCGGTGGTGGCCAGCATACCCAGGCCGCCGATCGCGATACCGTACAGTCCTGCAAGGTAATAGCATGCGATCGTCGCCGCCGAGAGGACCAGCACGGGGTAGGCCGTGGAGATCATGCCGACGCCCAGGCCGGCGATAATGTTCGTCGCCGCGCCGGTCTGCGAGGCCTCCGCCACGCCGTTCGACGGGCCTTTGCCCTCCGCCGTGTAGTACTCGGCCAGCAGGCCGATCAGTGCGCCTGCCGCCAGACCGACCACGGTGGCCAGAAAGACGCCGGCGCTGGTGCATTTCAACGCGGCGGCGCCCGCGACGGCGGAGTCAATGTTGAACTCGCCGGGCAGCAGTTTCTTGCAGATGAAGTAGGTGGCGATCGCCATGATGATACAGGCGCCGAACGTGCCGCGGTTCAGCGCCGCCTGCGGGTTGCCGCCCTCGCGTGTGCGCACGAACGTGGCCGCGACGCCCGAGAAGAGGATGCCGGCGCCGGCCAGCACCAGCGGAAGCAGCACGAAGGCGATGTCCTTGACGCCGTTGACCGTGATCGTCGCGCCCAGCACCATGGCCGCGACGATCGCGCCGATGTAGGACTCGAATAGATCCGCGCCCATGCCCGCGACGTCGCCGACGTTGTCGCCAACATTATCCGCAATCACGCCGGGGTTGCGGGGGTCGTCCTCCGGGATGCCGGCTTCGACCTTGCCGACGAGGTCGGCGCCGACGTCCGCGGCCTTCGTGTAAATGCCGCCG
>CAYLTB010000242.1:0-2926 GCA_964386675.1 uncultured Verrucomicrobiota bacterium
GACCTTGCCTTTTCGGGTCTGCTGCACGCCCGCCTCGTTACGCTGCCGTGCGCCCATGCGCGGATTCGCGCCGTGGATGCGAGCGCGGCGCTGCGGCAGCCCGGCGTGCGCGCGGTCCTGACCGGCGGCGATCTGCCGCGCCCCGTGCCGCGGTACGGCCCGGTCGTGCCGGACCGCCCCGTGCTGGCCGTGGACGAGACGAAGTACTACGGCGACCCCGTGGCCGTCGTCGCCGCCGAGAGCGAGGCGGAAGCCGCGGAAGCCGCGGCGCTCGTGCGGACCGACTACGAGGAACTGCCGGGCGTCTACACGATCGAAGACGCGCTCGCGCCGGGCGCGCCGCTGGTGCAGGACCCTGCGATTCGCGGCGACAGCCCGTTCCGCGAATCGAATGTCTTCCGCGAATGGCGCTTCCAGTGGGGCGACGCCGCCCGCGCGACCGCGCCGCTGGTGATCGCGGGCACCTACCGCTTCCCGATGCAAGCGCACTTCGCGATCGAGCCGCACGTGTTCATCGCCGCGCCGGGCGAGGCGGGCGGCGTGTCGGTCTGGAGCACGGTCCAGCATCCGTACCCGCTCCAGCGCTGTCTGCAGGAGGTGCTGGGCCTGCCGCTCTCGAAGATCCGCGTGGTCGGCACGGAGATGGGCGGCGCGTTCGGCGGCAAGGGTTATCCGAAATTCGAGCCGCTGGTCGCCTGGCTGGCGCTGAAGGCGGGGCGGCCCGTGCGGTTGCTGTTTTCGCTCGAGGAGTCGTTCCTCGCCGGCCGCCGCGCCGCCTGCCGCGTGCAGATCGCGAGCGGCTTCGACCGCGACGGTCGGCTGGTCTTCAACCGCGCTACGGCCGACTACCTCATCGGCGCCTTCGCCGACATCTCGGCACGGTTCGTCAGCAAGACCGGCTACCTCGCGGGCGGAGCCTACCGGGTGCCGCATGCCGACGTCACGGCGCGCGCGGTCTTCTCGCACACGATGCCCGCGACCGCCTACCGCGGCTTCGGCGCGCCGCAGTACCTGTGGGCCGTCGAATCGCAGTTGAACGAAGCCGCGCGCCGGCTTGGCCTCGACGCGCTCGAAATCCGGCTGCGCAACCTCCCCGAAAAGGGCGGCACGCTCGTGCCCGGCGACACGCCGGTGGACGGCGACTGGCGGGCCGGACTGCGGCAGGCGGCCGAAGCGATCGGCTGGCACACGCCGAAGAAACCGGGCCGCGGGCGGGGCCTGGCCGTCGGCATCAAGACCCCCCGTCCCGGCGCGACCGCGCAAGCGCTCGTCCGGCTCCATCCCGACGGCAGCGCGACCGTGCTGGCCGGTACGACCGAGATGGGCCAGGGCGCGCAGACCGTGCTGCTCCAGATCGCCGCGCACGGGCTCGGCCTGCCGCGGGAGAAACTCCGCATCGTCAACGGCGATACGGACGCGGCGCCGTTCGACGCGATCACCGCCTCAAGCCGCTCGACCGTGTGCATGGGCAACGCCGTGCTGGCCGCCTGCGCGGATGCGCGGCGGAAACTGGCCGCGATGGCCGCGGAATCCGAGGGCGCGTCGGAAGCCGAGGTGACGGTGGCCGACGGCGTAGTCGCCGTGCGCGGCGTTCCGCGTAGCTACGCGCAGGTCATCGGCGCCTTCTACGGCGCGGGCGAAGGGCAGGTGGTCGGTTTTGGCGAATACCGCCAGCCGCGCGATCCAAAGCATCCGCTCGGAGGGCCGGCGATCTTCTACGAGATCATCTTCCTCGCCGCGGAGGTCGAGGTGGACGAGGAGACCGGCCAGTACGAGGTCACCGAGCTGGCGACGTGCGCGGATGTCGGCAAGGCGATCAATCCGCTGTTGGTGGAGGGACAGGACGAGGGCGGCGCGATGATGAGCGTGGGGCAGGCGATGATGGAGCACCTGCTGATCGATGCAAAGGGGATTCCGCGCAATCTGGGCGCGCTCGATTACCGGATTCCAACCGCGATGGACATACCCCGGCGCGTGCAGTCCTTCTTGATCGAAAACGGCGACGGCCCCGGCCCGTTCGGCGCGAAGGGGGTCGGCGAAAGCGGGGCGATCTCGGTGGCGGTGGCCATCGCGGAGGCGGTGACGGATGCGACGGGGGTGCGGTTCTTCGAGCCGCCGCTGACGGCCGAGCGCGTCTGGCGCGGCATCCAGGAACGCCGGCGGCAGGGCGGACCCTAGGCCCGGCGCAGGCCCTTGTTTCGCCGGCCTCAGCGGTCGGTCGCGCGGTGGAACGGAAGCAGTACGTCCGTCCAGAGCGGCAGCGAGGTGCGGAACGACCATTCCCAATGGGGCGCCGTGATATCGAAGACGCTCTTTGATCCCTTGCCCTTCGAGTAATCGCGGTAACCCTGCTCCAGTTTGTAACGCAGGTCCGCCACGCCGATCTCGACCCGCCGCGTCAGCTCGCGCGCCTCTTCCGAGCGCGGCCAGTAGCCGCCGACGATGACCGCCACGCGGTTGGCGAGGTTCGGCCGAAAGCCGTCATAGGCGTAGTGTATCGAACTGCGGGGACCGTTCGCGTCCCGCGAGTCGAACTCCAGCAGCATGCCTTGGGCGCCGCGGTTGGGCAGCCGGTCGGCGCCGGCGACGATCGTGCCGGTTGCTACGCCGTCCACGACGATTCCGCGCCCGCCGTTGAGGCCGGGCTGGACCGTTCCGCCGTAGGTGTGCAGCGTCAAAAATCGGTACAGCTCAAACGGTCCCATCAGGGGTTGCCCGTTGTATCGGTATCCGCGGACGGCGCGCTCGATCTGGTCGCCGGACGGCGCGCCGGATCGCGGATTCAGGCGCGCGTAGTCGAAGGTCTCGGCGGTGTTCGTCAAGCCGGCGGCCTTCAGTTCGGCGACGAACGCGGTGTGGCGGTATTCGTCGAGAATCTTCCGCGCATTTTCGACGCCGCCGAAATAGACCGCGCCCACGAGCAGAC
>CAYLTB010000243.1:0-2879 GCA_964386675.1 uncultured Verrucomicrobiota bacterium
TCTCCCCTTCTTTCTACCTCAATTCAGTGTCCAGGAAAACTCTAGCGCGGGGGACGCTCCACAACCGTCTCGACCGGCCCGCGCGACAAGGCATCGTCGGTCACCAGATAGAGGCGGTACGGCGCGGGATCGCGGCAGGTCATCAGGCCTCCTGAACGATCTTCGACCCGCACGCGACGTCATGGGGGGCCACGGTCTCCAGCGCGTCCAGCAGCCGCACCTGAAAAGTGCCGGGGCCCGGCCCGCCGATCGCGGCCTGCTCGCCGCAGAGACCCAACACCGCCAGGGCCGCGGCCGCGGCGGTGAAGGCCTCCGGCTCGACGGCGGCGAAGGCGCCGGTCAGCGCGGAGGCCATGCAGCCCGACCCCGTGATCCGGCCCATGAGCGGATGCCCGTTGGAGATCCGCGCCACGCGGGCGCCGTCGGTTACGTAATCTTCCGCACCGGTGACGGCCACGGTGACACCGAATCGCCGCGCGATCTCCGCGGCGGCGGCGCGCGCCATCTCCACCGGGTGCGCGGAGTCCACGCCGCGCGCGCGGAAATCGCCCCCGGCCAGCACCAGGATCTCCGAGGCGTTGCCGCGAACGATCGTCGGCCGCAATTCCTCCAGCAACCGCCGCGCCGTGTCCGTGCGCAGCCGGGTCGCGCCGGCGCCGACGGGGTCCAACACGATGGGAATCCCCCGCGCGCGCGCAGCGCGGCCGGCGCGGAACATCGCGTCGATCCACGGCGGGGAAAGGGTGCCGATGTTGAGCACCAGCGCGCCGGCGAGGCCGACCATTTCCTCGACCTCCTCCACCGCGTGTGCCATCACGGGCGAAGCGCCAAGCGCGAGCAGCGCGTTGGCGGTCACATTCATGACGACGTAGTTCGTAATGTTGTGAACCAAGGGGCGCCGCTGGCGCACGTTGTCCAGCGCGGCCGCAATTTTACCGATCAGCGCGTCATGCCCCGTCATTTCTGTCCTTTCGTATTCTTTCGGCGGACGTCATTCGGGCGCGCCTCGGAGACCGTCCGGCGCGGCCGCCGCGGTGTTTTTCAAGTGGGCGTCAAAGAACTGTTGAATCCGCTTCCGCACACTCCGGTCATCGAAGAAAACGTGCCCGCGGCCCTCCATGACCAGCAGTTCAACCGGGACCCCGGCGCGGTGCAGCGCGGCGTGCAGGGCTCGGCTCTGTTCGATCGGCACCAGCGGATCTTGATCGCCGTGGACGATGAGGAACGGCGGATCGTCGGGCGTGATGTAGGTGGCGACGCTCGCGGATTTCGCCCGTGTTCGCCAGTCGCCGTCGGCGCCCAGCAGTTGCTCGATCGTCCGTTTCGCGAACGCCCGGCTCTGGGGATGGAGGGTTCGATAGGGATCGGCGTCTGAAACCAGCGGAGTGAGGTCTGCCGGGCCGAAGCAATTGCACACCGCTTGCACGCGGCTGGACTGCTCCCGGTTTCCGCCGACGTCGCCCTCGAGTTCCTCGACGCCGCCGCTCGTGCCCAGCAGCGCCGCCAGGTGCCCGCCCGCAGACTCTCCGAGCGCGCCGATCCGGCGGCCATCGAGCGGGTAGCGCGAAGCGTTGGCCCGGAGCCAGCGGATGGCCCCCTTGCAATCGTGGATCTGGGCGGGGAAGATCGCCTCCGTGCTGAAGCGATACGAAATGGCGGCGACGGCGTAGCCATGGGCCGACAGCCAGGCGCCGGGGGCTGGGAACCGGTTTCCTTGCATCCATCCGCCCCCGTGGATCCAGACGATAACCGGGAAGGGAGCCGCGCCCTGTTCCGGAATATAGAGATCCAGCATCTGCGCCTTTGTGCCGCCCTCGGCATAGGGAATATCCCGGAGCCAGCGGACGCCCTCGGGCACAGCGGTGGGGCGATTCCGGGGCGGCGCCTCCGCCTCCCGTCCTGCGTCCGCCCCGAGCGCGGCACGGCCTACGCCCAAGACGACCAGCGCGGCCAGCAGGGTAAATCCTCGACAGCGCCCCCGCGGCGGGCGGTGTCGCGCGACGGCGGGAGCGTCGAATTGTGCGAACATCATGCCGGAATGTGCCGTACGGCCGTTGACTCGTCAAGTCTCCGCGCCTCGGAGCCCTGTCGTACGCCCGGCGGCTCCCATCGTGCCGGTCCGTGGCGCCGACCGTTCACGCGCGGGTTGTGCGCGGGCGGGGTCGGAGAATGAAAAAGGGCCGCGCGATGAATCGCGCGGCCCTTTTCAAAGAGGCCCCGGCAACGAGCTACTCTCCCATGGCCTTTCGCCACAGTACCATCGCCGCGGGGAAGCTTAACGGCCGTGTTCGGAATGGGAACGGGTGTTTCCTTCCCGCCATGGTCACCGGGAAAAACGCACCGAACAGCGATCGGGGGGAAACCGGGGCCGTCCCGTGGGACGGCCCCGGCGGAAAATCAAAGGTCAAGCCTCACGGCCGATTAGTACCGGTCCGCTCGCGCGTCGCCGCGCTTGCACGTCCGGCCTATCAACCCGGTAGTCTTCCGGGGGCCTTCAGCTTCTTGCGAAGAGGGAGATCTTATCTTGGAGGGGGCTTGGCGCTTAGATGCTTTCAGCGCTTATCCTTTCCGCACATAGCTACCCGGCAATGCCCCTGGCGGGACAACCGGAACACCATAGGTGCGTCGTTCCCGGTCCTCTCGTACTAAGGAACGATCTCCTCAAATCTCCTGCGCCCACAGTGGATAAGGACCAAACTGTCTCACGACGTTTTGAACCCAGCTCGCGTACCGCTTTAATGGGCGAACAGCCCAACCCTTGGGACCTTCTCCAGCCCCAGGATGCGATGAGCCGACATCGAGGTGCCAAACCGCCGCGTCGATGTGGACTCTTGGCGGCGATCAGCCTGTTATCCCCGGAGTACCTTTTGTCCGTTGAG
>CAYLTB010000244.1:0-2867 GCA_964386675.1 uncultured Verrucomicrobiota bacterium
ATGGGATGCCTTCGAACAGGCGCCGGCGACTCAGTCCCGTGAAGTCCAGGGCGCCGGCGCGGACGAGGCTTTCGAGCGCGCGCCGCGCCAGGGCATCCGGCGGTACTCGCGCGCACACGTCGAGCAGTCCCCGGTACGGGCCGCGCGCGTCGCGCTCGGCCACCAGTGCCCGGGCGGCTTCGGGACCGACGAACTTGATGCTGGCCAGACCGTACCGAAGCGCTTCGTCCTCCATGACAAAGCGCTCTCGACTCCGATTGAGATCCGGACGCAGCACCGTCACGCCCAACCGGCGCGCTTCCGCCAGTAACGCCGCCGTCCGCTCGAATTCGCCGGCTTCATTCGACAGCGCCGCGCTGAGGAATGCTCGCGCGTGGTGCGCTTTCAGCCATGCGGCGCGAAACGCAAGCAGCGCCACGGCGACGCACGGCGCCTTGCCGACGGAGTGCTCGGCGCAGCGGCGCAGCGTGTCGAGCGCGTCCTCGATATCTTCCGGTTTCATCCGTCGCCGCCGGCATCCGGCGCGGAAGACCTCGCATAACGCCGGAAATTCGCCGTTTTCCGGGTGCGACAATGCCACGCGGAACCGGTCCGCCTGCGCCGGCGTCATTCGGCCGAGTATTTCGGCCGCCTGTTGGATCTGCTCGGCGAATACGAACAGGCCGTACGTTTCGGTCAGCGCCGGCGCGAGGGCCGCGGGACGGATGGCGGCGGTCTTCCGTCCGTATTTACGTGCGATGAACTCGTCAAGCAGGGGCATCGTCGCTGGACGGTAAAGCGCGAGAGCGGCGACCAGATCGCGGAAGTCGCCGATCGCCAGACGCCGTAGCAAATCCCGCAGCCCCGCGCTTTCCAGTTGAAAGATGCCGACGGTGTCGCCGCGGTTGAACAGCGCCAGCGTCTCGGGATCAGCCAGCGGCAGCGCGTCGAAATCCGGCGCCGTGCCGCCGGCGGACACGACCAGCTCAGCGGCCTCGCGTTGTACGCCCAGCGCGCGCAGTCCGAGCACATCGAGCTTTACCAGTCCGACATCGGCCAGCGCGTTCATGTCGTATTGCAAAACCACGGTGCCTTCGCGGTCGCGCTGCAGCGGCGCGGACTCGACCAATGGCCGGCTCGAAATCACCACACCGGACGCGTGCGTTCCGGTATTGCGCGGCATCCCCTCGATCGCGCGGGCCAGTTGCAGCACCCGGCGCGCGGTCGGTTCGCCGTTCACCAGTTGCCGCAGCGCGGTATTCGATCGAACCGCTTCGGCGAGTGAAACGCGCGATTCGTCCGGCAACAGCCGGGTCCAACGGTCGGCGTAGGCCGCCGGAACGTCGAGTGCCCGCGCGGCGTCCCGCAGGGCGGCGCGGGGGGCGAAGGTGGCGAAGGTGATGATCTGCGCCACGCGCTCCTCGCCGTACCGTCGGCGTAGATAGGCAATGACTTCGGACCTCCGGTCGGGGCAGACATCGATGTCGAAATCCGGGAACGCGTCCCGTTCCGCATTCAGAAAGCATTCGAAGGAGAGCCCGAATTGCATCGGATCCATGCTCGTGATGCCGAGCGCGTATGCGACCAGACTCCCGCCCGACGCTCCGCGGCCCGGACCGACCGCAATGCCGGAGGCGCGGGCGAAGGCCACGTAATCGGCGACCACCAGAAAATAATCGGCATAGCCGCCGTGGCCGATGACCTCGAGTTCTCTGTCCATGCGCTCTCGCTGTCGGCGGGCGTCGGCTTCGTCAGTGCCCCCGAGCCGGCGACCGGACGTTCGCCGCGCCAGGCCGGCCTGCGCCTGTTCGCGCAGGTAGCGGAGGGCGGCATCGTCCCGCTCCTCATCCCACCGGGCGAAGCCCGGAGGCAGCGGAAACCGCGGAAACAGGCGGGCGGGCCGGCGTCCCAGTTCCACCGTGCAACGCCGGGCAATCTCGACCGTTCGTCGCCGGGCCGCCTCATCGTCGGGGAAACGTCGCGCCATTTCTTCGCCGTCCGCCAACTCGTGGCGCCCGGCCGTCGGGCCGTCGAGCGCCGATTCGGGCGGCGCTCCGGTCCGAATGCGGCGCAAGAGCCGTTGAGCCGGCTCGTCTTCCGGGCGCAGGTAACGGACTTCATTCGTAACGACCGTCGGAAGGCCGGCGCGTGCGGCCGTCTGACGGATTCGTTCATTGAAATCCCGTTGATCCCGCTGCCCCTGGTTCTGCAATTCGAGGAAGAAGCAATCCCGGCTGAAAAGTTCGGCCAGCTCGTTGGCGCGGCGCGCCGCGGCGGCAATATCGCCGCCGCGGACGGCTTCACGCAAAGCGCCGTTCGGCCCGCCGGAAAGCGCAATCAGTCCGCGTGTCCGCGCGCCCAATTCCTCGATGGTGACTCCCGGCGGCTCGCCCGGCGGGGGATTCAGATGCGCGGCCGTCGAAAGCGCGAGCAGGTTTCGATAGCCCCGGAGATCCTCCGCAAGCAGCACGAGTGCGCCTTCCGATCGGGCACGAACCGGATCGCGCAGTTCGATGCGGCAACCCAGAATCGGTTTGACTCCGACGCGCAGCGCCTCCCGGTAGAAGGGAATCGCCGAATGCATCGTGGACTGATCCGTAACGGCGATGGCGGGTTGGCCCAGTTCGGAGGCCCGCCGCGCGAGGTCCGCCACCCGGCACGCCCCGTCGGGCAAACTGTACTCGCTCAACACGTGTAAGTGTGCAAATGGTTGGCCCCTTGCCATAGTGGAGGTTCCCGCCGCTTTGCTCGCCGAGTGGATTGTATTCGGAAATCGCCGGTGCGGCAACGCCAAGGACACCGGTCGCCAGGGCTTTCTCCTGCCCGGCTGCACGTGCTGGAGCCGCAGAAGGGATGCGGGAGTGCTAGACATTGGGGCGATCGGCCGG
>CAYLTB010000245.1:0-2858 GCA_964386675.1 uncultured Verrucomicrobiota bacterium
GGGCAGCACGGCCGAATTCATCGTCCTCTCCGCCGATGCAGCCGGGAACGTCGAGGCTGCGCCAGACGGCACGGTCCTGCCGGCCTACAACCCCGGCATTAACCTCGGTGTGCCCGTCAGTGAGGTGCAATTGACGCCACCGGTGCGGCCGGCGACGGCGACACCCTCGGCGTCGGTCGTCAGCAATCCGCTCTTCCTTCAGACGCTCCTCGGCGTGCCGATCGGGCAGGCGCCGGGCGCGCCGTCCTCGTTCACGACGGTCTACGAGCCTTTCACGACGGCTCCGTTCGCGCGAGGAATCCCAGGTTCCGGCGCGGGCATCGGGCCGATCAGCATCGCCTTTGCGCCCGACGGGCGCATCTTCGTCAGCGGCGGCCAAGGGCGTAGCCAGATCTGGGTATTTGGCGCGGCGGGCGGCAGCGCGGCCGAACCGTTCGCTGTGCTGGACGTGCCGGTCTATGACATGGTGTTTGACGCCGCCGGCCGCTGGTGGGCGACGACGGGCGGCGGACCGCTGCTCAAGCTCGATCCGGCCTCCGGCGCCGTGCTGGCGCGGTACGGCGACGGCATCGGGCTCGGCATCGCCGTGCATCCGACGAACGGCCGGCTTTACGTCTCCACCGCCCGCGGCATCGAGATTTTCAATCCCGACACCGGGAGGTTTTCCGGCTTCTCCACGGCCCGCGTGCATTCGCTGGCGTTCGCGCCGGACGGCGCACTGTACGGCACGCTCTGGCCGGAAGATGGGCACGTGGTCCGGTTCGACGGGCGCGGCAACCGCGAGATCGTTTGGATGGCGGGCGGCGACGACCCGGCGACGGGGCTCGCGTTCGGGCGCAACGGCACGCCGCTGGAAGGCCTGATGTTTATCGCGCACGCATCGGGTGGCGCACTGACCATGGTGGACCTCGCGACCTTCCGCGCCGTCAATGTCGCGGTCGGCGGCACCCGCGCCGAGTTCATCAAGACAGGCCCGGCCGGTCGCCTCTACATCACGCAAACGACGCAGGTAGAGGTCTTCCGGCCGCTGGCGGCGCCGATCATCGTCGGTTCGGATCCCGTCGCCGGCGCCCGGCGCACGTCTCGACTGAGCTCCGCCGCCGTGCAGTTCGACGTGGACATGCTGGATGCGCCGGCCGCGACGGCCGGCAGCGTCAACGACCCGGCCCGCTATCGCATCGTCAACGCCCGCACGGGCCAGGTCTTCCCCGTGCGGGGCATGGCCTACGATCCGGCCGAACATACGGTCCGCATCCTGTTCGAACCGCTCGCGGCCGACGCCTACGAGCTGCGGGTCCTCGCCGGCGTCCGCAGCGTGCTGAACGTCCCGATGGCCGCCGATTTCGTCGTTAGCTTTACCGTTGCGGCGGACGTGACCGAGGCCCTGCAGCCCGTGTACAGCGACACGCGGCTCGATCGCGCGTCCGGTGTGGTGCGGTTCGACGTATCTATCACGAACACGCTGGCCTACAACCTGCTTGCGCCGATCCGAATGGAATTCCGGGGGCTGTCGGCGGGTGCGTCGGCTCAACTGGTAGATGCGGACGGATGGACCGACGAAGGCGCCCCGTACCTCGATCTCACGCCGGTCGGCGGCGTCCTGGCCACTGGCGAAGCGATTCCAACGTTCACGGTAGCGGTGTTCAACCCTGACAACGAGCACCTCGATCTCGACATCCGCATCGTGGCGGACCTGCCGGCCAATGCGGCGCCGCAGTTCACGACGACGCCGGCGAACGCCGCAACAGTCGGGGCGGAGTACCTTTACGCGGCGAGCGCGAATGAGCCCGAGGGCGAGCCGCTCTCCTTCCTGCTGGTGCAGGGGCCCGCGGGCGCCGTCGCCGACCCAACCACGGGCCTGTTGACGTGGACACCGCCCGTCACCGCCGCCGCCGTCGAAACCTTTGAACTGCGGGTCTACGATCCGCGGGGCGGCCACGCGACCCAGACCTGGCCGGTGAATGTCGCGGGCGTCAACGCGCCGCCGGTCCTGTTGCCCATCCCGGACTTCGTCGTCGCCGAGGGCCAGACGCTGGAAATTCCGGTCAGCGCCGCGGACGCGGACGGCAATCCGCTGGTGTACTGGGTCGCCAACGTCCCGCCGGGCGCCGTGTTCGACGCGGCCCGCGGCATGCTCGTCTACACGCCGGACTTCCGCGCGGCGGGCCGGTATTCCGACGTCCGCGTGTTCGTTTCCGACGGGCAGGCGGACGCCGTCCAGTCGTTCGAGATTCTGGTGACCAACATCAATCAGGCTCCGGTCCTGCCGGTCCTGCCGAATCGCACGGTGCGCGAGGGCGAAACCCTCACGTTCACCGTTGCCGCCGAGGACGTGGACGGCGATGCGATCACGTTCGCCGGCGTCGGCCTGCCGGCGGGCGCGACGATTCACCCACTGACCGGCGTGTTTACGTGGACGCCCGAGTACTTCGAGAATGGGGTCTACACGATTACGATCAAGGCGGACGACGGCGCAGCGTCCTCGACGGCGTCCTTCGTCGTCACCGTCCTCAACGTCAATGGGCAGATCGAAATCGGACGGTTGGACCGCTGGGAGATCTACGAGGGCCAGCCGCTGGCGGTCTATATTGACGTCTTCGATCCGGATCACCCGGCCGGCATCGGCGTCGCCACGCCGGAGGGCGAAGTGGATGCATCGCTCCTGCTGCCGGTTGTCGCCTGGCAGCACGATCCGCTTCCGGCCGGCGCGACGTTCGACGCCGAGACGCAACTGTTCAAGTGGACGCCCGGTTTCGATCAGGCCGGCACCTACCAGATCAACTTCATCGTCACCGACGACGGAGACGGCACCGGTGTGGCCACACAGCGCACCGCGCTGCTGACGGTGGTCGTCCGGG
>CAYLTB010000246.1:0-2843 GCA_964386675.1 uncultured Verrucomicrobiota bacterium
CTCCCCTTCTTTCTACCTCAATTCAGTGTCCAGGAAAACTCTAGCGCGGGGGAACGTCACATACTGCGAGTCCTCGCTGTCCGCGTGGATCCGCGTCTGAAATCCGCAGATTCCGGCATCTACAACAACCAATGCGTTCATCGCGTCACTCTTTTTTCGGTTTTCGCCCCTGCACATCGGCCGAGCGAATATAGCGCTCGATCCCCGTGCTGGGAAACCAATCTTCGATAAACTCCTCACTCTGTTCCTTCACCATTACGCGGCCATTGCGGAAACCGGCGGCCCGCAGAATGAGCTCCAGCTTGCGCACCTGGAGTGCTGCAGCCACGCACCGGAGTGCTTCTCGAAGTCAGCCTTCACGGCCTTCGGCACCGGCTTGATCGCCACGACATCTGAAATCGCGAGCCGCCCGCCAGGTTTCCATACGCGAAAAGCCTCGCGGTACACTTGCTCCTTGTCGGGCGAGAGGTAGATGACACAATAGGAAAGGATCACATCTACGCTCCCGTCCGCCACGGGCAGGTGCTCGATTTCGCCCAGCCGGAACTCCACATTCTTGAACCGCCCCTTCCGCGCGTTCTCGCGAGCCTTGGCGACCATCTCCGGTGTCATATCCACGCCGATCACCTGTCCGCGCGGCCCCACTTGCCGTGCCGCCAGGAAGCAATCGAGGCCCCCGCCCGAGCCCAGATCCGGGCACGACTTCGCCCTTCTTGAGACCGGCGATCGCCTGCGGATTTCCACAGCCCAGTCCCATGTATGCTCCATTTGGCGCCGCCTCCAGGTCCTTCTTCGAGTACCCCAGCTTCGCTGACAGCGCCTTGGCGGAGGGCGCCGTTGGCGAGCAGCAGGAGGCCGTACACCCGTACCCGCTCGTTCCGCTCGCGGCAATGCCCACGTACCGTTCCCGTACCTTCTCCCTGACACAATCCCTTCACATGCTTGCCATCGGATCTTTCCGTCCCCACACTTCGCGGCACAGCGGTCGCTCATCCCGCGTTGACCCGTTTGCCCGCAGCCGGGGCTCTGATTCCCATCGCCTGGCGCGCCATGACGCCTCGACGGTCAAGGCGTCAGTCGATTCTGGCCCGGCCGGGATCAACCAGGACCGGCTGCAGATGGTCCACGGTCCGTCGCCAGACGTCCATGCCCGCCTTCAGGGCCGCCCGGCCCTTGTCCGTAGCTTCGTACACCTTGCGCTCCCGGCCCCCGACCCGCTCGATCCGACTCCGAGCGCAGCCGCATTTCTCGAATGCAGCCAGCACCGGGTACACCGTTCCCTGTGTGGGAACGCACAGATTGCCGGTCATCTTGGCCAACCGTTTGATGACGCCGTACCCGTGCAGGGGCTGCTCGCAAACCGCTCTCAATATCAGGAACTTGCAGAGACTGGCATTCACCACGCAGTTCCAATACTGGCGGGATGTGTAGTCCATGCCGACCGTCTGTTTGATACCCAGACCCTCTAGGCATCATCTTCGCACGCCAGCGGGCGCTGTGGCCAGAGAATCTGTGCGCTCAAGCAGCACCCACGGCCTCCGCACCGGGAAGGCAACCGTTCCGCAGCAATACGCGGTGAAAGGCCTTGGACCTGACGAGCCAAGCAATCGCGCGTCGCCGATAAAGCTTCCCGCGTGCGCAATATCTGTTCCCTTCGGAAATCAACGGTCCCCAACTCGATGCCACCCAGCGGCTTGCCTTTTTCCATGTGCTCCACAGCGACCCAATTGGACAGGGCCGGTTCGCAGCGCGGATGGATATCGGTGGCGCGATCGAGTTCTTTGAGCGCCTCGGCCTTGCGGCCGAGTTTGGCCAGGCACAAATGCATGTTGCCGTGCGCGGGCGCATGGCGGCCGTTCAGAGCAGCCGCAGCGCAGAACCCGGCCGACGCCCGCTCCCAGTCGCCCTGTTCCATCAGCGCAAACGCGCGGCTGAACGCATCCTGCGACGCCATATAGGTGGCCAGGTCAACCCCTTCGTTTTTGCGGATCGTCTCTGCCATGCCGTCCAGAAACGACTTCGCCTGCTTGACTTCCGGCTCCTGCGGATCGCCAACTTCGACCACCTTGCGATACGCCCACACGTCGCCGGCAACGTCCAATTCCTTCTGAGAGACGACGGCCGTGTAGCCTCCGCCATTCCACGCTGCGGCTGGGAGTGCAGGACCGCAGTTTGCGGCCCGGATTCAATTCTGGCTACATTGCATTTGCGTGTTGGATTTCAGGCCATTGAACAGCAATTCGGTTGCTGCGCGGGCGGCCGTCGGAGCGTAATCGTCGGAGGGCCCTGTCAGCGTAGGTTGACAACGCTCCTGCACCTCTTTCGACCTGTTTTCACAAGATGGAAACGCAACCGGTGTTTTCAAAAGCAAAATGTGGCAAAGCATGTTATTCTACGCCGATCAAGGCCTCACCCGACCCTCAAAGAAGTTATTGACCTTGAGCCTGTTCAAAACGCCGTGGTGTGTTTGGTTGGAAAAATCTTTGAGACAATCGTAGCAGGCGCAAGCTACACTGCTTTCCGGCTGGCAATCGCAATTGGAAACGATGCGGCGGGTTTCGTTGACGATTTCGCTCCATCGCTGACGCGCTTCTTTGACGAGTCCTGCTCCGCCGGGCGCTCTGTCGTAGAGGATGATTTCGTCTCCACCGCCGATGGCGCGGCGGAAGCTGACGCCAACTTCATTGAGGTCAATTTGAAGGACGCGGCAGAGTCCGCGATGCAGGGCATAGCCGAGTGATTCGCGTGACTCGCAGTTCGCGGCTGGCCGCACAATCAAACAGAATGACTTCCCCCGCGCTAGAGTTTTCCTGGACACTGAATTGAGGTAGAAAGAAGGGGAG
>CAYLTB010000247.1:0-2838 GCA_964386675.1 uncultured Verrucomicrobiota bacterium
CGAGCGGCCGCCATGCGTTGTTGGAGTACCGCCGGCAGCTTGAGAGCATCCAGCATCACATCGTTGTCTTCCAGCTTTGCCGGCAGGTGTGGGAAGCCTGGACGCGCCTGGCGGTGGCTGCGAGCGTGCTACCCGAGGGCGACTACAGGGACGTGCGATGGATCGCGCCGCAGCTTTCGATGCTCGACCAGCGCATGGAGGTGCAGTCCGTGGTACAGCAGATCCGCGCCGGCCTTATCTCGCGTTCGGAGGCGGTGTCGGCATCCGGGTGGGACGCCGAGCAAATCGACGCCGAAATCGCGCAAGACAATGCGCGGGCTGACCGGCTGGGCAACGTGTACGACAGCGACCCGCGGCGAACGACCTTGCAGGGGCAGGAGCAGCCGACGGCACAGGAGGCGCAGCAGTGATCCGGCGACTTCCCCACATCCCGCTCGCGTTCGCAACCGGCAAGTGGCAGGGCGCTTCGCCGCGCGAGCTGGATTTTGCCGACCTGTGCTACGTGTCGCGCCGCAGCCCCAACGCGATTGACCGCGAGATGGCGCGGCAAGAGATTTTCCGCCGCCTTCGGGTGGCGAAACAGAGGAGGTTTCGAAATGGGAAATGAAGTTTTAACGCGCGCGGCGGTGTTCCAGCCGGAGACCTTCGATGCCGACCGGAATACGGTTCACGTCATTTTCTCGACCGGCGCTGACGTTCGCCGGCGAGACATCGCTGGCGATTACATCGAGCGCTTGAGCCTGGCGCCCGAAGCGGTGGACCTGTCGCAATTCCGCGGCGCGCCGGTGCTGAACAACCATGATCACTATTCGGGCGTCGAGGCCATTCTGGGCGTTGTTGAAGACGCATCCGTGGACGGCACCCGCGGCGAGGCGGTGGTGCGGTTTGGAACCCGCCCGGAGGTTCAGGGCATCGCGGCCGATGTTCGCGCGGGCGTCATTCGCAACGTCAGCGTGGGCTACACGGTGGAGACCTGGCGGGAGACCCGCGAGAACGGCGCTCGCGTGAAGCTTGCCGAACGCTGGACGCCGCGAGAGATTTCATTCGTTCCGCTCGGAGCCGATCCGGGCGCGCAAGTTCGTTCCAAAACTGGAGGACAAATGCAGACCGAAACGAATAGCGACCTGCTGGTGCAGGCCCGCAATATCGCTGCGGCATTGGCGCTGCCGGAGACGGCAGCCGACGAGGCCGTAGCGCAGCACAATTCTCTTGATGCCGTGCGGACGGCGCTGATTAAGCGCGTTGCCGAATCGCAACCGCTGATTGACACGCGCACGCCGGCCGCGACGATGACCCGCGATCACGCCGACGGCCTAATCGAGCGCATGGCGGACGGTCTGGCGACCCGCGTTGTTCCGGGCCATAAGCCCGAGGCCGGTCGCCAGTACGCTTACCACCGGCTGGCTGATTTCGCCCGTGAGATTCTCCGCGAGCGCGGGCTGAGCACGCTGGGCAGCCCCGCGGAGGTGCTGACCCGGGCCATGCACACGACTCCCGACTTCAGTGTGCTGCTTCAAGAGGTCTTCAACAAGGCGCTGTTTCCGCTGCGCACGGCGCCCAGCCCGATCACGCAGATCTTCCGGCGCGCGACCATGGCGGATTTCCGGCAGCGGCATATCCTGGAAGTGAGCGATGGACCGGCGCTGTCCCAAGTCGCCGAGAGCGGCGAGGTGACCTTTGGCACCATCGAGGGGCGCGAGCTGGCGAGCTACCGCCTTGCGAGCTATGCCAAGGGGTTTGCCATCACCTTCCAGGCGCTGGTGAATGACGACATCGGCGCTCTGGCCGACATCAGCGCCAAAATCGCCCGTGGCGCCCGCCAATGGTTCACCAGTTTCCTGATCGACACGATTGTCAGCAACCCGAAGCTGGCCGACGGTAAGGCCGTGTTTCACGCCGACCACGCCAATTTGGCTGCTTCCGGCGCGGCGCCGAGCGATACGACCATCGGGGCCGCCAAGCTGGCGATCCGAAAGCAGACCGACCTTTCCGGCAACCCGATTGGCGCTGCTCCACGCTACATTCTGATTCCGGCGGCGCTCGAAACCACGGTGGACAAGCTGCTGGCGACTTTGTATCCGACCAATGCGGCCGAGGCGGAGACCGCCGCGCGCGGCCTGGTTCCGCTGGTGGAGCCGCGCCTCGATGCGCGGAATCAGGCGACTGCCTGGTACCTTTTCTGCTCGCCGGACGAGGCGCCCGTGTTCGAGTATGCGGAGCTGCAAGGCTACGAGGGGCCGCGCGTCGAGAGCCGCCCGGGCTGGAACACCCTCGGAACCGAGTTCCGCGTGGTGTGGCATTTGGGAGCAGGGGCGATTGACCACCGCGGCGCGTTCAAGAATCCCGGAGCATAGCGTATGACCCTGGCTGATCTTCAGGCACAGCGGGATAAGATTGTCAAGACGCTGGGCATCGCCCGCGTTCAATTTGGCGAGCGCAGCATCGAATACGCCCGGCAGTCCGAAGCCCTTCAGGCCATCGACCGCGAGATTGCGCGGCTGACGGCGCTGGGCCAGGCGAAAGTATTCACGATTCAGAGTTCGAGGGGACTTCAATGAAGAACTACGTTCAACAAGGCAACACGATCACTGTCACGGCGCCCGCTGCTGTAGTCAGCGGGCAGTATGTCACGGTTGGCGCCATCCGCGGCGTGGCCGCTTACGACGCAGCCCAAGGTGAGCCCGTTGAGGTGGTGACCGAGGGCGTATTCACCCTACCCAAGAAGGCCGCTGACGTGGTGGCCGCCGGCGACCTGCTCTATTGGGACGCCACCAACGGCTACCTGACCGTGACCGCCGGAACTGGCAGCAAACCGCTTGTGGGCGTTGCCGTCAAGGC
>CAYLTB010000248.1:0-2828 GCA_964386675.1 uncultured Verrucomicrobiota bacterium
GGTCAGCCTGATCTTCATCACGTTCCAAAACCCGTCGCTCGACAACACGACGCTCTTCATCGCGCGCGTGCAGTTCATCCAGTCGCACGCGGTCTATGCGCTGTGGATCGGCTACGGCATCCTGTTCGGGCTCGCCTGGCTTCATTGGCAGACGGGCGGGCATCGCCTGTTTCTCTATGCCGGCACGGCCCTGGCGCTCGCGTTGCCGGCGCTCCCGCTCTGGCAGAACGCGCACGACGAGAACTACCTGCGCGCCGTCGGCGGCGCGGAGCAGAACGGATGCGATTTCGGCTGGCAGTTCGGCCACTGGCAACTGGAAGGCGTCGAGGCCATTCGGCGCGAGATCCGCGCCGAGGAGTGGGCGTCCTATCCGACGCCCGGCTATCCGCCGCCGATGGCGCCGAACGCGATTTTCTTCGGCGGGACCGACCCGGGGCGCTTCGTGCCGACCTACATGATCTACTCGGCGCACGTGCGGCCGGACGTGTACCTGATCACGCAGAACGCGCTCGCCGATCCGACCTACCTGCAGACGATGCGCGACCTCTACGGCGACCGCATCTGGATTCCGTCCGTTGCCGAAAGCCAGGTCGCCTTTCAGCGCTACCTCGAAGACCGGAAGGCCGGCCGCACGACGGACCAAGCCGCCGTGACGGAGGAGGAGGGGAAGGTCAGCGTCGAAGGCGTGCAGGGCGTGATGCACATCAACGGCTACCTTTCGCGGATGATCTTCCTGGCCAATCCGCGCCACGAGTTCTATCTCGAGGAAAGCTATCCGATCCCGTGGATGATGGACCACCTCGAGCCGCACGGGCTGATCCTCAAGATCAACCGCGAGCCGGCGGACATCACCGACGCGGTCGTCGCCCGCGACCGCGCGTTCTGGGACTGGTACACGGCGCGGCTGCTGGCCAACCCGCGGTTTCTGCGCGACAGCGTCGCCCGCAAGACGTTCTCCAAGTTGCGCTCCTCGATTGCCGGGCTGTACGTGCACCGGAAGCGCTATGACGACGCCGAATACGCGCTGCGGCAGGCGATCGCGCTGCATCCGGCCAGTCCCGAGGCGGCCTTCCGGCTCGCCGATCTGCACGCGCAGCAGGCGGAATACCGGGAGGCCGCGGAAGTCGCGGAAGCGTTCGTCGCGCAGGACCCGCTCAACGAAAATGCGATCCGCTACGCCGCCATGCTGCGAATTGCCGAACGCGGCCAGAAACGCCTGAGCGAACTCGAGAGCCGCGCCGCCGCCGAACCGCTCCCCATCCCGGAAGCGGTCGAGCTGACCGAGTTGTATTTCCGTTACCAGCTGCTGCCGAAGTTCGCCGACGCCCTGGGGACGCTGCTGGGCCGGAACGACCTGCCTGCCGACGCCTACGGGGCGCTGGCCCGTCTCGCCTACGAGGCGCGCCGCTACGACTTCGTGGAGACGGCCCTCGCGCAATACCTCGAGCGCGTCCCGATGAAGACCGATGTGCGGCTGGACCTGGCCGCGGTGCAGCTCGCGACCGGCAAGGCAGAGGCCGCGGTGGCGTCGCTGCGCAAGGCCGTCGAATTGGGCGGCGAAACCGCGCGCCGGACCGCGCTGGACGATCCGCGGTTCCAGTCCCTGCGCCTGCGCCCGGATGTGCAGGCGTTTCTGGTGCCGGACGGGCCGCTCCGGCCGTAGCGCGGCTGTCCGGCAGCGGGCGGCGGCGTCCCCGCCGCAGCCGATGTGTCGGCTCCGTCCGCGCCCGGACTCCAAGGCTTGGAACCCCAGGGCCTTCGAATTTCCAAGCCTTGGAAACGGGGGAGGCTCCGCGCGCCGCGCGCGTCCCTGGAGCCCGGACACGGCCGCCGATGCCGCCGGCATTCCGGCGCCGCCGCGGATCAGACGTAGATCATCTTCTTCGTCATGCCGCCGTCCACGACCACGTTCTGGCCCGTGACGAAGCCCGCGCCGATCAGCCACTCGCAGGCCTCGGCAATGTCGCGCGGCGTCCCCACGCGGCCGGCCGGATGCTGGCGGCGGTCCGCCTCGCGGTGCCGCGCCTCCGGGTCGGTTTCGATCCAGCCGGGGCTGATGCAGTTGACGCGCACCTCAGGCCCGAGACTGAGCGCCAACGCGTGGGTCAGCGCGACCAGCCCGCCCTTGGAGGCCGCATAGGCCTCGCTCATCGGCTCGGACATCAACGCGCGCGTCGAAGCGATGTTCACGATGGCCCCGCGCGCGGCGCGCAGCGCGGGCGCGGCGTGCCGGGCCATCAGAAACGCGCCGGTCAGGTTGACGGCGAGAACGCGGTTCCACTCCTCGAGCGGCAGCGCCTCCGGCGGGCGGCGCGGCGGGCTGGCGATGCCGGCGTTGTTGATTAGCGCGTCGAGCCGCCCGAACCGGTCCAGCGCGCGGCGCACCGCTTCCGCGGCGGCCGCCTCGTCGCTGACGTCGCCGCGCACGGTCACCAGCCGCGTCGCCGGCGCGATGTCCAGCAGATCCAGCGCGGCCACGTTCCAGCCGCGCGCCAGGAAATGATCCACGCACCCGCGCCCGATGCCCCGTGCCCCGCCGGTGATCAAGATCGTCTTTTCGCTCATACCGATTCAGCTACCGCGGAACGGGCCGCGCGTCAATGTCCGGCCGGTCCGCGGCGCGCGCTGAGCGCCGCCCACGCCGTAAGCGCCGCACCGTCTCGTTTCCGCGTTCATCGTTTTTCCGCTTGCCTCGCCGGACCGAACGGCCGATGTTCGACCGGTCGGGCGCGCCGTTCGGGCCCGCCGACGAGGAGTTCACGCGATGCGCCCATCCGCCCCGCCCGCCGACCCGAAGAGGAAGCCGAGGGCGCCGCCGGATCCGGTGC
>CAYLTB010000249.1:0-2809 GCA_964386675.1 uncultured Verrucomicrobiota bacterium
AAGACAATGCGCGGGCTGACCGGCTGGGCAACGTGTACGACAGCGACCCGCGGCGCACGACCTTGCAGGGGCAGGAGCAACCGGCGGCACAGGAGGCGCAGCAGTGATCTGCCGACTTCCCCATATCCCGCTCGAGTTTGCAAGCGGCAAGTGGCAGGGCGCTTCGCCGCGTGAGCTGGATTTTGGCGACCTGTGCTACGTGTTGCGCCGCGGCCAGAACGCGGTAGATCGCGAGATCGCGCGGCAAGAGATTTTCCGCCGCCTTCGGGCGGCGAAACAGAGGAGGTTTCGAAATGGGAAATGAAGTTTTAACGCGCGCGGCGGCGTTCGAGCCGAGCACGTACAACCCCGAGCGGCGCACCGTCCAGGTGGTCTTCTCGACGGGCGCGGACGTGATGCGCTCCGACTTCGAGGGGCCGTACATCGAGCGCCTTTCGATGGCCCCGGCGGCCGTGGACCTTTCGCAGTTGATCGGCGGGCCAGTCCTCGACAACCACGACCGATTCAGCAGCGTGCGGGCGGTCCTGGGCGTCGTCACGGACGCCAGCGTGGACGGCAAGCGCGGCGTGGCGACGGTGCAGTTCAGCGAGCGCCCCGAGGTGCAGGGCGTCGCACGCGACGTGCAGCAGGGCATCATTCGTTCGGTCAGCGCGGGCTACACAGTGCAGACCTGGCAGACCGAGAAGCGCGCCGATGGGACGCGCATCAAAACGGCGACCCGCTGGACGCCCAAAGAAATCAGTTTTACGCCGCTCGCGGCGGACGCGGGGGCGAGAGTACGAAGCGAGGTGAACATGAACGAACACGAACGAATCCGCGCGCTCGCGGAGAGCTTGAACATCGCCGCGAGCTTTGCGGAAGACCTGATCCAGCGCAACGTGCCTCTGGAAGAGGCGCGGCGCGCACTCATCACCGAGGCGGCGAAGAATACGCCTGCCATCGACAACCGGCAACCGGTGGTAGTGACTCGCGACGCCGGCGACAATCTCATCGCGCGCCTGGCGGACGGGCTGTACAGCCGGATGAATCCGGCGCACAAGCCCGAGGCCGGCCGCGAATTTGCTTACGCCCGCATTCCGGACATCGCGCGGCGCTGCCTGGAGCATCGCGGCCTGAGCACGCTCGGCAGCCCGGCCGAACTGGTGACGCGCGCCTTGCACACGACCAGCGACTTCGCCAATGTGCTCGCGGAAGTCTACAACAAGTCGCTGCTCACGCTGCGGAGCAGCCCGAGCGCGGTCGAGCAGGTGTTCCGCCGCGCGACTGTGGCGGACTTCCGCGCGCGGCACGTCATGGAGATCAGCGACGGGCCGGCGCTGGCCGAAGTCGGTGAGAACGGCGAGGTGACCTTCGGCAGCATCACCGACAAGGAACTGGCGAGCTACGCGGTCAAGAGCTATGCCCGCGGCTTCGGGATCAGTTTCAAGGCCCTGGTCAACGACGACATGCAGGCGCTCGCCGATATCTCCGCGAAGATGACCCGCGGCGCCCGCGCTTGGTTCGCCGGATTCCTCGCGAACGTCATCATGTCGAACCCGACGCTCGCGGACGGCGTGGCGGTGTTCCATGCCAACCACAACAACCTGGCCGCCTCAGGCGCCGCGCCGTCCGATACCACCATCGGCGCCGGGAAGCTGGCGATGCGGCTTCAGACCGACGCGAGCGGAAACCCGATTGACGCGCCGCCGCGCTACATCGTGATTCCGGCCGCGCTGGAAGGCACGGTTGACAAGCTGCTGGCTACGCTCTACCCGACCAGTTCGGCCACTGCCGAGACTTCGGCGCGCGGTCTGATCCCCGTGGTGATCCCGCAGTTCGATCAGGCGGGTGAGGATACCGCGTGGTACCTCTTTGCCGACCCGAGCAATGCGCCGGTCTTCGAGTACAGCGAGCTTTCCGGCTACGAGGGTCCGCGCGTGGAGACGCGGCAAGGATTCGACACCCTGGGGACCGAGGTGCGGGTGGTCTGGCACGTCGGGGCTGGGGCCATCGACCATCGCGGCGCCTATAAGAATCCGGGGGCCTGACGATGACGCTGGAACAATTGCAGGCAAAGCGCGAGGAGATCCTTCAATCGCTCGGGATCGCCCGCGTTCAATTTGGTGAGCGAAGCATGGAGTATGCGCGGCAGCAAGAAGCGCTCACGGTGGTAGACCGGGAGATCGCCAAGCTTGAATCGCCGCAGCCGAGGCAATTCACCATTCAGACTTCGAGAGGACTTTAGACCATGAAGAACTACATTCAACCGGGCAACAACATCACCGTGGCCGCGCCTGCGGGCGGGGTCACGTCAGGGCAGTTGGTCGTGATTGGCTCGCTGATCGGCGTGGCGAGTACGACGCAGGCTGCGGGCGCAAACGTTGAGATCGCCACGTCCGGCGTCTACGAGCTGCCGAAGGTGGCGGCCGATGCCATCGTCGCGGGCGACAAACTGTACTGGGACGCCGGGCAGGCCAAGTTGACCAAGACTGCCGGCACGGGCAGCAAGCCGCTTGTGGGTGTCGCGGTCAAGGCGGCCGGCGCGGGCGCCGCGACCGTCTACTGCAAGTTGGGCGTGCATGGCCTGACCGGACCGGCGTAACGAGCTTCCGGCCTGAAGCCGGAGGATGGGACTTCGAAACTGGGGCGGCGCCCATCCTGCGGAATTTCCGTAGATGCGGCCAGCCGCCCCGATTTTTCGAATCCGGCTTTCGGGCGTCGGGTTCGCCGCGCGGGGCTTCCGGTTTCTTCCCCCGTGCGGCAGAGGGGCCGGGCCTTACTCCTTTCTACCGGCGGGCCGCCTCCCGCGCTTTTACTCCTTGGGCGTCAC
>CAYLTB010000250.1:0-2804 GCA_964386675.1 uncultured Verrucomicrobiota bacterium
AGCCCGCCGCGCCGTGGTCGCCCCATCCGTAGGCGGTGGCGGCTTGCTCGACGGCGGTGGTGTATGTGGGTGTCGTGGCGTAGATGACAGACCCGGACGCGGCTGACCAGGCCGGGTCGGTCTCGGTGAAATCTGTGAGATAGCCCGCCTCGGCGTGGTCGCCCCAGGACTCGACCGTGTCCACGCGACCGGAGACGGCGGCGACGGCGGCCAGCGCAGCGGCGTCAGTCTCCGCCGTCAGATAGCCCGCCGCGCCGTGGTCACCCCAGCCCTCGACAACGTCCACGCGACCGGAGACAGCGGCGACCGCGGACAGCGCCGTGGAGTCGTCCGTCGGCACCGCGACCCAGAAACCGTCTTTCCGGCCGTAGATGACGGAATCAAACGGTGCGTCCGACAAATCGCCTACCGCGTGCCAGTTGGTCCCGTCTGACACCTGTGGCCGAAACCCGGCCGGGTCCCGGCGCAACGTGCCGATCGAATTTGTCCAGGCGTTGGTCCCCAGAGTCAGTCCGTAGCCGAACACCTGGTAGTAGTCGACGAGCGGAGTCAACTGGGCGGCGGCGCCCGCCGTCAAAACGGTAAATGCGGCGAACGCCGCGCACAGTTGATTTCTCATCATATTCTCCCCGGGGCCGGCCCTTATTCAGTCACGGTCAACAGAATCCAGTCGTTGGTGGTTGCGCCGCCAGCGACCCATACCAGATTGGACTCGGAGCCAATCAGCAGCTGCCCGACGAAATCGGGCGTAAACAGCGTGGCGTCGGCGACCTCGTTGGTGTCCACCTGGGCGAAGGAGGCGGCGGGGATCGCGGCGTTCGCCACGAGCTCGATCGCGTCGACTTCAGCCTGCAGGGCGGCGTCCTTGGCCTCCAGGGCGCGAATGTCGGCCGTGTTACGCACGGTCTGCTCGCGGTACCAGACCGTCGGATAGGGCGGGATGGCGAGCGCCAGGGAGGGCAGGAGGCAGAGGACGAGGGCGACAAGGCGTTTCATTTCGGTTACTCCTGCAATTCCCATCCGGCGGGGTACGCCGACGGGCTGTAAGTGTTGGCGTCGATCAAACTCACGTAGTTCGCGCCTTCGAACTCCACACAGTCCCCGATTGCGTAGGCGTCGTGCGCGCCGGTAGGCTGCACAAACGGAGGGCACCCGCTCGGGCCGGCGGGCGGGAGATGCAGGAACAGCGCGGGGGCAAGCGGGGGCGACCAATCGGCCTGCGTCACGTGCCCTTGGACGACCCGATAGACATCCGTGCCGTCGTAGGTGTAGAACTCGCCGGGATGGACCTGCCGCCCAACGTTGTCCTCCCACCGGGGGAACGCTGCAGCCAAATCTTCAATGTCCTCAAGCACCGCATTCGTGGGGATGGACGCCGCCAAGGAACGCTGCAACGCACGAGTGCGGGCGCGCTCCGCCGGCAGCCGCTGAAGGAACGCGGCGATCTGGTCCTCAATCGGGACAACCGGACTGGCCGAGTCGGACACCACGACGGGCACCCCGTCGGTGCTGACCAGCACGCGAGCAGTCCCTGTCACCTCTCCGGTGTCGTCCACCACGAGCGCTATGGAGCTGGACAACGCCTGGGCCTGCCGGGCTTCGCCGTCGGTCATGGCCAGTGCTTCGAGAAACTCGGCGGGCACGTCGGTCTCGTCGTGCCTCGCCGCGTCGTCCCACCAAGTCGTCGAATACCGGGACAACTCGAGGTCGAGCTCCGAGAGCAGCTCACGGTACTTCGCAGCCAGCGCCACTCCGAGCCGCTCGTCCACCAGGGCCTTGGCCTCTTCGAGGCTTGGGGTCTGGGGGACTGGGTCGCCGGGTAGCGCATCGAGCAGAGCAAAGTATTCGTTCTCCAGCACTTTGAGCCTTGGGGACTTGGCGGCCTGGCGGGCAAGCTTCTTGATCTGCTTGATCTGCCCGCGGACCGCGGGGGGCTTGAACTCCCACGACCGGCGGTTGTCGCCAAGCGCCGCGACCGCGACTTCGTCTGGGTCGGCCTCGGCGATCTCAAGCGAGGGGAACGTGTTCACGCCATCCAGAAGCTGCGGCGGCGGAATGGCCGAGGTGTCCCAATGCGTCACGATGTACACCCCGTTGGACTCCGCGATGCCATACTCGAACGAATTGAACGGAGCGTAGGCGTCCATGTAGACCTGGACGCGGCGGAGCACGGAATAGAACGAATCAGGATCGCCCTCGACAACCGGAATCGGAGTCGCCTCGACGGCCAGGCCGACCGCCAGCGCCCCCGCGTAGGCGACCAACGCACTTGAAAAAACTTTCATCTTGCCTCCTTCGCTATTGCGCGACATGCGCGTAGACGACCATGGTGCTGCCATTGCGCCAACCATCCACCCTGACCATCCAGGAACTGCCGGCAGGACACACGAACGTGATGCTGTATGTCGTGTCGCCGTCTTTATAGGGGTCGCTCGACTGCATTCGGGACCTCGACACCTCCAATGACGTGCCCGACACATGGGACAGATACCCGCGAAGCGTGGGGTTGCTCCCGGAATTCGGGTCTCCGTCGGAATACCACGCCGTGATGACTGTGTTTTTCGCGGCTTCGCGCCAGCCCGTAGACCCAGAGGATGTGGACACCAGCGTCGACTCCCGAGGCCAAGCGCTGCCGCCGGCTGGCGTTGCTTCAATCGGATCCCAGGACGAAGTTTCGTCGTTTAACGCAAACCCCGTGATATTGGTACCAGGCATCAACCCCGTCCACTGGTTGCTTATCAGAGCTCCGCCCACGATGTTGGAACCCGGCATGACCGTCGCATCCGGGTCGAAGCCGGCGAACC
>CAYLTB010000251.1:0-2776 GCA_964386675.1 uncultured Verrucomicrobiota bacterium
GCCATTGCACCGTGGGACCGCAGCCCGACGCAAACGCCGCCACGACTTCCGGATGCCGCGCGGCGACATCGGTCGTCTCGGCGAGATCCTCATCGAGGTTATACAGCGCGCGACCCGGCGCCCAGACCATCCGGCCGGTTTCGGACTCCGGCTGCGGCAGCCGCACGAACAGCTTCCACGGCCCCCGGCGGACGGCGCATAACCGCGCTTGGTGGTAATAAAGAAACGGCGTCTCTGCGCTCGGCGCGATGGACTCGCCCCGCAACACCTCCAGGATGTCGCGCCCGTCCAGTTTCCGATCCTCCGGCGGACGCCCGCCGGCCAGCCCGACCAGCGTCGGCAGCAAGTCCAGCGACGACACCGGCTCGCGGCAGATCGTGCCGGAGGGCAACCAGCCCGGAAAGCGCGCAATGAACGGCACGCGGAACCCGCCCTCCCACGCGCTGGCCTTCGTGCCGCGCAGCGGCGCGTTGCTGCCCCCCTGCCCTGCGCAGCGGGAACCATTATCGGAGGTGAACATCACCATCGTCCGGCGGTCGAGCCCCAGTCGCGCCAATTCATACAGCAGCACGCCGACCGCCCAGTCCACGCACTCTACGCACGCACCGTACCGGCCGTTGCGCGATTCGCGGACGAACCGGGCGGGCGCGTAGAGCGGCAGGTGAACCTGGAACGGCGCCAGGTACAGGAAGAACGGACGCCGGCGTTGCGCCCGCAGGAACAGCACCGCGTCTTCGACATAACGCTCGATCAGGCCCGCCTGATCGGGCTGCTCCTGGATGACGTCCTCGTCGCGGAGCAGCGGCAACGGCGGATGGCCGGGCGGCCCCCCGCCGGCCCGCCGGCCCATGTCGTTCGAATAGGGAATGCCGAAGTAACCGTCGAACCCGTGCCGGGTGGGCAGGTGTTCGGGCTGATCGCCGCAGTGCCATTTACCGATGATACGAGTCGCGTAATCGCGATCCCGCAGCAGGTCGGCGATCGTGCGCTCCGCGGGGTGGATTCCCTCCGGGTCGCCGGGGAACAAGACGCCCGCCGCGCGCCGGAAGCGATCGAAGCCGATCCGCGAGGGATAGCACCCGGTCAGCATCGCGGCGCGGCTGGCGCTGCACACGGAATACGCCATGCGGAAATCCGTACAGCGGACCCCGTCGCCGGCAAGCCGATCGAGATGGGGCGTGCGGTTCAGCGGGGAGCCATAACAGCCAAGGTCTCCATAGCCCAGATCGTCGCAGTTGATCAGCAGAAAGTTCGGCCGCTCGTCCATCGCGCTCATACGCGGCACTCTAGACGCGTCGGCATGCACGCGTCAATCGGACACGCGTGCGAACGCGGCCGCCGGGCGAATGGTAGGGCGCGGACTCCGTTCCGCGCCGCAAATTCCTGGGCCGATCACGGCGGCCAACGGAGTGGCCGCCCTACCATCGTTCGGCTGAGCCGGCCGCCGCGCGAGTGGTAGGGCGCGCAGTCCCTTGCGCGCCGTCGTCCCCGGCCTAATCCGGCGCAGCAACCGCCGGCGCCCAAGCCTCACGCACGCCATTGCCACGCCGTCTCGATCATCGCGCGGTAATTCTCCGGTTTCACGGAATCAATAATCGAGTGGCTGCTGCATACGACGTAGCGACCGGCGCGACCGAGCCGTTCGAGATGCTCCAGCGTGTCCGCGGCGACTGCGGCCGGCGTTCCGAAACTGAGCAGGTTCACATCCACGTTGCCGACCAGGGTCAGGTTCGGATAGCGCTCCCGCACGGCATAGATGTCGTTGCGGTCCGCCTGGAGCGGGTGCGTGGCACTGACGCCCCATCGCTCGAAGTACGGCAGCACGTCCTCCTGCGGGCCGCAGCAATGGCAGAGGATCGGCCGGCCCGTCTCCTGTGCGGCCCGGATAATCCGCTCGTGGCGCGGCGCCCAGAGCGCATCCAGGTGCGCCGGGCTGACAAAATCCGTCACGTCGTCGCCGATGTAGAAGAAGTGAAACGGCAGGTCGCGGATCGCGCGGATCGCCGAGAGCGTGTATTCCGTGTAGAAGTCCAGCAGGGCCTCGACGACGCGCGGCGCCGTGTAGATCATCTCCATGAAGGATTGGATCGAGACCGGGCCGCACGTGAGGCTGGAAACCGTGAACGGCCCCGAGAGGCACGGGCAGACCCCCAGCCCCGTCCCGCGCACCGCCGCAAGATAGGCCTCCATCTTCTCCCGCTTGCCCGTCACATCCGGCCTCGGCAAGTCGCCGGGATCGGTGTCCTCCGTCACGGAGCACGCCGGCAGCGGCGATTGCAGTGGACACGGGATTGCATCCTGCCGCACGCGCAACGCCACCTCGACCGCCTCCGCCGGGGGAACCGTCCACAGCGAGTCCGCGGACGGCTCGCGGCCGAGGATCGCGCGCAGGTTCCGGCGGTCAATGACGATCTCGAAGTTCGGCACGCGATCGGCGCGCCCGCCCTGAAAGACGGTCAGCAATCGAGCAATATCGGAGTCCATGCGCGCACATAATGCCAGCCGGCCCGAATAGTCAAGCCCCCCCGCCGCCGCCGGGTGGACGGTCGGGCGCGCAGTCCCTTGCGCGCCGTGACCCTGGGCCGTCAGCGGCGGCGAGGGACTCGCCGCCCTAGCCGCGTTCCGCTGACCCCGCCGCCGGCCGCATGATAGGGCGCGGACTCCGTTCCGCGCCGTCTAGACTTGTCAGCGACAAGATGCCGGCCTATAGTCCCGGATCGCGGCGGGAGGCGGCGGTGGCGCGGACGGAATTACAGCGCATCGAGGGGGCTGCGGG
>CAYLTB010000252.1:0-2767 GCA_964386675.1 uncultured Verrucomicrobiota bacterium
GCATCGGCGAATACCACCAAGGACGACTGGCCAAGATCAAGTTCTTCCACCAGAAGGGCGACAAGGCCCGCGAAATCATCGAGTCCGAAGCGTTCAAATCCATGCGAATTCGCATCATCAATGCGATGGTGTCAAAAAAGAAGCAGGCCAACCAGGCGCAAGGCACTCTGAACATGGGAGTGGCAGAACCCGTCCAGGAACAGCAGGAAATCCTGACATCCGCAGGAACTCTGGCTGACCGGGCGCAGGAGATCGTCGACGACCTCATCGCCACCGAAAAGATCAAGTCCATCGAGGACATCGCCGCCGTCATCCAGGCCATAGCCGATGCCGCCGCCAACGGACGCCAGCAAGCATCCGACACGCGGGAAGAAATGTTCGACTCCATCGTCAATACCGTGATCCGCGATGCCGCCGAAATCCGCAAGGCTGCACTGGCGTTCGAGGACCGCGGCGGAAAGATAGAGTACCGCACCGAGCGCGACACATACAAGGCCATCATGGACGGCCTCGTGCAGCCCGGACGCGAAACCTTCGTGCTGCTGGACCCGCCCTACTACCTGACGCAGGACTACGACCCAAAGAACCCAGGAAAGCTTGTCGGTATCGACACATACCGCCGCACCAGAGATGCCATCCAGAAGCTCGTATCACAAGGAAACGGAATCCTTTACACGGACTCTGCCTGGTGGCTGGACAACGCCGACCACGCGGCGCCAGGACTGACCATTCCAGAGGACCATCAGATTGTGGTGGATATTCTCAACGCGCTAGACCATTTTGACGTTGCTGACGGTGAAGTAGGCGGTCGCAGAGAGGCCATAGGAGTACATCATGGACGAGAAATTGAGCAAGACGGACGACGCCAGAGCGACGGTCCTGTGGAACCTGTTTCTGACGGGCAACCTGAAGGACGAGTTTCTGTCGCCGGAGCAACTGGAAACGATGCGGACCAAGACCTACCCGGAATGGCCGAAGGAGATGCAGGACCAGCTCCGGCCGTTCGGCGCGGAGATGATTCAGTAACCGACGCCCCCCGCCTCGCCGTTTCCGCCAATGGCCGCAAGGCGCTAGAATCCGGCGTCTACAAGGACCGCGCCAAACAGACCATCGCCGACCTGAACCGCCTGCCGGCCACCCTCAAGCCCTACGTCGCCAAGTACGACGATCCAGACGACCTCACCAGCCTGTCGATGTTCGCCGGCTGGAAGCCAGGCCCCAAGGTCGCCCCGGCCCACCTGCAGACCTACCGCCCGGCCGTCCGCCTGAAATCCGGCGAGATCGCGTGGCACCCACGCGCCCGCATGCATGCCGAAGCCCTGTCGATGTGGCTCAAACAGCAGGGCCGCGACATCGAGACGTTCGACCTCGACGAATACTACGGCGACGGTGGCATCGGCCCGGACGGGCGGTACTACGAGAAGTCCTACATCGGCGACGGGCCGAGCGACTTCGACGACGCGCGCGACAAGGCCCGCTACAGCGTCAAGGCGAGCCAGCCCGCCCCCGCATTCTACAGCCAGCTCCGCCGCGTGATCGAGCAGAAGGTGCCAAACAAGGCGACCGTGGCTCAGGTCCGCGCAACCATCGACCCGGCGAAGGGCAACGGCGTGAAGGCCGACGAGATCTTCTGGTCGGGCTTGGGCGAGTGGCTGGACTCCAAGAAGCCCGCCGACGTGGTCACCAAGGAAGAAGTCCTCGCCGCCACGCGGGAAGTTGTGGTGACGGATGTGGTGAAAGGAGCGTACCGAGACAGCCTGTACGCAGAACTTCGCAGGAAATACAACATACCGGAAAACGATACGATTGCAGACCACGCCGAAGAATTGTCGCCGGAAGATTATGCGGCATGGAATGTACCGGAAGATAGCGCGGACCACCGTGCAAAGTTCGAGAACTACGTCCTCCCCGGCGGCGAGAACTACCGCGAGCTTCTGCTGACGTTGCCGCCGCGTGACTACATGAGCCGACTGAAAGCGTTTGCCGACAAGCGCGGAATCAGCAACATTCAGGAAGCCGAACGCCAATACAAGCTGACCGAAGAGGGAATGTACCCTGACGCGCAACCGGGCGACTTCCGTTCCGGCCACTTCTCCGAACCCAACATCGTCGCCCACGTCCGGTTCAACGAGCGCACCAGCGCGGACGGCAAGCGCACCCTGTTCATCGAGGAAATCCAGTCCGACTGGGCGCAGAAGGGGAAGAAGGAAGGGTTTGCTGACAAGAAGCGACTCGACGATCTAGACAAAAAGCTGATGTCAGAAGGAAAGCTGTCCGAACAAGAGGCCGCAGAATACGACAGACTCACCAACCTTGTCCACCTGTCAGCAACGCACGGCGGCGTTCCCAACGCCCCATTCGTCACCAAGACCGACGCATGGGTGAGCCTCGCCCTCAAGCGCATGGTCAGGTGGGCGGCGGAAAACGGGTTTGAGCAGATCGCGTGGACGACTGGCGAACAGCAGGCCGAGCGGTACGACTTGAGCAAACAGGTGGATAGCATCGGCTGGGCCAAGCGTCACGATGGCAAAGTCAAACTGTCCATCATCAAAGACGGGAAGAACATCAGCGACAGCGTTGGCATGGCCGAATGGATTCCACTCGAAAAGGTGGGCGATTACATCGGCAAGGAACTGGCGCAGAAAATCGTGGATAAGCCGATCCAAGACGGAGCCGCTGGCGTAACGGGGCTGTTTGACGGCGTTGATTTGAAGGTCGGCGGCGAGGGCATGAAGGGCTTCTACGACCAGATCGTGCCGACCACCGC
>CAYLTB010000253.1:0-2741 GCA_964386675.1 uncultured Verrucomicrobiota bacterium
ATTGACGAAGGTCAGCCTTCCGACCGACCCGGCCCAAGCGGCGGAGGCGCGGGAACAGACCCGGCGGGCGACCGCTGCGCTGCAATGCTGGGACCATGTCCGGGCGGATCTGCGCACCGATGCCGAGGGCCGACTGCGCATCATGGAGGTCAACGGCATTCCCGGCCTCAAACCGATCAAGAGCTGGAGCCCGCAGATTTACTCGCTGTATCACCCGTCGCCCGGCGGCCCGATGGAAGAATACCGAAACATGCTGAGTTTGATCGTCCGGTCCGCGCTGGAACGCCACGGCGTATGAACGGAGGATGACCATGACCACCGCACTTTCCTCCGCCCCCTTCGTCGAACTGCGCGCCAGCCGCCGCGCCCGCGGCTGCGGCGCGCTGGGCGGGTTCGCCTATGAGCTCGACGGCTCGACGCCCGCGCTCGCCGTGGCCCTGCATTCGGGCCATGCCGTGCGGCCGGAGCTTCACGACCGCCTCTGCATCCCGGAGGAGGCGCGGCGTTTCGAAGAAGATCCCGCAACGGACACGATGATCCGTGGGGTGCCCAATGCGATCTGGGGGCTGGATTCGCGCGCGGAATACGACCTGAACCGGCCTCGGGAACGCGCCGTACCGGTGACCCCTGAGCATTTTTGGGGCGTGCGAGTCTACCGCGATCCGCTGCCCGAAACCCTGATCCGGCGGTCGCTTGAGAAATACGATGAATTCTACGGCTTCATCGAAGCGTGCGTCCGGCTGCTGCTGGAGCGTTTCGGGCGATGCGTGATTTACGAGATTCACTCCTACAATCTCTCGCGCCAGGTCGCCAAAGGGATTGCCGATCCCCCCGTATTCAATCTGGGCACGGCGCTGATCGGCGCGCCCCGCTGGCGGCCGCACCTGGACGCCTGGCTCGCGCGGCTGGCCCGAATCGAGATTCCCGGCATACGCACGACCGTCGCGGAAAACCTCGTGTTCACCGGCGCCGGCGAGTTCTGCCGGAGAATGATCGCGCTGGACGCCCGTGTGCTCGACCTTCCGACCGAGGTCGGCAAGTACTACATGGATGAACACTCCGGCCGCCTGCACCCGGACCGCGTGGCCGCGATCGCCGGGGGTCTGCGCGACGCCGTCGCCGCGCACGCCGCGGCTCCGCTCTGACGGGCGGCCGATTCTACGGGGCGTCGAACACCGATAGATCCCACTCGTCGAACCAGCGGATGCTCAGGCGGCCATCCTCGAACAGCAGCGGAAGCCAAACGTAGCGAGAATCCGCAATATCGTCGGGCGTCCAGCGGTCGGCAATCCCGATGAAGCAATTCGGTCGGCCGACCACTTCGAAGGCAGATGCAAACTGTGCGTCGAAACTGGTCTCCGCCTTCGGGCCGACGCAGGGATTGCCGTGCACGCGCCAGGGGCCATGGATCAAGTCCGCTTCGGCCCACTCCGAAGGGTTGGGCGCATAGCCGGTCGTGCCGGAAGAAATCAGGTAATACCGTTCGTTGCGCTTCACAACCACCGGGGCTTCCCGGGCGGCCGGCGGGCCGGCATGGGGAAAATGCAGGCTGTACATCCCGGTCACGTCCAGCGTGTCGTCCGTCAGGTCGGCGATGACCACGGACGTATGCGGACGGTTGAAGACCCAGTAGTATTTCTTCTCCGGGGCCGGTTCCATGAAGAAATTGGCGTCGCCAGACGCCATCCCGCACGGCAGGAAACTGCGTAGGTACTCGAACGGACCGGTCGGCGAATCCGCTACGGCGATCCCCGTGCTCTGCGCCCCGCCCCAACCCCCGCGCACGATTTTCATCCACATGACGAACCGGCCGGTGCGGTCGTTGAAGATCACGTGCGGCCGGTCCATGATATTGAGGGGGTGCAAATCGTGGGCGGGATCGTCCGGGCGGGCCGGCAGAACGACGCCCTCGTGTTTCCAGTTGAACAGATCACGCGAGGAATAGCAGTTCACGCCGGCGTGCCACGGAAGCTTCCGGTCGCGTGCGGAACAACCGGTCTTGTTCTCTCCGTACCAATAGTAAATACCCTCGTGAAACGTCACTCCTCCGCCATGGGCCTGGATCGGACGCCCCTCGGTATCGCACCAGACCTGGCCCGGCCGGAACTTGTTTATCGGCATTTGGATTCTTCCTTTCCCCTCGCGACTACGGCCGTCGCGATACTGAAGTTTGCAGCCCTGTCGCACGGGCACGACCGTCTATCGCGCTCCCCGGTTCTTGCATAGGATCCGGCCGGACGCCACTTCAACCGGAGCGGGTCGCTGGAATGGCGCGCCGGCGCCGCTGACAAAGAGTGTTGATTATCGAGTTCGAATGCGTTTTTTATACTTCAACCGTACCGCCGTGTCTGCAATGAAGGTGTCGTCCCGCATCAAACGCTGTCGCTTCAACCTGAGCCCCCATGACCGCACATCCCCGCCCCAATGTTCTATTCATCATGGCCGACCAGTTCCGGCACGACTTTCTGGGTTGCGCCGGGGCCGGTTTCGTCTCAACGCCGAATATCGACCGTCTCGCGGCGCGCGGCATGCGCTTTACGCAATGTATCACGAACGCCCCGGTCTGTTCGCCCGCGCGGATTGCGCTGGCGACCGGCCTGCTCGGCACGCGCACCGGCGCGATGGAGAACCACGACCATCTGCCGCGCGAGCGACCAACGTACTATCAACGGTTCCGCGACTGGGGCTACCGGGTCGGCTGCGTCGGCAAACTGGACCTCAGCAAAGGTTATCGCCAGAAC
>CAYLTB010000254.1:0-2674 GCA_964386675.1 uncultured Verrucomicrobiota bacterium
TTCCAGCCTCTCCTACCCCCGCCAAGGTGCGACAATTTCATTTTCTGAACCGCTGTGGGCCTGTGAAGGTGACCTGCGCGATCGAAGGAAGATCGCGATGGAACCCCGCATAGTCCAGTCCGTAGCCGACGACGAAGACGTCGGGGACGGTGAACCCGACGTAGTCTGTCGCAATGGGGCGCACCCGGCGCGCCGGCTTGTCCAACAGCGCGCATATGCGAACACCGGCAGCGCCGCGCCGCAGCAGGTAGCGCCGCGCGAACTCGACGGTGCGCCCCGTATCTAGGATGTCGTCCACCAGCAGGACATGCCGTCCGCGGACGTCGGCGGTGAAGCCCTTCGCGAGCCGCACGCGCCCGCTGGATCGCGTGCCGGAGTCGTAGCTGCAGAGCGTCATGAAGTCAATGATCGCGCGCCGGTTGCGGCGTCGCAGCGCCCGTACGAGATCGGCCAGGAAAATGAAACTCCCGCGGAGGATACCGATGATGACGATCGGATCCTCGGGATGGTCCCGCGAAATCTCGGCGGCCAGCTTCCGCACCCGCTCGGCGATTCTGCGCTCGCCGATCAGTATCTTGCGGACGTGGTGCTCGCGGATCACGCGGAAAGGGCCTCCGGCCCGCCTCAACCGTTTCGGCGCTGGAAGTCCTGCATGAACGCGATCAGTGCATCCACGCCGGCGGGCGGAAACGCGTTGTAGATTGAGGCGCGGATCCCCCCGACCGAACGATGGCCCTTGAGGGACTTCAGGCCCGCGGCAGCGGCTTCCTTGCAGAAGCGCTCTTCCAGGTCCTCGCTGGGTAGCCGCCAGACGACGTTCATATCCGAGCGGTATTCCCGCACGGCCGTGCCCCGGTAGAAGCCGCCCGATCCGTCAATCGCCGCATAGAGCTTGGCGGCTTTGTCGCGGTTCCGCTGGGCAATGGCCTCTACGCCGCCGAGGCGCAGCAGCCAGCGCGTGACCAGCGTGAGAATGTAGATGGAGAAACAGGGCGGGGTGTTGTAAAGACTGTTCTCCTGCAGGTGGGTCCGATACCGGAAGAAGACGGGCACCCGGTCCGAGACCCGTTCGGCCAGATCCTTGCGCAGGATGACCACCGCCAGCCCCGCCGGTCCCAGGTTCTTCTGGGCTCCGGCGTAGACCAGCCCGAAGAGCCGGATGTCGAAGGGCCGCGAAAGGATGTCCGAGGACATGTCGGCCACCAGCGGCGAATCGGTTCGTGGAAAACTCTTGAATTGCGCGCCCGCGATCGTCTCGTTCGAGCAGATGTGGACATACGCCGCGTTCTGGGTCAACTTCCAGGTCGCGGGTTCGGGCATCCGGGTCGGGATGTCCTTGCTGGTGTCCGCGGCGACATTCACCGAGCCGATGATCTTGGCTTCCTTGATGGCCTTGGACGACCAGGCGCCGCAATTGACATAATCCGCCGTCTGATTCGCGCCGAGCAGGTTCATCGGCACCATGGCGAATTGCCCGCTTGCGCCGCCTTGCAGCAGCAGCACGGCATACTCGTCCGGCAGGCTCAACAGTTTTCGGAGGTTGGCCACTGCCTCCTGATGCACTGCGTCATATTCCTTGCCGCGGTGGCTGTGTTCCATGATGGACATGCCGGAACCCTTGTAATCGAGCAGTTCCGCCTGCGCCTCCCGCAAGACTTCTTCCGGCAGCGCCGCCGGCCCCGCGCAAAAATTGAATACCCGTGACATGACTCGTTCTCCTCTGTGCCCGTCCCGACCGGGTACATTGAAAAGCGCCTCAATATCACGCTTGGCCCTCGCAGCGCAAGCTTGCCTTTCGTGGCGCGTGGTGGCGGCGTTTTCAAAGCTGGGAAGACTCGACAATGTCCGCTTCCCAGCCTTGGATATGCCACGCGGTGGTTCCGGCGTTCTCCGGTCGGTCTCGGCGGATTGAAATGCGCGATCGCCTCGCCTGTGCTATGGTGCGCGCCATGAAAGCGATGGCACTGACCGGCCCGCGCCGGATGGAAATGATTGAGCGCCCGATGCCCCGCGTCCGCTCGGCGCACGAGGTGCTGTTGCGGGTCGAGTCCGTCGGAGTGTGCGGCTCCGACGTGCATTATTATGAGGAAGGCCGCATTGGCAGCCAGGTGGTCAGCTATCCTTTCATTGTCGGCCATGAGTGCTCCGCGACGGTCGTCGAGACCGGCGCCGCCGTCCGCCGTGTCCGGCCCGGCGACCGGGTGGCTGTGGAGCCCGCGGTCTCGTGCGGCGACTGCGACCAGTGTCGGTCGGGCCGCCGCCACACCTGCCGCCGGCTTCGATTTCTCGGTTGCCCGGGGCAACTGGAAGGTTGTCTGTGCGAGTGGATCGTCCTGCCGGAAGATTGCTGCTATCCGGTTCCCGACGGCATGACCCTGGATCGCGCGGCGCTCGTCGAACCGCTCTCAATCGGCATCTATGCTGCGCGGATGGCCGCGCTGCGGCCGGGCGCCTCCTTCGCGATACTCGGCGCCGGTCCGATCGGATTGTGCGTGTTGATCGCGGCCCGCGCCGCGGGCGCGGGCTTGGCCTATGTGGCGGAACCGATTGCATCGCGGCGCGCGGTCGCGGAGTCGTTGGGCGCCGTCTGGAGCGGCGACCCCTATGCCGGCGATCCGGTGCCCGACTTGCTTGCGCGAGAGCCGCTGCTGTTTGATGCCGTCTTCGAGTGCGC
>CAYLTB010000255.1:0-2660 GCA_964386675.1 uncultured Verrucomicrobiota bacterium
AACTGAAGCTTTGTTCCTCGTGCGGCGCCGTGATGCAGTTGAACGAACGCATCTGCACGATGTGCGGTTTCAACGCGGAGACCGGCCGCTTCGTGCAGGCGGAGCATGCCCGACGAGAGCGCGTCCGGCGTGCGCTGTGCTCGTTGGCCGTCGTTGTGATCCTGGGCGGAACGGGCGGGCTGGCGTATCGCAAAGGCGTCCTCCGGAAGCCGACGGAATGGCCCCGGATCTTCCTGCCGCGGCCGGTGGCGGAGGAGCCGTCGGCGCCGTTGCCCGGAGCGCCCGTTCCGCCCCCGCGAACCGAGGAGCAGATCGCCGCGTTGGCGGCGGCTTTTGAAAACTCGCTGCGGATGGAACTGGATGAGAAAGCGCCGGTTATCATCCGGGGCGAGGAGATTGAGCTGGTGCGCACCAACGGTCTGTCCGTCACGGGCGTCTTTCGGGGACTGACGCATCGAGGCACGGCGCTCATCGAAGTGGACCGCGTGCTCCAGGATATTCCGCTGGTGGAGCTGCGGGAAGCGAGCCGAGTGCGGGTGGATGAAGAGTTCCGAAACGAGCGCATTCGGATCGAAGCGCGACGGCGCGCCGAGACCGGCCGGTCGGAGTAGGCAAAGGAGTTTGCGATGAGCGGGGCGGTCTCGGTGGCGGCGCGAATGGCCGCAATTCCCGCGGCGGCGCTGTTGTGCGCCGTCGCCGCGAATGCCATGCGCGGCCACCCCCTGCCGTGGCGCGCCGATTGGAGCGGTCATATCGAAAACCGCGCCGTGCGGGCCGGCATCCCGCTGGCCGGCATCGGGCGTGTGCGGACCGTCATGGTCGTCCGCGACGCGTTACTGATCGACGCGCGCGAATCCGCCCACTTCCGGGCCGGACATGTGCCGGGGGCCGTCTCGCTGCCGTTGGCGGAGGCGCGCGAGCGGCTGATGGCGGAACCCGTCAGTCCGGAACCCGGCCATCCCCTGATCGTTTATTGCGGCGGGCTGGACTGCGACGACGCGCTCGATCTGGCCCTGTTGCTGCGTCGGTTCGGCTATCGCGATGTGACGCTGTTTGCCGGCGGTTGGGCCGAATGGCGGGCCGCCGGCGGCGCGGTGGAGACCGGGCCTTGATCGAACAGGCGCAGCGGTTCGCGCGCGGTCTGCTCGCCGCGGCGTTTCTCGCGGCAGCGGTCCCGAAGATCGCCGCGCCCGGCGAGTTCGCGCTGGCGCTGTTCCGCTACCGGGTTCTGCCTGAACAGGCGATTCAACCCATTGCGTTGGTGATGCCGTGGCTGGAGGCACTGGCCGCCCTGGCCCTAGTGCACCGTCGTTGGCGCTCCGCCGGCGCGGCCTGGCTGGCTCTTTTGCTGACCACGGCTACGGCGGCGATGGCGGCGGCTCGGACGCGGGGACTGGACATTGACTGCGGCTGCTTCTCCCTGCGGCCGGGCACCAGCCCGATTCGCGCGATCAGTCTCGTCCGCAATGCCGCATTACTGGCGATCCTCGCTTTCGCGGTGTGGCCCAGCATGCATCGCCGCATTCGGAGGGACCACGCGGCGTGAGCCGGGCCGCCGACCTCCTGCGCGATATCGCGACGGGCGCGCGCGCGCAACCGGGCCGCGCGGCGCTGGCCTTCTGCGCCCTTGCACTGGGCAGTTGCGCGCTAGCGCTGATGGCGGCCGTGCTCGGCGGATTTGCGGAGCGTTCGGCGGCGTTGGTGCGGGAGTTCGGGGCCTCGCTGGTCGCGCTGATTTCGACGGAGGCGCCCTCGGACGCGTCTCGCGCGCCGGCCTTGACCGTGCGCACGGCGGAGATTCTCGCGCGAAATCTCCCGGACGCTGTGGTTGCAGGTGCGCGCCGATGGGAAGCCGCCTCCGAAGAAGACGAGGGGACGGTGGCGTTACTGGCGGTGGATGCCCGCCTGGCGCGGGCGCGCGGCTGGACGGTGGTTGCCGGGCGCTTTCTCGACGGGCGCGATATCGCGGAAGGGGCGCGCTCGGCCGTGTTGACGCTGCCGCTGGCCCGGACGTGGAACGCGCACGTAGGCCAATCGGTGCGCGTGGGCGGAGCGTTGTTTCGGGTCGTCGGTCTGGTGGATTGCGGTGGGACGAGTCTGGCGGCGGTCACCGATCGTCCGGCGCTGATCCCGGGCGAGCGAGCGGCGTTTATCCCGCGGACGACGCTGCCGGTGTGGCTCGGATCGGCGTTCGTGCCGGACGATGCGCTGGACGTCGTCTTCGTGCGGTTGCCCGATGACGCGCGCTTTGCCGCGTCGCGCGAGCGCCTCGCGCGGCTGCTCGGCGATCCGCGACTCACGGGCGGCGCCCACGTCTGGATCGAGTCGGAGACGATTCTGCGCGGCGTGCGGCGCGTACAGCGGGCGCTGGATTGGGGGGCCGGGGGTATCGCGCTGCTCAGCTTGGCCATGGGCGGTATCATGCTGGCCGGCCTGCTGGCGGGCAACGTGCGGGAGCGTACGGTCGAGATCGGCCTGCGCCGCGCATTGGGCGCGACCCGGAGCGATGTGGCGGCGTTGTTCGTGGCCGAGGGACTGGCGCTGTCCGTGACGGCGGCGCTGACGGGCTCGGCGGCGGCCTACGGCCTGGTCGTTCGGTGGTCGTCGCTGTCGAATATCCCGATCGCGGCGGGGCCGCGCCTGTGGTTGGCGCCTCTGAC
>CAYLTB010000256.1:0-2653 GCA_964386675.1 uncultured Verrucomicrobiota bacterium
CGCGCCGACTTTCCGCTGGAACTCAAGCCCGGGCAATCGCTGGTCAGCGTCGCGAGTCTCGAAAAAATCGGCGACCGCACGCCGGACACGGTGCCGCGGCAGTATGCGCGCGGGCCGTTGCGTACGGCGGTCGTCCTGACCTGTGTGGACGCGCCGCCGCCGGCGGACGCCTTCCGGCCGGCCTATGTCGGCGACTGGCGGGAGTCGTTCCGCGTGTCGCAATTGCGCCGCGAGCGGCTGCCGCAACTGGCGCCTCCGGGCGGTGAACTGCCGGGCCTCGCGGGCCTGGACCGAATGCTGGAGCGCATCTGGCTCGACCACCAGCGGGAGTGGGTGAATCGTTCCATGCACCCTCTGGAGAATATGCCCGACTACGGGCGGGACATCACCAACGTGGTCTCGGACACGGCGTTGCGGTTGCTGCTGGCCGATCCCGAGGGCCGCTATGAAACGCTGCTGCTGCGCTTCGTGCAGAAGGGTATTGATTACTACGGTGCGGTCCTGTCGGACTCCAATCTCTGGGTGGCCAACGGCGGACACAATTCCGGCCGCAAGCTGCCCATCCTCTTCGCCGGCATCCTGCTCGACCATGCGGGCATGATGAACGTCAAAGCGACGTTCCAGGAAGACCAGCAGACATACTACGGACCGGGATTCCACGGTCAGAAGGCGCTCTGGACCATTACGCTGAACAATCCGAACGCGCGCCACGAGGAGGCCGACCCGGCGACCTGGAAGACCTTCGGTCACGGCGACAACAACGGGATCAAGGCGGAGGGGTACCGGCGACTCAACGGGCCGACCTGGGTCGGACAGGCGCTTGCCGTCAGGCTGATGGGCGCCGAGGAACTGTGGAATCACCCTCCCTTTTTCGACTATGTGGATCGCTGGTGCGCGGAGGAGGGGGATAAGGCCGCCTCCGGTCTGGCGAAGGCCATGTGGGAGGCCTACCGCGCGAAGGCCGACGAAATCGGGGCGGAGATGCGGCGGAAGCGGTCAGCGCGCCCTGACGCCTCGGCAGGGGCGCTATCCCCGTCGCCATCGGGGTCGCCCCCCGGAGATTTGCCGGAGAAATGAACATGAAATCGAATGTTCCCTGGGGCCGCACCGGTTTGCAGTCGAGCCGTCTGATCTACGGTTGCATGCGAATCGCGGACCCGGCGAAGGCGAAGGCGGCGGTGTTGGCGGCGTGGGACGCCGGCTACCGCCACTTCGATCACGCGGACATCTACGGCCGCGGCGCCTGCGAACAGGTCTTTGGCGATCTGTTGCGCGCAACGCCGGCGCTCCGCCGCGACGCGATGCTGCTGACGAGCAAAGTGGGCATTCGTTTCGCGGGCGACCCGAATCCCCCGTCGCCGAAACGCTACGATTTTTCCGCCGACTGGATTCGTAAAAGCTGCGAGGGTTCACTGCGACGCCTCGGCGTCGAGACCCTCGACTGTTACCTTTTGCACCGCCCCGACGTGCTGATGGATCCGTGGGAGGTGGCGTCGGCATTCACGGACTTGCACCGGACGGGGAAAGTGCGCACGTTTGGCGTGAGCAATTTCACGCCGGCGCAGGTCGAGGCGCTGCGCGCGGCGCTGCCATTTCCGCTGGCGTGCCATCAGGTCGAATTGCACCCGGCCCGGCTGGCCCCGTTTACGGACGGAACGCTGACGCAATGCCAGGCGCTGGGGATGACGCCGACCGCGTGGTCGCCGGTCAACCGCGGCATGTTCGGCGCTGGCGGCGCCGTTCCGGAAAACCATCCGCGCCGGGACGAACTGCGCGCGCTGACGGCGGCCCTGGATGAGATCGCCGACGGGCTGGGCGCGACCCGCGCCACGCTGACGCTGGCCTGGCTGATGGCGCACCCCTCCGGCGTACAACCCATCGTCGGCTCGACCGATCCGCGGCGCATCGCCGAGGCCGCGGGTGCGCTGGACGTCCGCTTGGATCGCGAGACGTGGTACCGAATCTACGCGCTCGCCGGCGGACCGTTGCCGTAAGGCGCGAACCGGTCGGCCCCGATGCGGGCATTTCCGCCGGATGATGCCCGACGGATTCGACCGCGGACCGGAACGTCCACATGCCGCGTCCTAGCGGATCGCCTCGACCTGCGAGATGTTGCCGAGGACTTTATGAAACGCCTCCGCGACATGCAGGGCCAGGGCGCGTCCGTTGGGCGGCCGCAGCGGCATTGAGATCACCGTGTGCCAGTCGCAGTGCCTCGCGGCGACGGGGAACTGCGTCAGGTTGTAGCGCACCCGGCTTTGAGTGCAGCGCCAGGGGCACCCGCCGCCGTAGGCGTTTTTCGCGGCGATTGCGGTCATTTCCGGCACCGGCCAGCCCTGCCAGACGCCGGTGTCCACGCCCTCGGCCCGCAGGGCCCGGACCAGCCGGTCCCGGAAGGCGGCGGCGTCGCGCGCATGTCCCAAGGCCTCCATATCGAAGCGCACCGTGTAATTGTAGTAGTTGTGGCCGCAGCGCGGCGGTGCGACCGGAAGAATCAGCGCGGGGCAGCCCGTGATGGCGCGATCGAGCGCCAGAGCGTTTTCGCGGATGACCGCGAGGTAATCGTCGAGGCGCGACAACTGGGCGCGCGCGTAGCCCGCGACCAGCTCCGTGCTGCGGTACATCCAGCCCATGCCGTAGGCGGGATGCTCGT
>CAYLTB010000257.1:0-2635 GCA_964386675.1 uncultured Verrucomicrobiota bacterium
CGATGATGACCCGCAGCCCGCGCCGCTCCGCCGTCGCGGCATACTCCGCGAGGCGCAACGGCGTGCGGTGCGCGGATACGATGCCGGTCTCAAAAGGCACGCCGAAACGGCGCAGTTCCTCCGCGGCATGTTTCATGGTTTCCCAGTCCGTTCGGCTTCCCATCACGACGCCGACCAACGGTTGCCGTTGCAGTTTTCTGGCCATGTGACGCCTCATTGCGATGCGGCATCGTAGCAAACGCGTCTGCGCCCCGCAAACCTTACGCGGACCGGTCGTGTTCATTTTCTGCGGCGGGTTTCGGTGCCGGCCGCCTCCGCGTTTCGCCGCCGGAGTATGTCGCGGCGCCGATGGCGATGGGCGACCGGGCGGTCCCGGTATTGACGGCGATGCGACGGTCTGGCATGGAGTTGTGCGAACCACGGCCGAAAACGGAGTCCCATCGCATGAGCGTCGAGCGCGAGATCGCCCGCCAGATTGCGGATCGCCTGCTGGCCGGGGGGCGTCCGGAGGAGCGCGTGGCCGCGCTGTCGCCGCGCCTGCCGTCCGTTGAGCCGCTGCCGGAGCGGCTCCCCGCCGGCAACGACGGCACTGCCGAGGGGCGGGCCCGCCGCCAGGCCTTTCTGCGCGACCGCGGATTTTGCATTGAAGCAGTGGCGGAGGGCGCCGCGACCGGCGCCCCGATCGAGAATCACATCGGGGCTATCCGGTTGCCTGTCGGGATCATCGGCCCGCTTCGTGTCAATGGCAGCGCGGCGCACGGCGATTTCTTCGTGCCGATGGCAACCACCGAGGGCGCTCTGATTGCTTCCTACCACCGCGGCGCCTATGCGATCAGCCATGCCGGAGGCGCGACGTCGGTGTGCCTCACGGAAATGGTCTCCCGCGCTCCGTGCTTCTGCTTCGACTCGATGGCCTCGGCGCTGCGGTTTGTCGGCTGGGCGCTGGAACGCTTCGATGAGTTGCGTGCGGTCGCCGCTACGACCACCCGGCACGGCGAACTGGCGGACCTGCGCACGACGCTGACCGGCAAGGATGTGTACCTCATCTTCGACTACCGCACCGGCGACGCCGCCGGGCAGAACATGGTCACGTTCGCGACCGATGCCGTCTGTCGTTATCTCGTCGAGCGCGCCCCGGTCCGGCCGGAACGCTGGTACCTGGAGGGCAACTTGTCCGGCGACAAGAAGGCGACGATGCAGTCCTTTCTGTACGCCCGCGGGCGCAAGGTGATTGCCGAGGCGCTGCTGCCGGCCGACCTGCTGCGGCGTGTGCTGCACACGACCGCGGAGGAAATGACGCAGTACTGGAAGATTTCGCTGCTCGGCGGCGTCCAGAGCGGTTCGATCGGCGCGCAGGGCCACTATGCGAATGCGCTGGCCGCGATCTTCGCCGCGTGCGGGCAGGACCTCGCCTGTGTCGCAGAGGCTTCGATCGGGTTGACCCGCATGGAACGGCGCGCGGAGGACGCGCTCTATGTCGCGGTCGTTCTGCCCAACCTGCTGGTCGGCACCGTGGGCGGCGGCACGAGTCAGCCGACAGCGCGCGAGTGCCTGGAGTTGATGGGGTGCGCGGGCGAAGGCGGCGCGCGGAAGTTCGCCGAAATCTGCGCGGCCGCCGTGCTGGCCGGCGAGATCTCCATCATCGCGGCGCTGGCTGCGGGCGAGTTCGCCGCCGCGCACCGCCGCTATGGGCGGCGCGCGGCCGATGGCCGTCCGGCGGGCGCCGGCGGAACCCAGCCATGAAATGCTGCGGCGGCCCGTCGGGCGCGCGGTTTGACTTCATCCGGTACGCCAATTGCTGGGAGGATGCCGACGTCCTGTGCGCGGCGCTTGCGCCGGCGCCGGGCCGCCGGATGCTCTCCATCGCCTCCGGCGGCGACAACACATTCGCGCTGCTTGCCGAGGGGGCGGACGTCGTCGCGGCGGACATCAGTCCCGCGCAGCTGGCGTTGGTGGAATTGAAGGCGGCCGCGCTGCGCGCGTTGTCGCACGCAGACGTGCTTTCGTTTCTGGGTATCCGCCCGGCGCACAATCGAGCGGCCGTGTATGACGGACTATCCGCGGCGCTGTCGGCGGACGCGCAAAGGTTTTGGGCGGAGCATCGGCCCGAAATCGAACGCGGCGTGGTCCACGCGGGCAAGTTCGAACGCTACCTGCGTGCCTTCGGGCGCGGGGTGCTGCCGCTGATTCATTCGCGAAAGACGATCGAGCGCCTGATGGCGCCGCGGAGTCCGGCGGAGCGCGCCGCGTTCTACGATGAGGTGTGGAACAACCGCCGCTGGCGTTGGCTGTTCCGCCTCGCCATGAGCCGCACCGTCCTGGGCCGCGGCGGGCGCGATCCCGCGTTCTTCCGCCACGTGGAGGGGCCGGTCGGCGTGCGGTTGCTGAACCGCGTCGGACGAGCCCTGCGGACGCTGCCGCTGGAGACGAATCCTTACCTCGATTACATCCTCCACGGCAACTACACGCGCGCATTGCCCCGCTACCTCAAACCCGACGTCTGGCCGCGGGTGCGCGACAACCTCGACGCGTTGACGTTGCACGGCGGTCCGGTCGAGGATGCCGTGCGGGCATTCCGCGGAGCGGGGGGATTCGACGGCTTCAACCTGTCCGACATTTTCGAGTACCTCGCGCC
>CAYLTB010000258.1:0-2624 GCA_964386675.1 uncultured Verrucomicrobiota bacterium
AAGTGCGGCGGCTGTTCGACGAGCATTTCGTCAGGCCGGAGGGGCGGTTCCGCCTGATCGGCTACTGGCCGCGCCCGGACGACCGCGATCCGTCGCACATTCATGGCGAAGTCCGCATCGCGGTCAACGGCGAGGAGCGCACACTGACCGGCGAGGGAAACGGACCCGTATCGGCCTTCGTGCACTGCGTCCGCGACCTCCTGGGCGTCGAGTTCGTCGTCGAGGACTATCACGAACAGGCCATCGGGCGCGGCGCGGAGGCGCAGGCGGCGGCGTATGTGCCGCTGAAATTTTCCGACGGCTCGGTCGTCTGGGGCGTCGGGATTGACGCCAACATTGACCAGGCGGCGGTGCAGGCGATCGTATCGGGTCTCAACCGCGCGTCGAATGCGATTGCGCGGCGCGGCGCAGTGCGGTAGAGTGCCGCCACTTCTTTTCGGGGCGTGGCTCAGCCTGGTAGAGCACTTGGTTCGGGACCAAGGAGTCGCTGGTTCAAATCCAGTCGCCCCGACCATTTTTCAAGAACGGCCGTTCGGCGAGAAGATCGTTCGTCTTGCCTTTCATTTGCAGGCACTTGCGCGCACAACGGAAAACGGTACGGTTCAAACCGGACGGGGAGGCGATGGGACAAGCAAACTGTACCGTTGCAGTAAGGTGGTTTGCGCAAGGACTGGGAGCGATATCCGCTGGACCGGCAATCGAAGGATCAACGAGCACGACTGCGGAAGAAATCGGCAATCTCGGGTTTTCCCGATTCACCGCGAGCCACCGACACCGTCAGATCGACAAGTCCGTCTTCGTCCGCCCCGATCTGCACATCGTTCATGGCCAGAAAGACGATGGCCGCCGCAGCACGGTCCTCTTGTTTCCGTCAAGAAAGGGATGGTTCTGAACGATGTGGTACAAGTAGGCAGCCGCCATCTCGAAGATGTCCGCGTGTAGGTGTTCTCCGCCATAGGCCATCTGCGGCATGGCGACAGCCGACTGCAGCAACCCGACATCGCGCGTTCCTTCCGTTCCTCCATACCGTTCGATCATGCTGGCGTGAAGCCGCATGATCTGCTCGAGGTCAAGGAACAGGGGAGTCGGCATCGCCTACTCCGCGAGCCGCTTCATAGCCTTACCGAATCGCTTGTGGACCATGTCAACCGCCTCGTCGAACTTCTTTGCCTCCTCGCTGGAGCGCACCGGTGTGAGAACCAGCGAACGACCATCCGAGATGATCTCGAAAGGAGTGTCCGGCGCGGCGTGCAGCAACTCCAGGATCGGCTTGTCGATCACCATCGCGTAGCTGTTTCCGTGTTTCGTTAGCGTCTTGATCATGGTTCGCCCCTCTCTGAAAGTGACACAACGTATATCCGATGTGCTAACGTTTGTCAAGCTGTTGGGTTGGCCCACGAGCCTGGGTCATGAGCCTGCCGACCGGGGCGGACTCAGGCGCAAAGGCGCAGCAGGCGCTCGGCGGTGGCCACGAATGACAGCACCGGGTCACCGACAGCCGTCACGATGGGGGAGATGATGCGGGGGGAAGGTTCAAACGAGCGCCAGTCGTTCCGACCAGCCTTCGCTCGTCGCGCCAGCGGCGAGCGAAGGCTGCCGCGTCGTAGTTGCGCAGCAACGAAGGCGGGCCAGGCACACGATGAAAACCGGCTTCTTCTACGTCTACATCCTGCGATCCGAAAGCGCCCCACCGCACTTCTTCATCGGATTCACCGAGAATCTGGATACTCGTCTGGTTCATCACAACTCTGGCGGCGACCCGCATACCGCCAAAGTTCGCCCTTGGCGGATCTAAACCGCCATTGCCTTCAGAGATCGAGAGCAAGCCCTCGCGTTCGAGCGCTATCTGAAGTCGCCCTCCGGCCGGGCGTTCGCCAGGAAGCGATTGTGACCTACGTTGCCAGACGTTGTACCGTGGCTACCCATGGCGGAGATGGCCCTTCGAAAACGTTTAGGATCGGCTCGACCAGTTGGGGGTACGGTTCAAACGAGCGCCACCGCCCCGACCGGCCTTCGCTGGGCCCTGGCGGGACGAGCGAAGGCTGCCGCACCGGACGGCGAGTCCCTAATCGTCAGCGAAAAGTTGCCCGGTAGAACATCTTCTTCTCGTCGGAACGGAAGTCATACTGGATGTCGCCGTCGCCGTTCACGTTCAGGTTGCCCGGGACGAGGGTCATGGGCACGAAGTCGTGGGTCAGGAGGTCGGGGCATTCCCACAACTTCATGCGCAGCGAGAACATGACCGTGGCCGGATCCCTGCCCACCAGCGCGAACGAGCCGGACACGCCGCCGACCTCCTCAGGATAAACCATACCGGCGCCGTGAGCCGCGTCATGGAACGCCTCGACCAACGCCGGTTGTGACACCTGCCAGTTCAGGCCCAGGAGTCGCCCTTGGTACTCCACCCAATCGTTCATTCCGTCGCCGTCGGCATCGGCCGTGCTGGAGAAAGCCGAACCGGAGATGTGCACCGTAAAGACCGGAGCATCCGGATCGCTCGATGTGACAGTCAGCAAGGCGTTCCGCGGCCCGCTGTTCGGCGCGGTTGGCGCAAACCGGACGGTGAACCGTGACGTGACCTCGCTTTTCTGAGCCAGGGGGTGTGTTAGTCTGAGGTCGGCAGG
>CAYLTB010000259.1:0-2609 GCA_964386675.1 uncultured Verrucomicrobiota bacterium
CACGCCGCGCTGGCGCGCTTCACGCACCGGGCGGCCTTTTTGCTGAAAGCCGACGCGCCGTATGACGAACTGCTCAGCACCGGCCGCGCGCCCTGGCAGGTGCGTGCCTATGGCGGCTGGTCGTTTTCGACGCCCGACCTTCGTGCGTATGTTGCGGTCGGCGATCCGATCGTGCTCGATCTGCGCTCTTGGGAAAACGCGGCGCCCGCCTTGCCGGCGGCCGTCGTGGCGCCGGCCCTGCAGCCCAATCTGACGGGCATCATCACCGAGGGCTGGCATCTGATGCCCGCCAGCCTGCCCGAACAATACCGGCGGGTCCATTCGCCCGGCCGTATCCGCGCCGCGCGCGCGGACTGGGTGGCCGACGATGACGCCTTCACGGCGGACGACGAGTCTTCGATCGAAGACTGGGCCGCAGTGCTCGCCGGCGAAAAGGCTCTCACCCTCCCTCCGGACTCCGCTGCGACGGTCATCTGGGACCTTGACGACTATTACTGTGGCTGGCCGCTCATCGGATTGCGGGGCGGCCGCGGCGGAGAGATCGAGTTCGGTTGGGCCGAATCGTTGTTCGAAGCGTTGCCACGCCAAAAGGGGCACCGCGACGCGGTCATCGGCAAGCTCTTCTTCGGCATGGCGGACCGCTATTTTCCGGATGGCGCCGAACGCACGCTGGAACCGTTGTGGTGGCGCACCGGACGCTATTTCCGGCTGCGTATTCGCACCGAGGCCCAACCGCTGACGGTCACCACGCTGGCCCTCCGCGAGACGCGGTACCCCTTGGAAAACCAAACGATCTTTGCGTGCGCCGACCCGGGATTGAAACCCATCGAGCAAATCTGCCTGCGCGGCCTTCAGATGTGCGCGCACGAGCACTATATGGATTGCCCCTATTATGAGCAGCTGATGTACGTCGGTGACACGCGCGTTGAAGCGCTGCTGACCTATGCGCTGACCGGCGACGACCGTCTGCCGCGCCGGGCGATCCGGCTGTTCAACGATTCGCGCTCCGACGCCGGCGGTTTGACCGGCTCGCGCTATCCCTGCCGCCACCCGCAGGTGATACCGACCTTCTCCATGTTCTGGGTCAGCATGGTCAGGGACTTCCTGTACTGGCGCGACGATGTCGAGTTCGTTCGGCAGCAGCTTCCCGGCGTTCGTTCGGTGCTGGCGGAACTCGAGCGGTACGAGCTGGCGGACGGCGTGCCCGGCCGGTTGCCGGGCTGGGTCTTCACGGACTGGGTCCGCGAGTGGCCCACGGGCTATCCGCCGAACTCCGCCTCGGGGCCGTCCTCTACCATCGCGCTGGTCTATTTGCGAACGCTGGAAGACGCGGCGGATATCGAGCAGGCGGCGGGCGATCCGGCGCTCGCGCGCCGGTGCCGCGCGCGCGCGAAGAGCTTGCGCGCCGCGATCATCCGGCGCTTCTGGGATCCTCGCCGACGCCTGCTGGCAGACGATCCGGCACGCCGATTCCACAGTGAACATGCGCAAACGTTGGGGTTGCTGTCGGATGCAATACCGGCGGACGGCCGCCGCAACGTAATCCGGGCGCTTCGCGACTCTGCGCTGGAGCCGCGCGCCACGGTGTACTTCACCCATTACGTTTTTGAAGCCCTGGCGGCCATCGGCGAAGGCAACGCCATCCCGGGCCGTCTCGATCTCTGGCGAGAGATGGCGGCCAACGGCCTGCGGACAGCGGTCGAAACATCGCTCGACGGCCGCTCCGACTGCCACGGCTGGAGCAGCAGTCCCCTGCTCCATCTGCGCACGGGCGTGGCCGGTATCCGCCCCGCCGCGCCCGGTTTCCGAAAAGTGGAAGTGCGCCCCCAGCCCGGAGACTGGCGCAACATCGCGGCCTCCGTCTGCCACCCGCGCGGCCGCGTCGAGGTGCGGTTTGAGTTTGATGGCGCGGGAAGGCTGGAGGGGCGGATTCGGCTGCCTTCCCGGACAGAGGGCGTGCTGATCTGGAACGGGCGAAAACAAGCGCTGCGGTCGGGCGTGAATCGGGTGCGCGCATAGAGCGCCGCCACACGCCGACAGGAGACGAATCATGCTGAAGGTCAAAATCGTTGGCGCGGGCGGGTACGGCGGAGTGGGCATCACGGAGCTGCTGTTGCAGCACCCGGAGGCGAAGATCGTCTGCCTGGCCGCGGCGGCGGAAACCGGCATGGCGATGAGCGATCTGTACCCGCATCTGGCGGGGTTCTGCGATCTGCCCATTTTGCCCTACACGGATCCGCGGGCGCAGGAACCGGCCGATATGGTGTTCTTCTCGACGCCCGACGGGGTCGGCATGCAGCACGCCGCGCAGGAGTTGGCGCGGGGCGCGAAGGTCGTGGACTTCAGCGGCGACTTTCGCTTCGCCACGGCCGCCGAGCATGCGGAATATGCGCGGCGCGCCGGCAAGGAAATGCGGCACACGGCGCCCGAGCTGCTGGCCGAAGCCGTGTACGGCCTGGCGGAACTGCACAATCCCCGACTGGGGCCCAACGCCCGGCTTGTGGGCAACGCCGGCTGTTTTGCCGTCAGCGTGCTGCTCGGCCTGGCGCCGGCGGCGGCCGCGAACCTCGTGGACCCGCGCCGGATCATTTGCGACTGCAAGACCGCCA
>CAYLTB010000260.1:0-2598 GCA_964386675.1 uncultured Verrucomicrobiota bacterium
ATCGGCGTCGCCAGCACCAGCAATCCGATGCCTGCGCTGAGAACGTCCGGCCATGGCGCGGCCACACGCGCCGCCAACAGCGGCGTCATGTAGATCCGTCCTGCCACCATGGCGCCGAGCAACAACCCGGCCGCCAGAACCAGCACCAGGAGGTTCAGGGACCAGGTGGCCTTCGCGTTTCCAACCGCTATTCCCATAATGCGAAGCATCAAGAAGGCGACGCCGAACAGGATGCCCGCAAAAATGAACCAGCGGAACGCGGAATCCGGCGAACCGGCCAACATGCGCAGCACGCTGACGGCCTCTTCGATCCATATCTTCATAGGCCTGCCTCCGACGCGGACGCCGACGCTTCGCGCGCCCCCGCGGTATCCGACCTCGGCGCCGGGAGCGGCTCCGTAGGCGCCATGTCGGTCGCGGGCGCGCCTGCGACGGCATCCGCTTCCGACGCCTCCGCCGCCGTCTCTGCGGCATGGCGTTTCAAGAACTCCCGCGCCAGCAGCCGGTAGGCCAGGGCCCCGGCACTGCTGCCGTCATACACAATGACCGGCTTGCCATAGCTGGGCGCTTCGCTCAGCCGCACATTGCGCGGTATCAACGTGTGGTAAATGCGGTCGGGAAAATGCGCGACCACTTCCTCGACCACCTGCTGGGCGATCTTCGTGCGTTTGTCAAACATCGTCATCAAGATCCCGTCAATGACGAGCCCGGGATTTGCGCCTGACGTTCGCAGTTGTTCGATAACGCCGGAAATCGTGCTCAGACCCTCCAGGGCGAAATACTCGCATTGCAGTGGAATCAGCACGCTATGGGCGGCCGTCAAGGCATTCGCGGTCAAAACGCCGAGGGAGGGCGGGCAGTCAATCAGAATGAAATCGTATTCGCCGGTCTCGACGACCGGCGCAAGCAGGCGGGACAACCGCTGCAGATAATCGGACGCCAGCACAATATCCACTTCCGCTCCGGCAAGATCCAACTCGGAGGGCACCAGGTCGAAACGTTTGTACGCCGTGGCCTGAATCCGTTCCTGCAGCGTGCCCTTTCCGAGCAGCGGAAGGTACAGGCTGGCGCCGGCTTTCTTTTCGACGCCGAGGCCGCTGGTAGCATTGGCCTGCGGGTCGAGGTCTATCAACAGAACCCGGCGCCGGCGCTCGACCAGGCAGGCGGAGAGGTTGACGGCCGTGGTCGTCTTGCCGACGCCGCCCTTTTGGTTGGCAATTGCTATGACCTGCGTTGTTGTGGACATGCGTCGCTCGCTCCCGGACACATTGGATTGACACGGGCATCTATACCCTGTGGGAGGCGGGGCGGCAATCCGCAAACAGCGCGGAGGCGTCGGTTGACCCCGGCGACGTGTTCGTCTACCCTGCGTGCGTGCCGACGGTGGCGCGGGAGTGTTCCGTAGCCGGCGGCCGCTTTCGGGGAAGGTGCATATGTTCATGCCATGGCTGCCGCCGGCGGACGTTTTGATGGCCTTTCGCAACAGCAATCTGCTTTCCGGCAAGCTGATTGTCATCATTCTCTTCCTGGCCTCGATCTTCGCCTGGGCTGTGATGATCTCAAAATGGAATGAGCTGGCGGCGGCCCAGCGGGCATCGTGGCGGTTTCTCCAGGCGTTTCGGCGAGAAGGCCACCCGCTGGCGATCTTTCTGCGCCGGCAGCGCTTTGACCCCAGCCCCCTCTACCGCATTTATGAAGCCGGATGCGCCACCCTGGGGGGAGAGATCGCCGGGTTGAAGCGCGGCGAACCGGAATTGTTGCCTTCACAGGAGCGTCTGGAACGAATCGAAATGAACGCGCTGCAGATCGAGGTGGTCCGTCGGGTTACCGAGCGGGCTGTTGCCGATCAGGCCCTGCTGCTGGAGAGTCGCATGGGATTCCTAATGACGGCCGTGAGCGCCAGTCCCTTGCTCGGGCTGCTCGGCACGGTATGGGGTGTGCTGGACGCGTTCGGAGCGATGGCCGTCAAGGGTATGGCCAATCTCTCCGCCGTCGCGCCCGGTATCTCCGGCGCGTTGCTGACGACGGTGGTCGGGCTGCTGGTCGCCATTCCGTCCTCCATCGGGTACAACATGCTGGCCGGCCGCATCCGTACGCTGGCCGTTCAAATGGACAATTTTTCTCAGGAGTTCGTGGCGGAACTCCAGCGCGCCTTTGTCAAGGCCTAGGGTGGGGGACGCCGTGCCGCGCCGAACGTCAATCGTTTCGCTGGCCGAGATCAAGGAAATCAATCTGACGCCCTTGATTGATCTGACGTTCTTGCTGCTCATTACGTTTATCATCACGTTTCCGCTGATCGAGCAGGGCATTCCTGTCAACCTGCCCCGCGGAAAGGCGGCCGACCTTCAGGAAGACCGGTCCCGGACGATCGCGCTGGACGTGACCGGCCAGATTTATCTGGACCAGCGACCGATCCAGCGGGACGAATTGGCGGTGGAGATGAAGGCGCTGGGCGCGGCGGATCCCGACGTGACGATCATGGTTCGCGCTGACGAGCGCATTGCCTATGGACGGCTCGTCGAAGTGTTGCGCATTCTGCACGAGGCGCGCATCGCGCGCATGGCCCTGGTCACCCAGGCGGAGGAGACGGCGCGGTGA
>CAYLTB010000261.1:0-2533 GCA_964386675.1 uncultured Verrucomicrobiota bacterium
CGAGGAGTAATTTCCCCGAAGGAAACTCCTCCCCGCCGGTCTTGACGCGGACGGCGACGGCCAGCGGGCCGCTTTCGGGCAAGTCGAACAACCGCAACAGTTCGACTTTAGCGACGGCGTGCCCGAACCCCGGCACCTCGAAGGGCGCCGAAAAGACGGGAGCGCCATTCGGCCGAACGAATTCGCCCGGCGCTCGCTCCACGTCGAAAACCAATTCGGCGTTGGGCGCTTCGCCGGTGAAAACCAGCGGATTGCGCGTGCCATTATCGATCCGGACACGGATTTCGATGGGCTCGAACAACAGGTAGCGGCGAAAATCCGTGCGGAGCCGCACATCCACCTGCGCGCCCGCCGGCGCCGCCGCGCAGAGCACGGCCAACAGAGCTACCGCCCCCCTTCGCAGCCCGTTCACTCGCATCGCCGATCCCTCCATTCGAGCCCAATCGTCATCGCCCGTCGGCCAGTCGGTCGGCCAGTGCCCGCGGCAGACCCGCATCCCAGATGCGGCGTTGCGCCTTTTCGATATCATAGGGCACCCGCCGCAGCACGACCTCGTTGTTCTTGACGTCGAAGAGCACGTAGGCGCTGCGCGGGTCGCGATCCCGAGGCTGGCCAACGCTGCCCACGTTGATGAAGTATTTGCGGCCCAGGGCAGTCTTGATCTTCTCGTAGAGGCCGTATTTGACCTCCGAGGTCTTCTCAAACGCCAGCGGCACGTGCGTGTGGCCGAAGAAACAGACCGAAGTGAACTGGTAATTGAAATTGGCGTCCGCTTCGAGCTTGTCGAACACGTAACCCCACATCTCGGGATTGTCGAGCGTGCTATGCACCAGCGTGAACGACTGCACGGGCTGCACGTATTTGAGGCCGCGCAGGAATTCAACATGCTCCGGCTTCAATTGATTCCGGGTCCAGGCGACCACGTCGGCCGCCAGCGGATGGAATCCGGTCAATGCATCGGCCCCCGCACAGTAATGGTCATGATTGCCGCGAACGGTAACACAATCGAGTTCGCGGACGATGTCCACGCACTCGACGGGGGCGGCGTTGTAGCCCACGATGTCGCCGACGCACGCAAAATGGTCAGCTCCCTGCTCCCGGGCGTCCTTCAGAACGGCGATTAACGCCTCCAAATTGCCGTGAATGTCGCCCAGAATCGCGTATTTCATACCGTGACGAACATCCTAACCGTTTTCCCTCATCTGCGCAACCGCCGCCCGCCGGAAGCTCCGGGCAACCAGGGTATCCATGACCATCTGGACCAGGTGGTAGGCAATGCCCGGCAACAACGCCATCGGAAACCGCTCGGCGAAATACCAGCCCCAGACCAGCGAGGACACCACCAGCGTTTTCTGCGAGGTGTGGATCGTGAACGCGGCCCGGGACGGCGCATCCAAGCGAAGCACTCGAGACAGCAGCCCATGATACCCCACGACGGCAAACCGCAGGAGCACCGTGAATACCAACAGCCACAGCACGGCGAGTTCCGCGCCGCGAACGCGGGAGACCGATGACGCCGCCGCATTAAAAATGATCAAAAGGACCACCGACTGCGAAAAGGGCCGTGTCCACGCGCCCAGCCACGGCCGTATGGCCGCCCGCAGTGCCGCGCCCAACAACGTCGGCAGCAGGACCGTCAGCGCCAGTCCCGAAAGAATTTGACCGGCCGGCAGGTTCAGGGGCTGATCCATCCGCAGAAGGGCCGGCAAGACAACCGGCATCGTCAGCAGGCAGGCCAAATTCGTGGTCACGCAGATCGAAAGGCTCAGCGCCACGTTGCCCAGCGCCATGGCCGTCATGATCGTGCCCGAGGCCACGGTCACCGGCGCGGCCGCGATCAGGGTCGCGCCTACGAGGAAGTCCGGCTGACCGTGGAAGGCGACGCCGGCCAGCGCGCGAACGGCGATGGGAAGCACAATCAACGTGGAAACCGTCGCCCCGAGGACCGCCCGCAGGTGCTGACGGTGTCGCCAGATATCGCGGAAATCCAGCGTGGCTCCGGTGATCACGAACGTCAAAAACACCCCCACCGGCACGATCCGCGCCCGGCGCACCCCGTCCCCCCAGCCGGGAAAAGCGAAAGCCAGCGCGAAAGCGATCACGATCCCGGCGAAGAACCACAGCCGCTCGACGTACTTCCTCATGTCGCCGCGATATTCACCAGGCGGCCGGCCACGACGACGACCTTGCGTATCGTCTTGCCCTCGAGCCACTTTGCGACCTGGGGATCCGCCAGCGCCTCCGCCTCGATGGTCTTCACATCCGCTCCGGCGCTGACCCGAATGCGACCGCGGACTTTGCCGTTGACCTGCAGGGCCATCTCCACCTGTTCGCGCTGCATCGCCGAGGCGTTCGCCTCAGGCCAGGCCGCGCGCAGCACGCTGCCCTCGTGCCCCAGCTCGCGCCAGAGTTCCTCCGCAATGTGCGGGGCGAACGGCGACAGGAGCAGCACCGTTGCTTCAAGCGCCTCCCGATAGACGGCGCGCCGATTTGACGAGGCCGCGGCATCGAGGGGCGTCGCCTCGATCGCGTT
>CAYLTB010000262.1:0-2533 GCA_964386675.1 uncultured Verrucomicrobiota bacterium
GCTATCGAGCGCCCGTTTCACCTCGGCCGCGCGCCGGCGAATCTCCACGGCGCTGAGCTCGCTCATGCCCGGCACGACATCGTCGTCGTGGAACTGCACACCGTCGAACCCCAACGGTTTGAACAGGCGAAACTTTTCGGCTAACGAAACGCCCCGGCGCACCGTCGGGCCGAACGGATCGGCTCCCTCATGAAGGTTCCAGGGACCGAAGGAGAAACGATATTCACCTGCCATTGCTCCATCTCCGCGGACGTCCGGGCCCACTCCCGGCCGTACCGCGGCCATGCTCGCGCACACCTACCGTCCCGTCTTGTCGGCGTGAATCAAAAATGTGTACAAAAGTCTCAATGGTGAGGGATCGGCCGAATGAAACTGCTCGCCGAGGACATTCAATTGCTGCCCGGCAGCTCCTTCCGCCTGCTCCGCTGGAAGCGTTCTCTCGGCGAAGTCGAGGCGCTGGACCCGGAGGGACGGGCACATCGAATTGCCGGAGCCGGTCGCCGCTGGCACTACCACGCCCACACCGAACTGACCGCGATCATACGGGGCTCCGGGCTGCGGTTTATCGGCGATACCATTCGGCCCTTCCGCGCTCCGGACATTGTGATGATTGGCGGTGGGCTTCCCCACTACTGGCATGAAGCCGGGCCTACGGTGGGTTACGCCGTGCAGATGGGGCCGGAATTCGAGGAGGCTCTGGGGCGCTTCGGCGAACTGGCGGCCCTCGGAGCGATCTGGCGGGCGGCGGCGCGCGGGGTCGAGTTTGTGGGCGCGGGGGTATCCGGACTGATCCGGGGCCTGCGAGCGCTGGAACGGGCTCGCGGGCCCGAACGTCTGGCGCGGCTGTTGGCCATACTTGCCGCGATCGCGCGATGGCCCGCCCCTGAACGCCGTCCGATCGCCAGCTCACCCACCTCAACCGTCCTGCGCCGCTCACCGCCCTACCGTGGAATCCAGTTGGCGGTGCACGCGGCATTCGAGCGCTTTGCACAGCCGTTGCGCCTCGGCGATGTGGTCGCAGAAGCGCACATGAGCAAGGCGACGTTCTGCCGCCAGTTCCGCCGCTTCACGGGCCGAACCTTCTTGCGTTTTGTCGCCGACATCCGACTGAACCACGCTGCGCGCCGACTGGCGGAAACCGACGACCCCATCGGCGAGATCGCCTTCGATTCCGGATGGAACAACCTCTCGCACTTTCACCACCAGTTTCGCACGATGTTTCATTGCTCGCCCCGCCAGTTCCGCCGGCGACTCCGGCGTGATTCGAGCCGCAAGGCCCGCTGAGAGCGGGATCCTCCCTGGCGAATGCGCGCCGGACCTACGATCCTGGGAACGGTGATGCGCTCGGTCCGCGTGGCCGATCCAAAAACATTCCGCCGAATCCGACCAGCTATCGTTCAGGAACCCTGACCGCCCGCCAGTTCGGGCCTGGGGAGCAGGCCACCCGAGAAGCGCCGGGATCTTGTCCATGTCGGAGCTGCCGACGGCCGAGGGCGTCTGCGCCTCACGAACAATCGCGCCGTGGCCCCAGATGTATGACGCGGAAATCGCCCGGTCAGGACTCGACGAGCGAGCGGATGTGCACCTCGCGAAGCTGGCGCGGGTCAGGCTTCGAAGGCGCACCCATCATCAGGTCCACGGCCTTCTGGGTTTTCGGAAACGCGATCACGTCGCGAATCGAAGAGGCGCCGGTCAGCAGCATCACGAGGCGGTCGAGGCCGAGCGCGATGCCACCGTGGGGTGGCGCCCCATACGAGAGCGCCCGCAGCAGGTGACCGAAGCGCTCCTCGATTTCGGCCTCGGGCAGCCCAAGTCGCCGAAACATTTCCCGCTGCAGCTCGGGCTGGTGTATGCGGATGCTGCCGCCGCCCAGCTCGACGCCGTTGAGTACAATGTCATAGGCGCGCGCGCGCACACTCAGCGGTTCGCGGTCAAGCCGGTCCAGATCGTCGGGGTGCGGCGCGGTGAACGGGTGGTGCATTGAAGTCAACCGTCCGTCCGCATCGCGCTCGAACAGCGGAAACTCCGTGACCCAGGTGAACGCCAAGGTGTCGGACCGGATCACTCCCGCGTGCGCGGCGGCCTCAAGGCGCAGACGCCCCAGGAACGAATGCACCCGATCCGCCTCGTGGGCCGCAAACAGCACCAGGTCGCCCGGTTGGATTCCGAGACGCTCCTGCAGCGCCGCCTTTTCTCCCTCGCTGAAGAACTTCGTGATCGGCGATTTCCAGCTTCCGTCCGGCTGTACCCGAATGTGCGCCAGCCCGGCCAGCCCCGCGGCCTTCGCGGCTTCCGTCCACTCATCGGTCACGCGCAGCGGCACCGTTTCCAGCCCGCTCGCGTTGATGGCCTTGACGACGTGTCCCTGTGCCACGGCCTGCGCGAAGACCTTGAAGCTGCTGCCGCGAAACACATCGGTCAGATCAGTGATCGGCATGCCAAACCGCAGGTCGGGCTTGTCGCTGCCGTAGCGGCTCATGGCCTCGGCATAGGTCATGCGGGGCAGCGGCACCGAAGGCGCCGGGCGCCCGGC
>CAYLTB010000263.1:0-2495 GCA_964386675.1 uncultured Verrucomicrobiota bacterium
CGAACAGCGCCCAATACAGGAGCCATGGCGCGCGGTGCCACAGTCCGGCGATCAGCAGCATGAACGCGGTTATGCGACCGGCGCCGGCCCCGAAGCGCGCGGCGGTCCCCTCGCCGAACCAGGGTGCGACGGCGGCGCGCCACGGCCGATGGCCGTCGAAGGGAAAACCGGGCGACAGGTTCGCCAACACCAGCGCCCCGCTGTATCGAGCCCACTCGAAAAGATGGGTGCCCCATTCCGCCGCTCCGTCACGAATGGCGATACGCGCCAGGGTCGTCCATACCAGCCAGGCGAGGGCGCTCGCCAGTCCGCCGCCCAGAGCGGACGACCACTCCTCGCCAAGCCGCAGGCGACAGCGCTCCGGGCGGACGAGTGCGCCTGTGGGCAGCAATACCATGTCGTGCGCCCGCAAACCGATCCGTTGCCAGCCGAGCAGGCGTCCGCCGGTGTGAATGACGATGCCGAGCAGCATGCCGACGAACAGGATCGTCCAATCCCCGCCGCGGGGGGCCGTCAGCACGGCGATCGGAATCATCGCCGGCAGCGAGGCATGGATTCGCACAGCGATGCCGCGCCGCCGCAGAATGGCTGGATCGAACCGCATCGCCGGGCATAGTATCGCAGGGAGCGCTATCGCGGCGAGTGTCGCCGCATTAGCCTGGAAATACGTGCGACGCAGTACGCCCTGTGCTAACCTGCGGGCGCCAAAGACAGGAAAGTCATGGAAGAGCCTTTCTGCATGCGGCAAAGACGGATATTTCCAGGAGAGCGCTTATGAACATAAGCAGGCGCGAGTTGAGCGTGCTGGTGGGTATCGGATTATTCCTCGGACCGAGTGTCGCCCGGGGGACCACCTGGGGGGATGCGACGCTGACGGATCCCCTGACGGGAGACAAGGTTCCGGCGCGCACGATCATGAGCTTCGGCAGCTATATCTACGAATGGCCGTCGAAGTTCGACCTCGTGTTCTGGCCGATGACCGATGAGAACTTCATCTGTCTGAACCCGGCCAACGGGTATGCCGCATTCAATGATGAATTCGAGAAGCTTACGCCGGAAGAGGTTGCGAAACTCAAGGAGTGGCTGCCGCTCCATTACAACCCGGAGCAGCGACCGAAAACACACCTCGAGAAACTGGCGTGGCTGGAACGCGTATATGAACAGCGGCAGATGCCGCCGGAATTCTGGCGGCGGTTCTACTGTCTGATGGCTTACATGCATCGCGAAAACGCCGAGCAGAGCATGAGCTACGTGAAAAAGGCGCTCCCCTTGCTGCAGGCCGAGTTGCAGGCCGGGCCCGAGGGCGTGGCCCGATTCGAAGTGCTTTATCTGCTGGGGGAGTACCATCGTCGTCTGGGCGACAACCAAAAGGCCCGCGAATTCTTCGTCGAGGTGCGGCGGACGAAGTTCACGGACAAGGACGGCAAGACAAAGAACGGCCACCCGTACTTCGTCGGACTGGTGCGGGACCGCGAAAAGCTGATGGCAGCTCCGACGTCCGAGGCGGTTCCGGCCGGCGATCCGGCTTCGACGACCGCGCCGGCGCTCGCGCCGTGAACCTGCGAAGTTGCCCACCATCGGCGGGACGGGCGTTGGCGAGCGGGCCGGCGTTCTGTCCGCACAATTGCGCCGGCTGGACACAGCGTTGGCGCTCGTCATTTCAAGGCCGTATCTTCTTCTGATGCATAGCCCCATTCTCGGCCTGCCGTCGGCGCAGACCGGTATGGCGGCGCCGTTCCAGGCGCCAAACAGTTCCTTTACGGAGACCGTGACGCATCCGGCAGGACCGTTTCCAAATCTGCGATGCGTGATGAGGGCTCATGGCCACATGAATATGTGTCTAAAAGTGGAAGACGCCCATTACGTGACAGTCTCCTCGCCCGTTGAAACACCCCTCGAGTTCAAGTTATTTGAAGTGGGCCAAGGGTGTATCCTCATGCAGACCGCGAGCCTGTCCCAACTGGAGCACGTCCCGAGAACATACCATCGCCAAAAGGCTTACGCGCCCCGCCGATATATTCGGGATAGACAAAAACTGTATACATACGACACACATTCAGGCGGCATATCCAGACCATGATGAGCAATATCGTCTCATTAAATAAATGTTTAAGTGCTTTATTTGCAAGAACATCAATTTATATTTAAGGTATGGCACAATTGTTGCTGCATTATTTTCCGATGTGATGGGAGATTTTGGAAATGCAACTGGATAAATTGACGATCAAGGCACAAGAGGCGTTGCAGGATGCGCAGCGTTTTGCGGTCGAGTACGGCCACGCGGAAGTGGACTGTGAGCACTTGCTCCTGGCTCTGGTGCGGCAGACGGATGGCGTGACACCGCCGTTGCTGGGGAAGTTGGGGGTCCCCGCGCAACAGTTTGAGATGGAACTGGAGACCCTGCTGGGCAAGCGGGCTCGGATGCAGGGGGCTGCCGGCCAGCCGTCGCTGTCCAGATCGCTGGCTGCCGCGTTGAATGCGGCCTTCGCCCTTGC
>CAYLTB010000264.1:0-2491 GCA_964386675.1 uncultured Verrucomicrobiota bacterium
GGGGTTCGGGGGCAGCGCCCCCGAGTCTTACCCACACGAAACAGCGAGGAGCCGGAAGTCTTCGGCGGGTATGCGATAGCGCTTCCGGCGGCGGGCGCGGCGCGCCGCCAGTTCCAGATTCTCCCAAGAGCATACACGGTCTATAAGTCCGCCGACCCGCTTCACGAGCCGGTCTCGACCGTGTTTGAAGGTGACACGGCACGCGAGGCCTTTTTCCTGTCGCCTGTCCACCCGTGCCACATCCGACCGACTTCATCCAGCTCTCCGATGGCGAAGCGCAGCTGGTCGGCGCTGAGAAGCTGCCGATCATGACTGAGTCTCAAGAAAACGCGCAGCTTTTCGATGCGAATGTTCACGGCATCATGCAGAAGGTGACGGTCCGCGCGAAACAACGCCTCGGTCAATTGATCGAGGAGGTCCAGCGCAACACCCTCGATTTTCTGTACAAGGCCGAAGCGCATATGCTTCGGGAACTTCGCCGTATGATCGAGCAGCCACCCCAGCAGATCGTAATATCGCGTATAGATAGGAGGGCGGGTTTTCATAAAAAATTCGACCGCCTCCCTCCGGTCGGCGGGTAAAAAAGAAGAAAGTTAAGACCGAGAGCCCTCAGGGGGCAGCGACCACACGAAGACCGACGTTGTCGTTGCGATTCGACGGATCGCTCCCGTCCCGGCTCGCCGAACGGCAGAAGACGGCTGAATCGTTCCAGCCCCCGCCACGGAGCACCCGACCGGAACCCGACGAGGGACCGGATGGGTCTTCAGTAGCACCTTTGGCTGGGAACTCGTAATTGCCGTACCAGTCCTGGCACCACTCCCAGACATTGCCGTGCATGTCGTAAAGACCCCACGGGTTCGCACGCTTTGTGCCAACTGCGTGTATGCTGCCGTTGCTGTCGCCATACCAGGCATACATGCCAAGTTTGTCCTCTTCATCGCCGAAGCTGAACTTCGTCGTTGTTCCAGCCCGACAGGCATACTCCCATTCCGCCTCGGTCGGGAGGCGGAAACGGTGCCCCTGGGGTAGTTTTTCGCCGGCCAAGTCGTTCAAGCGAACCAGAAACTTCTGACAATCCTCCCACGATACGTTCGTAACGGGGCAACGCATGTCTCGCGTTTTCTGCTCGGGGTTGGACCCCATGACGAGCAGCCATTGCGCTTGGGTGACTTCGAACTTGCCTATGTAGAAGGCTTGGGCGATGCGCACACGGTGGAGAGACTCGTCTTCACTTCGCCCGGTTTCAAGGACAGGACTTCCCATGTCGAACTCGCCGGCGGGGATGCCGATCAGTTCCAGGTTGACGCCCTGGCCGAGATCAATGGTGATTCCGGCGCCAGCCTCTCCGGGGGCGGTCGCCGTCCCGCTGATACCGGTTCCGCTGGTCTGGGGCAGCACTTGGCCGAGCAGTTTGGCGATCTGCCCATCCTTCTTAACTGTCTCCTGAGCGACCGCAATAACATGGCCGGCGTTCTCGGCAGCGCGGACAAGGCGAATGTTGAGCTCAATGGTGTCACCCAGATCACCGATCGTCCCCTTCGCCAGCGCCTGAATGTTCAAAGCCCGACCCAGAAGTTGCACATTCGCCGGATCGGCGAGGTCCGGAACGGCAAGGTTGAGCTTCTTCAGCGTTCGCTCAAGAAGATCGCGTTCGATGACCGTGAAACGCCCTGACCGATGAAACGCTGTGATGGAGCGCTCCGCGACGTATCGCCCGAGGGTGGCGACTCGGTGTTCGAGATCCGCCATGTCCAGAATCGCGATGGTGGTCAGCCCCTCCTGCTTCAGGCTCTCGCTGAGTTGTCGCACGAGACTGTCCACGCCCGCCTGAAGGTTGGCGGCGGGTTCTTGAGCGCGGACAAAAGGGGTGAGGATCAAGGCGAATAGCGCCAAAACGCTGAGTTTCGGTTTGAGAAACTTTGACGTGACCTGCATGACTCATCCTCCTGTGTACACAAGTTCTACAGCGCAGACAGGCCAGCGCCCGTTAAGACCGCGCCTGAAGGACCCACTGACATGCTACTCTTTTAGCCTCTCACCGCGGATTTGTGGTGTCAACGCCGGTCTTCAAGCACGCCTCGTCGTACTCGTTCACCGCCCCATGCGCCACAGTCTCCTCCGCTTGCGCGCGGCCTCGCGCTCAGCGCGGCGGTGGGCAGCGTTGGCGCGGGCGGTTTTTTGCGCAGCCCGTGCCTGCGCCTTGCCGGTGGCAGAGGCGACGTCGTCGGCCTGACGCTGTAATGCGGCGTTGCGGTCGGGGGCTACCTTGGCGTCCTGTTCGGCGTTGAATTCCGCGACGCGGCGCCGGGCGCGGGCGATGGCGTCCTGAGCGATGCTCGCGCGTTCGGCGTCCTCCTGCTCGAGCCGCGCTGTGGCCGCTTCTTCCGTCTCCCAGGGCTTCTTCTCCATGAGTGTTCGCGCGCGGCGCTTGGTAAAAATTTAAGGGTCACGTCTCGACAATCTACAATTAAGACAGACCGGCCTCGACGCG
>CAYLTB010000265.1:0-2489 GCA_964386675.1 uncultured Verrucomicrobiota bacterium
GACTGCCGTCCCTACCCGTGAAGATCATGTCGTGACAATTATGAGAACACTAGTAAGTCGCATACGAGCGCGCACCGCCTGCCCGCCCCACCCCGCGGATCGCGCGTATAGGCGGACTTGTTCGGGTGATGGAGGGCATGCTATAGTCCTCCGGTCGGAGGACATGACGTGAAAATTCGTACGGCCTTGATTTGGCTGGCAGCGCTGGTGTGCGGCTGGGTGGTATCCGCGGCAGCCGCGGAGTGGACGCTTATTGTGGCGCCTGCTCGCTATTCGGTGCTTCAAGCGTTGTTTGACGTCGCGCGTCGCCGCCCCGCCGTATTGTTGTCCTATCAAGGCGACGCCGCCGAAAAGGAGCCGGCGCTGCACGCGTGGAATGGCGAGGAATGGGTCGGCATCTCTCTGCGCGATCTGGCGGAAGTTCGATTTCTGACGGTCATGCCTTCGCGGGTCATCCTGGTGGGCGACGATAAGACGCTTCCAGCCGCAATAGCCGAGGCCACCGCATGGTGTCCCCGCACCCTGGCCATTCCGTCGCTCGATACGCCCAACCTGATCAGCGAAATCGGCCGCATCCTCGAATTCTCGCGAGAGGACTGGGCCTGGTTCGCCGCGCGGTACCGTCTGCAATTGATCGACCGCAATGCGCCGGCCCGCTCCGGGTCTTGGTACGACCGCCGCGAGAACGCACCGCCGCCTGCGGAATTCCCCTTCTTCCGGCGGCATCGGGCCGTCTCGCCCCGGAGCTCCGCACCGCCGGGTCTCGCGCCCGTTGTCCCGGCCGCGCCAGCCATTGAGGCGGCGCCGACGGCGCCCGCCGTCTTTGAAAGCGCCGTTCTCCCAGCGCCCCCCGTGCAGGCTTCAGATGAGCCGCCGGCGGCCGATGCAACAACGCCGGCGCCGTCCCCGGAGCGGCCGACGGAAACGGACAAGGGAATCAAGTGACCGCGAATCGCCGCAGATACCAACGACGCCCGTTGGAGGGTCTCCTCTCCATCTCCGTCGCTGCGTTGGGGCTCTGCACCCTGACCAGCTCCTGCACCTCGGTGTCCGCGCAAAACCCGAACCCTTCCGCTACCACCAATAGTTTGCTGCCCACCGCGGAAACGGCGGTCTTCGTCACGCGGGTCGGTGACGAGCTGACGATCTCGTGGTTGGCGAAAACCGGCCTGATTTACACGCTGATCTCCAAAGACCGATCGCGTCAGGATTCGGTCTGGACGCCGGTGCCCGGTTACGAGAATATGCCGGGGACCGGCCGGCAGGAAAGCATCGTATTGCGAGTGCCGCCCGATGACCGACGGGTGTTCAACATCACCACTGTGGCCCCGGCTTCGCCAGCGGGCCGGCGGCGCCGCTGAGGCGGCGGGCCCATCGAACCGGACCGCCGGTGGTGGTGAGCTGGGCCGCGGGGGAGGATACGCCATGCGTTGGCATCGTTCCGCTCTGGTCGGAATACTCTGCGCGGCCAGTTTGGCCGCGGGATCCGTTTTGTCACAGGAGGCGACCCCGGCCGAGCGTTTCGTCATCGAAGCGCGGGACGCTTTCGAGCAGGGCATGGGCGCCTGGGACCTGCGATACGACCCGACCGCCGGTGGCGTGGTCCTGCTCGATCGTGTCCTGATCGAAGACGATGGGCCGGGCGCGCTGCCGTTCGTGGACAAGGATTGGTACCATCTGCCGCAACCGGGACAGATCCCGCTGCGCGGTGACCGGCGTGTCCGCAAGATCCTCCGCGTGCCCCGGCCGGAAGCGTTTTCCGCACGCTTGGTGCTGGCCGGCCCGATGAGCGATGCCTTCGTAACGGTCAATGGCCAGACGCTCTCCGCGCAGACGGGGCGGTATCGTCCGGTGCCGGTTGAATTGCTGAAAAGCGGCGACAACGTCGTTGAACTTCAAGCCGGCCGGCGCGCGGCGCGCGCGTTGTTTTCTCCGGCCGCGGAGTTGATCGCCAATGCTCCGGAACGCGCAACGGAACCCCGACGCAGCTTTGTCAGCGAAAACGGGGGCCGCACGTGGACGCCGATTGACGGTGAATTGTTCGTGCGGCTGGAGCTCATCCAGTTCGCAGAAGAAGGCACCCTGCTTTCGCCCCCCATCCCGGTCGCGGCGACCCGGGGCCCCCTGCGGTTTCCGTCCCGAATCGAGTCGCTCCAACTGGAGGCCGAGGGCCGACAACCCGAAGGCACGCGGGCCGTCTTCTCGATCCGGACGGGCTCGACGCCATTGCCCGGCGAGGGTTGGACCCCTTGGAAGCCCCTGGCGTCGTTTGCGCCGACCGACCACGCCTACCTGCAGTGGCGCGTCATTCTCCAGACCGCCGACCCGCGGCAGACGCCCATTCTTGAACGCGTCCTCGTAACGGCGCGCCGCCGCGTCGAGATGCCTGCGTGGGCGGAAGCGCTGCGCGTCGAATCGGCGCGAAATCCGGATCTGCGTTTCACGTCCATCCCATTCACGTACGAAGACTTTCTCCACCCGAAACTCGT
>CAYLTB010000266.1:0-2469 GCA_964386675.1 uncultured Verrucomicrobiota bacterium
CGGTCAACGCGGTGCTGGAGATCTGGTACGCGGGCGCCGAATGCGGCAACGCGGTGGCGAAGGTCGTCTTTGGCGACTACAATCCCGGCGGCCGGCTGCCGATCACGTTCCCGCGCCATTCCGGCCAGCTGCCGCTCTATTACAACCCCCGCCCTCACGGCCGCGTCGCCGACTACTGCGATTGCCGCGGCAAACTCGAGCAGTTCGAGTTTGGCTTCGGACTCAGCTACACGACGTTCGAGTACACGGACCTCGCCGTCCGGAAACAGGGGTCCGGCAAGGGATTGAAGGTGCGGGTGACGTGCGCGGTTAAAAACACCGGCGCGCGCGCCGGCGACGAGGTCGTGCAGCTCTACCTGCGCGACGTCTTCAGCCGCATCACGCGCCCGATCAAGGAACTCAAGCGTTTCGAGCGGATCACGCTGGCGCCCGGCGAGACAAAGAAGGTTTCCTTCACGCTCGTCTGGGACGACTTCGCCTTTCTGGACGAACGCCTGAAACCCACCCTCGAGCCGGGCGACTTCAAGCTCATGATTGGCGCCTCCTCGTCGGACATCCGTCTGGAGAAGACCGTCCGGCTCTAAAGAGACAGCGGCGGTTGCAGCCGGATGAGGACGAGCCGCGGAGTCAATATCTCGGCGCGTTGGCGTGGATGCTGGGGCGCGCCCCGAAGCAGGATCGCGCTTTTCGGTCTGCTTCCGGCGCCCGTCCGCGGCCGTCGCCGCGAGGGGCCGTCCGAAGATGCGCATTCGCCGGGGCGGGACGTCCGGGGAGCTGCGGAACGTAAAGAGTGCGGCAACAGGCCCGCGAGCCGAAGTTCCACGTCCGGTCCCGGCCCGCATTGACACGGCGCGGCCGGCCGCTATGATGCGCGGGTCGGCGGCGGTGTCCGGACGCCGCCCGCGCGGGTGCCGCGTTCCATCCTGTTCCGGACGAAACCGAAAGAGGCGCCCATGCGCTGGTCCCGACAACTCTTGCCGACATTGCGCGAAGTTCCGCTCGAAGCGGAAATTCCGAGCCATCAGCTGGCGCTGCGCGCCGGCTTGATCCGACGGCTGGGGGCGGGTCTCTATATCTTTCTGCCGGCCGGCTTGCGCGCGTTGCGCAAAGTGGAACGCATCATTCGCGAGGAGATGGACCGTGCCGGGGCCATCGAGGTCCTGATGCCGGCGCTTCAGCCTGCCGAGATCTGGGAGCGTACCGGGCGGCTCGAGTCGCTCAAAGACGTGATGTTCCATGTCGGTGACCGCCAGGATCGAGGGTTGGTGCTCGGTCCCACCCATGAAGAGGTGATCACCGAACTCGTGGCGCGCGAAATCAATTCCTGGCGTCAATTGCCGCGCACGTTCTACCAGATTCAGACGAAATTCCGCGATGAGATCCGGCCCCGGTTTGGTCTGATGCGGGCCAAAGAATTCATCATGAAGGACGCCTACAGCTTCGATGCCGATGCCGAGGGCGCCGACGCCAGCTACCAGGCGATGTACGCGGCCTATGAGCGTATCTTCCGCCGTTGCGGGGTGCGCGCGAAGGCGGTCGAGGCCGACACCGGCGCCATGGGCGGCAAGTCGTCGCACGAGTTCATGGTGCTGGCGGATTCCGGCGAGGACGGCATCGTAGAGTGCGACCATTGCGCCTATGCCGCGAACCGCGAACGCGCCGAAGCGCGGGCCGGTGAGGCGCCGGCTTGGCCGGACGATGCGGCCCCGCTGGAGATGGTCCCGACGCCCGGCGCGCGGACCATCGAGGAAGTGTCGAAATTCCTGGGCGTCCCGGCCGGACGGCTCGTCAAGACGCTGGTCTATCTGGCCGATGGGAACCCCGTCGCCGCGCTCGTGCCCGGCGACCGGGAACTCAACGAGATCAAGCTTCGTAATGCGTTGGGCGCGCGCGCCCTCCAACTGGCCGACGACGCCACAATCGAGCGAGTCACCGGAGCGCCGGTCGGCTTCGCGGGACCCTGCGGCCTGAAGATTCCCGTCTGGGCCGACGGCCGCCTGAAAGGCTGCCGCGGCGCCGTGACGGGCGCCAACCGGGCCGACACGCATGCCATCCACTTCAACCTGGATCGGGATGCCGGGACGGTTGTCGCCTTCAGCGATCTGGCGTTCGCGCGCGAGGGCGACGGGTGTCCCCGTTGCGCGGCCGGCGTGCTTCGCGAGAAGCGCGGTATCGAAGTCGGCCATGTCTTCCGGCTGGGCACGAAGTACAGCGAGGCGCTGCACGCGGAATACCTGGACGAGGCCGGACAGCGGAAGACCATCATCATGGGGTGCTACGGCATTGGGGTGACCCGCACGCTGCAGGCGGTCATCGAACAGCACTTCGACGCGAACGGCATCCGATGGCCCGTTAGCGTGGCGCCCTATACCGTCGAGGTCGTTGCGATCAACATGCAGAGTCCGGCTTGTGTGGCGGCGGCGGAGGCCGCCGTTGCCGCGCTGGAGGCGGCCGGCATCGACGTGCTAT
>CAYLTB010000267.1:0-2466 GCA_964386675.1 uncultured Verrucomicrobiota bacterium
CGAGCAGACCGCCGAAAAGGCCCTCGCGGAAGTTCGGGTTCCAGCCGCGGTGGAGGTTCGTATCGCCGTCGAGCGCGGTCGGCGCGCGGCCGCCGGCGTACGTCGCGTCGCTCGTCGTGTAGGCCGAGGCGACCAGCGCGGCCTTCATGACCCGGTCAATTTTGCTGCGTTGCTCGGCGGTCAGCCGGCCCTCCCAGAACCGCGGGCTCTGGCGAAGAATGGTGTACATCGCCGTGACGTTGAGCTCGTGCTGCGCCGGATAGCCGCCGTTGGCGCTGATGCAGCGGTCGCCCCGCAGGTTCCATTCGATCCGTTCGAGCAGCTTCGCGTCGCCGCGGGTATCGCCGGTCCAGGCCGCGAGCGCGAGTGCGATCTGCCAACCGCCGTTCCAGCCGGCGTCGGTATGGCCTCCCCCCTTCAGCCGCCGCCCATACGACGCCAGCGGCGCTGCCAGCGCCGCCTCGATCACGGCGTCCGGCACGCGCAGGCGCCGCGCCATTTCCGCATCCGCCGGGATCGTTTCCGCCGCGCCCATCGTCGCTGCCAGGGTCGCCATAAGCTCCACCGCTTTCCGAAGACCCTTCATGTCTGCCGCTTTCCTTTCCAACGGCGCGCGGCGCCCTTTCACGGGAAACGCGCGGGTCGGGTTACACGCCCGAATAGGCCGAAAAACCGCCGTCCACAGGCACGACGACGCCCGTGACGAAGGCCGCCGCCGGCGACACCAACCAGATCAGTGTGCCGAGCAGATCCTCCGGCGCGCCGAACCGTCCCATCGGGGTGTGGTCCAGGATCTGCTTCCCGCGCGCCGTCAGTTCGCCCGTCCGCTCGTCGCGGAGCAGGAACTTGTTCTGACGGGTCTCGAAGAAACCCGGTGCGATCGCGTTGACGCGAATGTTCGGCGAGTAATTCTGGGCCAGGTGCACTGCAAGCCATTGCGTGAAGTTGTTGATCGCGGCCTTGGCGGCCGAGTAGCCGACGATCTTCGTCAACGGTCGGAAGGAGTTCATCGAGGAGATATTGACGATCACGCCTTCCTTCTGGCGGGCCATGAGCCGGCCGAAGACCTGCGAGGGCAGGATCGTGCCCAGCAGGTTCAGGTCCATCACGAACCGCAACGCGTGTTCGGGAATGTCGAAGAACGAGAGGTCCGGCCCGGTCGTCGCATCCTTTCGGTTGCCGCCGGCGCCGTTGACGAGGATGTCGCAGCGGCCGAAGGTGGAGACAACGCATGAAACGGCGTCGTTGAGACTCTCGCGATTCAGCACGTCGGCGATGATCGCGTCGGCCTCGACGCCCTCAGCGCGCAGGCGGCCGAGCACCTCGTTGGCGCCGGTCGGTTCGCGATCCATCACGACCACTCGTGCGCCGTAGCGTCCCAGGGCGAGAGCCATGGCGCCGACGAGCACGCCGCCGCCGCCGGTGAGGACGGCGACCTTGTCTTCCAGATCGAACAGCGAATCACTCATGGTCGATCTCCGGAATGCGGCGAACTATGCCCTGAGCGTTGACGCGGGTCCGGCGACAACGCTTGCGACCAGAATGCCGGCTTCGATCCTCACACCACGTACGTGCTCGCCGAGGTCGTTCCGCCGCGGCCGGTCCAGTTGGTGTGGAAGAACTTTCCGCGCGGCTGGTCCACGCGCTCGTAGGTGTGGGCGCCGAAGTAGTCGCGCTGCGCCTGCAGCAGGTTCGCCGGAAGCCGTGCGGTGCGGTAGCCGTCGTAGTAGGCCAGCGCGCTGGAAATGGCCGGCGCGGGGATGCCGAGCTTCGCGGCGGTCATGACCACGCGCCGCCAGGAGTCCTGCGCCTGGGCCGTCGCGCGCCGGAAGAACGGATCGAGCAGCAGGTTGACGATGTTCGGGTCCTTGGCGAAGGCGTCGCGGATCTTCCCGAGGAACGCGGACCGGATGATGCAGCCGCCGCGCCACATCAGCGCGATGCCGCCGTAGTTCAGGTTCCAGCCGTATTCCTTGGCCGCGGCGCGCATGAGCTGAAAGCCCTGCGCGTACGAACAGATCTTTGCCGCGTAGAGCGCGTTCTTCAGATCGTTCACGAAGTCCTTCCGGTTGCCGCGGAACTTCGCGGCGGGGCCGGCGAGTTTTTTCGAGGCCGCCACGCGCTCCTCCTTGATCGCGGAGAGACAGCGCGCGAACACTGCCTCCGCGATCAACGTCAGCGGCTGGCCCGCGTCGAGCGCGGCGAGCACGGTCCACTTGCCGGTGCCCTTCTGGCCGGCGGCGTCGAGGATCAGATCAATGACCGCCTGACCCTGTTCGTCGCGGTAGCCGAGGATGTCGCGCGTGATCTCGATCAAGTACGAGTCCAGTACGCCGCGGTTCCACTGTGCGAAGATGCGGTGCATTTCCTCGTTGGAGAGGCCCAGCCCTTCCTTCATGAGCTGGTACGTCTCGCAGATCATCTGCATGTCGCCGTACTCGATCCCGTTATGCACCATCTTGACGA
>CAYLTB010000268.1:0-2409 GCA_964386675.1 uncultured Verrucomicrobiota bacterium
GCCACGTGCGCGCGGCCGGGCGGACCGCCCCGAGCATCAGGACCGGCACGGCCCCGGCGACGGCGATCGGCAGCGTGAACTGGCGGCCAAGGTCGCGCCAGAACGCCCCGAGCTGGAGGACGAACTTCATCGAGAAGATATCCGCGGGCACGATTCGCTCGTACTGCCCCCGCGAAATGGTATGCAGCAGTCCGCCCCACGTTCGCGGATAGCCCCAGTTCATCGGCGGATTCTGCTCCGAGGCCAGCGCCAGGTAGGCGTAGAACGACAGGCCCAGATAGACCAGCAGGAACGCGGCGGCTACCGTGCGGCCGCGCGGCAGCAGCGCCCCGCCGGCGATCGGAATCGCGAGGAACAGCGCTGTGTGAACCCAGAATGCGGGCGACGCGGGCCCGGACGACCACAGCAGCGCCGTCCACCCCCGGCGCGCGGCCAGCACGTTGAATAGCACGAGCACGATCAACAGCCCGCCGACGGTCAGAAAATCACGGAACAGCGTCCGGTCGCGCACCGCGATGCCGACGGCGACCGCCAGGCCCAGGAACAGCAGCGTCTGGTGATTCGTCAGGCCCAACCCGAACGCAAACGCCAGCGCGAACAGCGGGCGGACGTCCGCCGGGCGCGCCATCCAGCGGTAGAGCAGCAGCAGGATCAGCGTCTGGAAAAAGGCGTTGAGACTGTACACTTCCACGATCACCGACTGCGACCACAGCACCGGTGAGCAGGCCAGCAGCAGACCGCCGGCGACCCCGCCCGCCCAGCAGAACCACGTCTCGGCGCGATAGCCGACGATTCGATTGAACCGCTCGACGCCGCGCAGCATGTCCGCGCCCGATCGGCTGATCAGCAGGGCTAGCGCGCCGCAGGCGAGCGCGCCGAAGAACGCGGAGCACAGTCCGACCGCCCAAGCCGGGTTGGGATAACCGCCCGGCGGTCCGGGTGCGAAGAGGTCGCGCACGGACTTCGCCACGATGGCCCAGTTCGAGTCCGGCTGCCCGTAATAGCGAACCCAGTGAAAGACCCATTGAAAGAACCAGGCCAGCAGGGTCCAGATCGGATAGCCCGGCGGGTGGGGCGCGCCCAAGTAGTCGGCCGCGACGGCCAGCTCGCCGGAATCCTCCAGCGTCACAGTCGGGGCGAGCGTGTGGAAATAGAAAAGAAACGAGAGCAGGAAGACCGTGGCGAAGGCCAGCCAGTCCGCCCGCCGGAAGAACGCGCCGCGCTGGTTGTCGAAAAAGGCCGGATGGGTCGGCGCCTCAAGGACGTCGGGCGCCGGGGCATCGGTCTGCTCGGTGTTCGTCATGTGCTTTTGCGGGGCGCACTCCCGACGGGAACGCAGCGCGCGGCGGAACGATACGGGCGCGGCGCGGCGCGCGTCAAGCCGGCGTCAGACTCACTCCACCTTCAGGGGCGCCGGCGCCGGGTCCGTGCGCGCCGCCGCCAGCGCGCGCCACAGCACGGCGCCGACGACGATCGCCTCGCCCGGCAGCGCCCACGGCCCCGGCCGCTCGCCGACGAAGATCAGCGTCCAGACCGGATTGAGCACCGGTTCCGCCATCGGGATCGTGATCGCCTGGATGGCGGACACGCGCTTCAGCGCCGAGGCGAACAGCACGTAGGCTAACCCCAGTTGGAAGACGCCCATGACGCCCAACAGCAGCCAATCTTCCGCCGGCGGCCTCGAGCCGAGGGCGAACGGCAGGCATACGACACCGGTGATCAAGTTTCCGGCCAGCACGGAGCCGACCGGATGCCGGTCCTTCTGCCGCCGCATCAACAGCGTCATCAGCCCGAACGCGAAGCCGCTGAACAGCGCGAGCCCGTTGCCCCAACGCCCCTGGAACGACAGCTCGTCGAAGAAGAACAGCGCGACGCCGACGAGCGCGATCCCGACCGCGGCCCAGTCGCGGGGATGCACCGTCTCGCGGGCGACCGCCGCGCTCAGCAGTCCCACGTAGATCGGCGCGGTGTACTGCAGCATGATCGCGTTGGCGGCGGTCGTGAGCTTCGTGGCGACCACGAACGAGATGATGGCGGCGCTGTAGGCCAGACCGCCGAGCAGGTGGCCGCGGGTCCAGCGAAAGGGGCCGCGCATCCGCGCGGCGAGCGCGATCAGCGGAACGGCAATGAGGCTGCGCGCGCCGGCGATCGCCAGCGGGTTCCAGTCAATGCTCTTGATGAGCACGCCCGCGAAGCTCCACAGCAGCGCGGTCGCCAGCAGCATCGCGACGGCCCGGCGTTGTTCTGATTCTGGGTTCAACCGTGTGCGACCCGGCGCGGATGCCTTCCGAACAATCGGATTGAACCGCCGCGCCTCCGCCGTTATGCTAGGCCCGTTTTCCGCAACGGAAAGCGCCGGGCGCTTAGCTCAGTTGGCTAGAGCACTACCTTGACATGGTAGGGGTCACA
>CAYLTB010000269.1:0-2373 GCA_964386675.1 uncultured Verrucomicrobiota bacterium
CGACGGCACCGAGATCCTGGAATACGACGGCAACCCGGCGCGATCCGTCGAATGGGCCATGTGGATCGGGTTTGCGACTCACGTCTACGGTGTGTCGATCGAAGACGATCCGAACGGGGAAACCATATATGCGCGACCGCGGCTGTACCGGCCAAATCCGCCACGCTGGACCTATGCGGATATCCGGCGAGTGGTGACCCTTTTCCGGGCGGCCGCACGGGAGGCGCTGCACGGCCCGCTGCGCGTCGGATGCGCCTTCGATCCGGGCGCCGAGTTCTGCCGCTCGCCATTCCGATACGCGCGTCACCCGGAACTGCTGATCGGGGAGCACATGCGTTGCATTGATGCAACCGCGCGGCTGCATGCCGATGCGGCCACCTTCGCGGGTTTCGGCGGTGGTGTGCCGGAAGGGACGCCCTTCGGCGAATTCCTGGGCCGTCAGACCGCCGTGTACGCGCGCGATATGGGCTTCGACTACATCTGGTTTTCCAACAGTTTTGGCTTTGGGCGCAGCCCCTACTCCAGCGGCGGGGCGGGCGAATTCTTCGATGGCGAGCATTACCGTCCGGAAGGCAACCGCGCGGTACGCGACGCCGTCGTTGAGTTCTGGCGGCTGTTCCGTCGCCATTGTCCGGACCTGGAGGTGGAATGCCGGGGCACGGATTTTCCAGCGGGCATCAATCTCGTCGGGAACGCGACCCCCTACGCCGATCTTTACGCCGGCGATTTCCGCTTCACACCGCCGCCGAATACGCCGTGGCCGCGCATCACCGGCAACCATGGCCTCGCGATCGCCGGCTATCTGAGCCAGATCTGCGGCTATCGCGGCGACGTCTTCCCTTTCCGGCAATACGTCAGCGATCCCTGGTTCTGCAATTCGCCGTGGCGCGATTACTACGAGCGGTCCCCGCACGAGATTTATCTCTCCACGGCCTGCGTTCGCGTGGACGCGAACGGCCGGGCGCGAGCGTTCAACGACGTGAAGTTCCTTACGCTGGACACCACCTGGGGAGAGCTGCCCGAGGACTTCGCCGTCGAGATCATCCCGCACATCCGGCGCGCCATCCAATTCCGGCCCGACGCGCCGCCGCCCGTGGTCTGGGTCTATCCGTTCGCCGAGTACCACCGATACACCTTCGACCAAACCGAACGCATGCCCGAGGTCCTGGCGGGCGACCTGCTGATCCAGCAGGCGATCAACTGCGGCCTGCCGCTGTCCGGCGTCATCACCGCCGACGCGCTGACCGCCGTGCGCCCCGCCGCGTTGGCCGCCAGCGTGCTGGTGTCACCGGTGCCGGACGCCGGCGGCGCGTGGGAACGGGCCCTGACGGCCCATCTGGATCGCGGCGGTTCGGTGTTGCTCTACGGGCCGACCCGACACGCAAGCCCCGCGCTGCGCGAACGGCTGAACGTACGGCTCGCCGCACCGATTTCCGGCGAGCTGGACCTTGCGGTTTCGAACAATCGGGATCGGTTCCGGGTGGGACACTACGCCGCGGTGTGCCGCCACCATCCGGCATTGAGCGCGGGCGAGATCGAGGAGGTGCTGCTCTGCGAAACCGATGCGGCCACGCACGTATTGGCGACCGCGGCCCGGTCGGAAACGACGGACCGGCGGGTGATCGCGCTCTGGCGCGGCGACCGTGGCGGAGGTCGGCTGGGCTGGGTGCGCGGCACCAGTTCGGTCTCGTCCGCGGAAATGCGCGGACGGCGGCTCCGCCCCTATGAACCCGCGGAGTGCTATCCGACCGAGAACCTGTTACGCCGGGTATTGGCCGCACTGGGGTGGGATCTCGCAATGGACGGCGCGCGGCCGTCGCAGTTCCCGGGACACTGGATGGTATCGCGCTGCCGCAACGGCTTCGTTTTCGCCGGCCACGCCGAGGACGATGAAGCCGTCTTTCGCATCCGGACGCCCATGGGCGCGCCGCTGCTGCCGGGACGCACGACGCGCATCGAGGACGGCGCGGCGTGTATTCCCGTCTGGCGCTGCTTTCACGAGGACGTCCGGGCCTTCATCGAACAGGCTTCGGGCGAAGTTTCCCTTCACGAGATGGCGGCGGTGTTGGGTCGTTTTCGGCGGCGTTGGGTCATTCGAGGGCTGGAGCGGGCGGTCGTGCGCTTATTCCCGGAAACCGGCTGCTGGAACCGCACCGAGGCGCTGCTCAATCCCAAGCTCAACTATTGCACCGTCGGCCAGCCTTTCGAAGGCGGCTGGATGGAGGGTCCCTGGGGTCGTTGGCTCGAGCTGCGGAACGTGACCGGCACGGTCACCTTCGCACAAGCGCCGGACGACGCGATTCAGCCGGCGCTGCCGCCGGATTGAATCGCGGCGGCAATTTCTTCGGCGATCGCGTCCGCCGCGTGCACGGC
>CAYLTB010000270.1:0-2290 GCA_964386675.1 uncultured Verrucomicrobiota bacterium
ATCGCTCCCGTGCCCGTCCGATGAGCTACCCACACAAAACAGCGAAGAGGCTCTTGTCGGGGTCGCCCGGATTCCAATCCCCCGAAGCGACGACAGCGCCACCCGTCAGCAGCAGCGCGATCCAAACCGCAGTGCGGCTTTTCATTTCCCGCCTCCTCGCCAGAGCGGCCGTTTCCGACCGCGCACGGACGGGCCCCGGCCGGATTGGGGACTCCCGCTCCCTTGGACAAGCCGGGCACCAACCCATCCGACAGGATAAGCCTCTTCCCAGTCACGGCATAATGTCAAGTGTTTTGTTCGTAAAATAATCCCGCCGGCGGACTTGGCGAATAGTTGTCTGACAAAGCATGCTCGGTCTGATATGAATCAGATCCTCGTGCCCGTCATTTCGATAGACACGATCGAGCGTTTTCTTCGTCAGCCACCGCCGCGCTCCGTTCCGGCCGACATCCGTCGGCGCGCGCTGCGAGCGAGGGCAAGCCACGGCATCGGCGTCATCGGGATCGTCTTTCTGCTGATCTCCGGCCCGCTGCTCGCGGTCATCTTCCCTTGGCGCATGGCCGATGATCTGCGTCTCAATGCCCGCGGCGTTTCCACCCCCGACGCTTTCATCGAGCGACGCGAGCGAACCGGCATGAGGGAAAACGAGCAACGGGTGTATCGCTTCCATTTCCAATACGCGGCCGCGGATGGCGTTCGCCGTTCGGCCGTTTGCTACGCCACCGAGGACGGACCTTCGGAAGGCGACGCCGCGATCGCCGAGTATCTGCCGGATCAACCGGAGATCGCTCGAATCCGCGGGTGCCGGCGTTCGCTATCGAGCATGGCGGCCGCCCTGGTCGCGATATTCCCCGCCGTCGGCGCCGGATTCATCCTGGTCGCCCGTCTGTCACGGCGGCGGACGCTTTCGTTGCTGACCCATGGAAGATTTGCGACAGGCCGCATCCGGTCCTTGACCAACACGCATGTGCAGGTGAATGGGCGGACGCTATTCAAGGTGGCCGTCGCTCTTGACGGCGGCGACCATGACACGACCGCCGCATTCTACGTTTCCGGCCCGCTGCTGGAACTCGCCCGCCGGAAGCAGCAGTCGGCTGCAGCCATCGGCCTGCTTGTGGATCCCGAGAAACCGAACCGGGCGTTTTTCGTAAATCCACTGGCGGAACCCTGAACGGAGCGGTCTTCGCGCTCAGGGCTGTTGCTGCAGGCAGTTCGGCCAGTTGGGCGAGTTGGGATTGCAGGGCGGTGGCGGCGGCGGTGGCGGCGGCGGCGTTTTTTTCTCGGACAACGGCGGCGGCGGTGGCGGCGGCTGGAAATTCTGCTGCGCCGCCTTCGGCTCTTCCTTGTACAGCGGCCATGAGGCCGATACCGCGAGTTCGCCAGGGCGTGAAATCGGGGATCGGAATCCGTTTAGTTCCAGGTCCAGCGCCTGATCGCGCTCGACTCGCGTCGGCGGCGGATCCGCTGCACGTACCGCGCATAGGTTTGCAACGGCGATGGCCGCGATTACGGCGTATCGCAGGAAACCGGAAGCCTCAGTAGACATAGGCCACACTCGCTCCCCAGGCGCGCCGTTCGTAGGACAGCGCGCGTATTGTGGATTCTTCATTCGCGTCATCGAAGTGAAGAGAGGCCAGCCACCGCTGCCCGAACCAGCGGCTGACCGCGATATTCCACTCGCTCCGCTCCGTCTTGCGCCGAACCGGACCGGCGAAGTTCCGGTACGTCTCCTTGCGATACGCATACGCCGCGTCAAACCGCGCCCCCCACCACAGCGGCAGGCCGACGGAAGCGCGGACGGCCGGACCGTCAAAATCGAAATTGCGCCCTTCCGCGTCATTTTCCGCGTATTCCGCGCCCAGCGATACCCGGACGCAGTTGCCGTAGAAGAACAGGGACTGCTCCAATCCGATCGCATGGTTCTGGGCGTCGCGCGATGAAAAAGCAGCGTCAAAGCCGTCATCCTCGAAATCATCTGCCGTAAACCGGTACGTCGTCTGCGTCAGCGCGTGCGGCGACCAGCCGGCGCCGACTTGCAGCGCGGCGCCCGAAGTACGGCTGTAGTCCGGACCCCCGTCGAAGCGCACCCCCTGGTGGAAGCCCCGGGCCAGACCCGTCCAGCCGACGCCCGCCCACTCGACCACACGCTGAACGCGGGCCCCCGCGGCCCACTGCCGGAGGTCATTCGCTGCGTCGCGGTTGCGAAGCACCTGCGCTCCATAGCCGGTCGCATCCAGCGCGACGACCCAATCGGACTGCCGCACCGGAAAGTACTCCACGGTCACGGTCT
>CAYLTB010000271.1:0-2222 GCA_964386675.1 uncultured Verrucomicrobiota bacterium
CGTCATCTGCGGTTCCGGCGGCGGCGTGGGTTGTCCATCCACCTGCGGCTCCGGCGGGACGGGAACGGCCGGTGCGTCGGTCACGACGTCGCCTGCAAACATCAGAGCCCGTGCGGGTACATCGATCTTCGTCTTAAGCAGCGCCATCGGTCACAAGCTCCTTGATGAGGCCGTTGTCCGGCTGAACGTTGGTGGGCAGGCCGAGTTCGGCCAGGTCGGCCTGTTCTTCGGCCAACTCACGTTTGATCTCGTCGTAGTCTTCGCCTTGCTCCTTGCAGAGACGGCGGCGAGTTGTCATTCCTGCGGCGAGTCGCCGCAGGTCGGCTTCGATTTCCTTCAGCGGATCGAGGCCCGGCATGCTGGCGTGGACCCACTCCCAGTTTGCGGCGAGATACTCGCCCTCGGTCAGATCGCCAGCCGCCAGCAGCCAGGCGAGCCGCCAGCGGGTCAGCCAATCGAGCAGGTCGACCACGTCTGCCTGGCGGTTCTTGCAGGACTGACCGTAGAGCAACCGAGCGCCCCGGCTGCCGGAGTAAGTCGTGAACGACTCGTTGAAGAACGAATAGGGGAGGTCCAGGGCCTTCAGGGCCAGCTGGATCACCAGCGTTTGAAATTGCTGAAACTCCATCGACGGTGTCTTCGATTCGACCCATTCGACTCGGTCGCCGACATCGAGGTCGAGAATCTTCGGACCGTCCAGTTTCATCGACTTGTAATCGGTCGTGTTCTCTGGCCGATCTGCGGCGTTGATCGCGTCGGGGTCGCCTCGGAAGAATGCCAGCCCGAACAGTTGTGCGATCTTCATCTTGGCCAGCGCGTAGTCGATCCCCTCGTAGGAATCCCGCAGCGAGTTCAGGGCACAGGCCAGCGGAGAAATCCCCCGCACCTGGTCGAACCGATCGAAGTAGCCGTGCTGGTGCACATGCACGGCATCCAGCAGCCGCTCGAAGACAAACCCGCCTGCCGACGGTGAGAAGTCGCTCGTCTTCGTGCGGGAGCAGACGCAGATCGACTTGAGGCCACCAGCCTCGTCGGTGTGAATCCCGTGGACTATGTCGCGAGCGGTCAGACCATCGGGCAGCAGTTGACCAATCGGCGAGCGGACGCGGTCGCCTTCGATGGCCTGCACCCGGCCATCGGCCAGCCGATACAGGAACACATCGCCATCGAGCACGGCGCGGGCCTCGGCCAAGCGAATGAACCGGCGGAGGGGATGGCGGCGGGCGGCATCGAACTGGCTCGCCTGCGACCAACTGTAGAACTGATCTTCGAGCTTCTTGTTCAGGGCGGCGTCAATGGATCGCGCCTGAAATCGAAACGTCGTGACGAAATCAAGATGTCGTCGCACCATCCACGACGCGATGACGAAGTTTCGATTGATGTCGCGAGACGCCGACAAAAGCTGACGGCGCTGCGATGGATCCAGCTCCGCGTCTTCGCTGCGGCAAATACCCGTCGGTGCCTGCCGCTTTGCTTTGGCGACCACCGCGTCATAGCCGAACTTCAGGGCGGCGGAGGCCATCCGGATGAGAGAGCCCATTAGAGGCCCCCCAATTCGACGGACAGCACGCGGGAGCGGTTACCCTGTTCAGCCTGCACTTGCCGCCGCCAGTAGTCCCGCTGCTTGATCAGGTCATCAAACGTGACGTTGACGCCGTCCACGGAGATCGACCGCACGCCCGGATTCTTGGCCAGGGCCTGCTCGATGCGTGTCAACTGGGATTCGGCGAACGTGGGAGTTGGCATGGGGCGGGTTCTGGTTTGCGCACGCGGCAAACCGGAACCCCAAACCCCGGAAATCGATGCCCTTCAGAACGGAATTTCGGACGAAATAACCGCGATACGGTTATTTCTCGTCTCCGGCCTCGTCCGGCGGGCCATCCGGCCAGTTTTCAAACGTGCGGTCGATGCGCATCTGGGCACAGTCGGCACAGCGGACGCGACGGCGCACGATGTGGGTGTAGGGCTGACCGTTCATCAGCCCGGTGTACGCCCGCACGTGACGATCGAGATACGGTCCCCGCTTCGTTGATCCACACTTGGGGCACGCGGACGGCATCGCGTCCGCGGTGTCCCGGACGTTGGTCGCTCCCACGGGGCGGCCCTTGGCCTTGCTGCTCATGCGATTCCCTTCGCGGTTAAAGGTCGGCCCAACCGCCACCCTTGTGACGGCCGGGGGATTTTGGGGCGTCGATCGACTCACGCGTCCCCTGTTCGTAGTT
>CAYLTB010000272.1:0-2153 GCA_964386675.1 uncultured Verrucomicrobiota bacterium
CTTACCTGAAGGGCGGAGGAAAACTCTTTCTCTCCGGTTCGCAGTTGACCGAAGACTGGGGGGATGCCTTCGCGACGCTGGACAATGTCCGGCTGAACGACACGGCGTTCCAGCGACGCTATCTCAAGGTCCTGAACGCCGAAGGCGACGCGCAGACCCGGACGATCGCCGGCGGGGCCGGGGTATTCGCGGACGTGGGCTCGTTCAACCTGGACGACGGTCGCATGTCGTACGCGGTGGCCGCACCGGATGTCATCCACCCCGACGGCGGCGCCCTGGTGTGTCTGCGGTATGCCGGCGGCGCGCCCGCGGGCCTTCAGTACGAAGGCGCTTTCGACGGCGGCGCGGCGGCCGGCAAGCTCATCTATCTAGGCTTCCCGCTCGAATCGGTCATCGAAGCGAGCGCGCGCAACGCGTTGGTGAACCGGGCGCTGAATTTCTTCGGAATTGCGCGCGGCCGGTGACCCTCCGTTGAAGCGGCGGCACTGACGTCCGAACCCAACGAGTCCGCTCGTGCCTTGGGGACGCGCGGTTGGCCCTTGGGGCTCAGTCGTCGGCAGCGGCCGACGCGGGCGGAGGGGGCACGCCTTCCGGCAACGGCGGCGGTTGCGCCAGGTCGAGCCCGAGCAAGTCGGCAACGGTCTGTGCGATGCGCATATGCGGGTGCGCGCCGCGGAAGCGTTCGCTGCCGGGACCGAAGGCATAGACTCCCACATCCACGGCCGAATGGCCGCCCGTGCTCCAGGCGAGGGCCAGCCTCCGATTGATGATGGCGGTCAACGGCTTCACGAGCACGGACGCTGTGGCCTTCTTGATCTTTAGCGTGGCCAGCTCTTCTTTCGTCAGGTTCGTCACACCCGCCAACTCCGACAACACGGCGTCCGGGGCCAGTCCGAACTCGGCAATCATTCGGGCCATTTTCGCCGTCGATGTCTTGATTTGGCGCAACCGCAACGGTCCGCGCCATTCCGGGTCCCACGTGCCGTCGACGATCGTCAGGCCGCCGGTCTCGTGGTCGGAGAGCGAAACGACCAGCGTGCGCCCGTCCTGTCGCGCGTACTCGACGGCGGTGGCAAACGCTTCGTCATAGGCGAGAATGTCCCGCACCAATGTTGCCGCGTCGTTGGCGTGGGCGGCATGGTCAATCTTGCTGCCTTCCACCATCAGAAAAAAACCTTCCGGCCGATCGGCCAGCAGGTGGATCGCGCGGCGGACCATCTCCGCCAGTCCGGGCTGATCCGGCGCCACGCGGTCAATCTCGTGATTCAGGTCGCCGCCGGAGAACAACCCCCAGACCGGCGCCTGCAGCGGTCCGTCAAATTCTTCGCGCGATCGGATGACGGCCACACCTTTCTCGCGCAGTTCGTCCAGAAGATTCCGGCCATCGGGCCGGACGCCGCCGGCCTCTTTCGGGAGGAACCAGCGCCGGCCGCCGCCAAAGGCCACGTCTGGCGGCAGAGCTGCTTGTTGCGCAGCGATCTCGAGGTATTGCGCGCGGCTGGGCGCGACCGCACTGAATGCGGCGGGCGTGGCGTGGGGCAGCACACAGGTGACGACGATACCTGTGGCCATCCCCCGCTGGAGCCGCGCGGCGGTAAGCAGATTCAGCACGGGGCGGCCGTCCGGGTCCATATTGATCGCGCCGTTGACGGTGCGCACGCCGGAGGCGATGGCCGTGCCCGCGGCGGCGGAGTCCGTCACCAGATACCGCTCCGCGTGCGTGATGGAGGCGCCCATCCAATGCGCATCGAGCGCCAGCCGGCCCTCCGGCGCCAACAGCCGCGCCAACGTGACGGCCGCCGGCCCCATGCCGTCGGAAACCATCAGGATCACGTTTCGCGGCGGCTCGTCGGCGAGCGCCGTCCACGCCACGATCAGCGTCAACATCCATATAGACAACCCGTTTTTTCGGTACATGTTCATCGGCGGCGCGCTCCGTTCTGAAATCAGTATACAGGCCCAATGACGTTCATGCCAATGCGCGGTCTGGGAATCCTGGCGATTCGGCGTCGCCGCAGGATTGTCGGCGGGAAGGCGTCCGCCTATGATGGCCCGACCATGAACGAAGCGCCAAAGACTTCCTTCACCTTCAAGCTCAATGCCGCACAGCAGCGGTTGCTGGCCGATGAGCTGCGCAACGGCAATTACCGGCC
>CAYLTB010000273.1:0-2134 GCA_964386675.1 uncultured Verrucomicrobiota bacterium
GCGCACTGCTGGGAAAGGTCGACCTGTCGATGTCGACGTCGGCCGTCATGGGCGAAATCGAACGCGATCCCGAGCGCGCGCTCGGCAAGCTGTCGGCGCGCCTGGGCGTTGACCCTGCGCAAGCAACGTCGGTGGACGTTTCGGCCGACACCGTATGGAAACGGATGGTGCATCAGGAGTCGCGCGGCAAGCAGTTCGATGCGAACGGCCAGCCGCTGCGCAGCCCGAAGGGCGCGACCGGGATCGCGCAAATCATGCCCGACACCGGGCCGATCGCGGCGCGGTATGCCGGTCTGCCGTGGGACCCGGAGCGGTTCAAGACCGACGCCGACTACAATCTCGCGCTCGGCCGCGCCTACTTCGACAAGCAGGTGGCCGACTTCGGGAGCCCGATGCTTGCTGCGGCCGCGTACAACGCCGGGCCGGCAGTGGTCCGCGACTGGATCGAGGGCACCAACGAAAGCGGGAAGAACCCGTCCGGTCGGAAACTCGGCAACCCGGCCATGGGCGAAATATCGCCGGCGGAGTTCGTGCGCCGCATCCCCTGGAAGGAAACCCGCGACTACGTCGAGGCCTTCGCACCTGCTGGGCGCACGGTGGCCGAGGCATCCACGAAGCCTGCCGGCTTGATCGCCGAGGGCAACATCGACATCCACAACCGGCCCGTCGTCCACAACGCCGACGGCACCATTTCGACCGTTCGCTCGATGTCGATCGGCGTCGACGGCCGCGAGGTGCTGATCCCGACGGTGTCGGAAGATGGCCGCATCATGTCGGACGACGAAGCGGTGCGCCAGTTCCGCGAAACCGGCCGGCACCTTGGCGTGTTCGACACCCCGGAGAACGCAACAGCCTATGCGAAACGACTGCACGAGGATCAGGCAACCGAATACGCGCCGCGCACCGGCGACCCCGCATACGACGCGCTGTCCGTGTCGCAGGTGGTGCAGCTTCTCGGGCGCGCGTCGCAGGGCGTGGAACAGGATCGGTCGAAATACCGCAGCTACGTCGCTACTCGCGAAGCGGATGACATGGCCGCATTCAAAGATGGCAAGGCCCCGCCGCAACCGCTGACGGCCGCCGAGTTCGTGCACGCCTATGGCGATGTCGAAGGCGTGCGGCGATTCGATGCCTACCGCAGCGCGCAGGACTACGCCGGCGCGCTCTCGTCGCTCACCACGGCCAGTCCGGCGGAAATCGAGGCGGAGCTGCGCCGGCGCGCGCCGAAGGCGGGCCCGGGCTACGCCGCGCAGTCGCAGCTTTTCCAGAACTACCAGTCCGCCGCGGTCGCCACGATCAAGGCGCGCAACGAGGACCCTATCGCATTCGCTGGGCGGTCCGGCATCGCCGACGTCAAGCCGATCAACTTCGGCGCTGGCATGTCGCAGGATGACATGGTGGCGGAGCTGAAAAACCGCTTTGGCGTGGGCTCGACCATGTCGCAGAAATATGGCACACGCTTCGCGATGCTCACGCGCGACGAGGTGCAAAGCCTGTCGACCGCGGTCGGCAGCATGACCGCGCCCGAGCGGGCCGAGTTCCTGAAGTCGGTGCGCAACGGGATCTCGAACGATCAGGCCTATCTCGGCGTGCTGCAGCAGTTGCGGCCCGACTCGCCGGTGACCGCGACCGCCGGCACCATCATGTCGCGCGTCGAGGGTTCGCCGGCAGCGGCCAACGCCGCACGCCTCATGCTGCAGGGCGAGGATCTGCTGAACCCGACCGAGGCGGCCGGGAAGCGCGACGGCAAGGGCGGCACGTTCCCGATGCCAGCCGATGGACAGTTGCGATTGAGCTGGACCAAGTACACCGGCAACGCCTATTCCGCTGACGCGGAAACCGAATCGGCGTCGTATCAGGCGTTCCGCGCCGTGTACGCCGCGATGTCGGCGCAGGCCGGCGACTACACCGGCGTGATCAATACGGATCGCGCTCGCGCCGCATCCGAGGCCGCCACCGGAGGCGTCGTCAACGTCAACGGCAACAACATCGTCCTGCCCTACGGCCTGCGCGAGCGCGAGGTCCGCGACGAGCTGGTGCGGCAGTGGGACCGGACGAAGGCATCGACCGGCTACGGCGACGTGCCGTTCGACAGCATCGACCTGATTACCATCGGCGACGGCGAATACGCCGT
>CAYLTB010000274.1:0-2120 GCA_964386675.1 uncultured Verrucomicrobiota bacterium
GCCGCGACCGGGCAAAAGGCTTGAAATGGTCTGATGCGGCCGGATGAACCCGGATATACCCGCTATGTACGCGGGTGATCCGCAGCTTCCGGGGCCGGCGAGAGCATAATCCGTGAAAAGGGTGCTGTCACGCCACGGAAAAGGGTGAGCCGCGGCGGTCCCGCAGGGTGTCCGCATGGCGCTCGCGGACGGTATGCAGAGGCGCCGCAGAGCGTCCGTCGCCCAGGAGCAGCAGGTCCGGGCGCCTGAGCGGCGGCCGCGACCACGAGGGCTCCCACGTAGCGGCGGCCTCCTCCTGGGGAATCGCAACCCGGACGCCGGCGGCCAGGTCGGCAAGCACCCGTGCGATCAGACGCAGCCCCATCGGGAAAAGTTCCCTCGCCGGATGCTGGCGATCGGCCGGCCGCTGACGACGCGGGAGCTGGCGCGCGCGATGGCGCGGGGCGAGCCGACGAGCATTCGCCCGCGCGTGACCGAGCTTTGCCAGATGGGCCTGGCGCGGTGTGTCGGGCGGCGCGGCGGCGAGGGCATCTATGAGGCGGTCTCGCTGACCGAGGCGAAAGCAGACTTCGAGGCGCGGCGGGCCGAGAAGGCCGAACAGCGCCTACTGCCGTTGGAGGTGTGACGAGATGAAGCATCACAAGCTGGCGTGCTGGTGGATCGGCGTGGGCCTGGAGGTGGCGCGCAAGACGGCGAACAGCCCGAGCGAGACGCCGGAAGCGCGCGAGCGCTGCCTGCGGCAGATCGAGAAGCTGACCGAGGCCAACGACGTTCTGGCGCGCGACAGCGAGCGGCGGGAGAAGGAGGAGGCGAGCAATGGGTAAGGCATCGAAGCCGGGCGTGCCGCGGCGTAGCGTCGAAGACGCGAAGGCGGGCTTGCCCGCCGTCTTGTCCGCCGTAGGCCGCGCGAAGGCGGAAGGCCAGGCGAAGGCGGGAGACCCCGCTGCGAAGTTCGTGGAGATCGCGCCGGGCAGGTTTACGCTGACGCCGGCGGGGCGGTCGGCGCCGGACGTGGTGATGTGCCGCGCCCTGCCGAACGGTGACGGCACCTGGAGGCTATGCCCCGAGTCCGTGACCTGGGCGCGCATGAACGGCGAACTGCTCAAGGCGCTCGGCCTGGCGAACCAGTGGCAGACGCTCTACCGGCTTTCCCGCGCGGGCTTCATCGAGCTGGTGCGCGTGGCGCCGCACACGTACCTGCTGAACCTGGACTCCTGGTGGAACCACCTGGCGCGCTGCGCCGAGGACGCCGAGTTCTGGGAGAAGGACGGCCGCGCCCGTGCGGCGTACCGGAAGGCGCTATGAAGATCCTGCTCCAGCCCGCGCCACACGAGGAGGCGGCGCGCTTCATCGCCGGCAAGCCGGCGGTGGGCCGCGCCGTCTTTGACGGGCTGCTGCCGGAGCTGAAGGCGCGGGCTTTCACGATCGCCGGCGTGGAGTCGGCCGACACGCTGCAGCGGGCGCGCGACCTGATTGCGGCGCTCCCGCAGGGCGCCGACTGGGCCACCCAGAAGGCGCAGCTCCTGGGCGAGATCTCGCCCTGGCTGGTGGATGACAACGCGGACCCGGAGACGCGCGAGAAGCAGGTGGAGGCGGCCGCGCGGCGCGCGGAGACGCTGATGCGCCTGCACGGTTTCCAAGCCTACGCGGCCGCGGACTGGCAGGTGATGGACCGGCAGCGCGACGCGTTCCCGTTCTGGATGTATCAGACCTTCGGCGACGGCCGCGTGCGGCCCGCGCACGCGGCGCTGAACGGGTTGACGCTGCCGGCCGATCACCCGTTCTGGAAGGATCACTTTCCGCCCTGGGACTGGGGCTGCCGCTGTCAGGTCGTGCCCGTCACAGCCCCCGAGGCCGCGGAGGCCGCGCGGGCCAAGCCCGGCAGCGGCGCCGGCTGGGCGCCGGGTCCGGAGGCGCTGAAGCGGATGGAGCAGACCGGCATGTTGGATCTCGGCGACGGCAAGCCGGTGGACATCCGCAGCCCGCGAGCGAAGGCGGCGGCCGCCGGCGAGGACCCGGCCGCGAAGTTCGGCTGGGATCCCGGCGATCTCCGGCTCCCGCTGGAGGCGCTGAAGGCGCGCTATGACGCCGAGACGTGGGGAGCCTTCGAGGCGATGGCG
>CAYLTB010000275.1:0-2060 GCA_964386675.1 uncultured Verrucomicrobiota bacterium
GGCGTCAATCAGCGCCGGAGTCAGCACGGCGCACTGGTCGACAACCGCGCCTCGCGGCGCCGCGGACAGGCCGACGATGCGGCTTCCCTCGAAGGCGAGATACACGCGCCCGCGGAGTTCGCGCCCGGTGAATACCTGTTCCGCCCGAATGCACTGCACGGCTGGACCCTCTGGTGACGATCAAAGCGGGTACTGTATTCGGCGGGCCGACCCGTGTCGAGCCGTCGGTGTTGACAACCGCCTCGATCGGGGTAATCAATGTGCCCATTGTGTCATCGATCCACGGGAGACTCCGAATGCCGGCGCGACGCCCGAATATCGTGTTCATCATGTCCGACGACCATGCGGCCCATGCGATGAGCTGTTACGGCAGCCGCATCAACCGGACGCCGCACATGGACCGCATCGCCGAGGGCGGCATGCGCTTCGACAACGTCTTTTGCACAAACTCCATTTGCACGCCAAGCCGCGCCTCGATTCTGACGGGCACCTACAACCATATCAATGGCGTGACCACGCTCTCCACGATGATGGACAATTCGCTAACGACGTTTCCGAAGCTGCTGCAGGGCGCCGGCTATCAGACCGCGGTGTTCGGAAAATGGCATTTGGGCGAGGGGCCGCGGCACTGTCCGACCGGCTTCGACGATTGGGCCGTCTTGCCCGGCCAGGGCTTCTACCACAATCCGACATTCATCTACCCCGGGCCGGACGGCGGCGAGAAACGCACCGTGCGCGGCTATGTGACCGACCTCATTACAGACCTGAGCTTGGCGTGGCTGGAACGGCGGGATCCCAACCGTCCCTTCTGTCTGCTCTGCCACCACAAAGCCCCGCACCGGCCGTGGTATCCAGACGAGAAACACGCGGCAATGTTCCTGAACGAGGACGTGCCCGAGCCGGAAACGCTCCTGGATGACTACGCGAACCGGGCGCACGCCGCCGCGGCGGCCGCGATGCGGGTCGGCGTGCACATGAATCCGACCGACTTGAAATGCGAGCTGCCGCAGTTCATGGACGAGCCGTCGTTGCGCCGGTGGGCGTACCAGCGCTACATCAAGGACTACCTGCGCGTCGTCCAGAGCGTGGACGACAACGTGGGCCGCCTGCTCGACTACCTCGACGCCAAGGGGCTGGCCGAGGACACGCTGGTTATCTACACCTCGGACCAGGGTTTCTTCCTCGGCGACCACGGCTGGTACGACAAGCGGTTCATGTACGAGGAATCGCTCCGCATGCCGTTCATCCTGCGCTATCCGCGAGAAGTTCGTCCCGGTTCGGTCAACCGTGATATCGTGCTCAACATAGACTTCCCGGCGCTGTTCCTCGACCTCGCCGGCGTGCCGGCGCCTCGCGAAATGCAGGGCCGCAGCTTCCGCCCGCAGTTGCAGGGCAGCACCCCGCCGGACTGGCGCGAAGCGATGTACTACCGCTACTGGATGAACCGCGAGCATCACAACGTCGCCGCGCACTACGGTCTGCGGACGCTCAAGCACAAGTTGATCTACTACTATTACGACGGCTGCGGCCAGCCGGGCACCACGGGCCAGGTCTTCGCGGGCACCGGACCGGTCGTGCCCCTGGACTTCGCGCCGGAGTGGGAACTGTTCGACCTGGAGAAGGATCCTCGCGAGTGGAACAATGTCGCCGGCGATCCGGCCTACGCCGGCGTCTTTCGCGAATTGAAGGACGAACTCCATCGCCTGCAGGCGGAAGTGGGCGACGTGCGATATCCCGCGGACCGCGATTGACCGCCGGGCGGGCGATTCGCTCGCCGCCGCCGCGCCTTTCCTCCGTGACAGCGCGGGCGGGCCTCGTTACGATGCGCGGGTTTCCAATCCTTGGAAACTCGGGCGTCCCCCGTTTCCAAGGCTTGGAACGGCGATGTGGCGCGACGGTCCTGCCGGGGATCGGCCGGTCCGCGCCGCAGGACATCCGGCGATGAATCGTGAAACCATCCAACAACTGGAGGCGGAAGCCCGGTCGGAGATCGGAGCCGCGGGCGATCTTTCCGCCCTGGAAGCGGTGCGATTGCGCTACTTCGGCCGCAAGGGGCTGCT
>CAYLTB010000276.1:0-1987 GCA_964386675.1 uncultured Verrucomicrobiota bacterium
GGCGGTGCAGTACTTTCTGCGCGGCGGCCGTCTGGACCGCGCCGCCGCGCAGCGGCTGGCGCGCGAGGCGCTGGCCAATCCGCTGATCCAAACGATCGCGGTCTATTCTCCGGAGGAATGGCGGGCGGCGCCGCCGCCGGCCGACCCGCCGACCGTTCGCGGGCTGGCGACCATCGCCCTGCGATCGTATGACCTCTCCGGCAGCGACGAGGAACTCCTGCAGATCAGCCGCGACGGGATCCTGTCGCTCTCGCTCGAAGAAATGCGGGCCATTCGCGATCATTTCCGGCGGCCCGAGGTCGTGGCCGCACGTGCAGCGCTGGGACTGGGGCCCGATCCGACAGACGTCGAGTTGGAATGCATCGCGCAAACCTGGAGCGAGCACTGCAAGCATAAGATCTTCGCGGCGCGGGTGCGCTACACGGACGAGAGCGGCCGAACCGAGATCCTCGACTCGCTGTTCGACTCCTGCATCCGCGCGGCGACGCGGCGTATCGCAGAAAACGGCTGCGGCTGGCTGGTGTCGGTTTTCAAGGACAATGCGGGCATTATCCGCTTCAACGATCGCTGGAATCTCGCCTACAAGGTGGAAACGCACAACAGCCCCTCGGCGCTGGATCCTTATGGCGGCGCGATCACCGGCATTGTCGGCGTCAACCGCGATCCGATGGGCACGGGCATGGGCTGCGAAATGCTCTGCAATGTGTGGGGCTACTGCCTGGGGTCGCCGTTCTACGACGGCGAACTGCCGGCCGGCCTGATGCACCCGCGGCGCATTCGAGACGGCGTACATCAAGGGGTGATCGACGGCGGCAATCAGAGCGGCATTCCCTGGATGCGCGGATTCGAGCGGTTTGACGAGCGCTTCATCGGCAAGCCGCTGGTCTATTGCGGCACGCTGGGACGGATTCCCGTGACCGTCGGAGGCCGTCCCTCCGAGCGGAAGGAAATCCTGCCGGGCGACGCGATCGTCATGTGCGGCGGCCGCATCGGAAAAGACGGCATTCACGGCGCGACGTTTTCGTCCGAGGAACTGCGGGAGGAGTCGCCCGCACAGGCCGTGCAGATCGGCGATCCGATCACGCAGCGCAAGATGTACGAGTTCCTGATGGAGGCGCGCGATCTGGGCCTCTACCGGGCGCTGACGGACAACGGGGCCGGCGGCTTGAGCAGTTCGATCGGCGAGATGTGCAGTCTCTCCGGCGGCGCCGACCTTGACCTCGCGAAGGCGCCGCTTAAATACGCGGGGCTGCAGCCATGGGAGATCCTGCTCTCCGAGGCGCAGGAGCGGATGTCGCTGGCCGTGCCGCCGGAACGGGTCGAAGCGTTTCTGGCGCTGGCCCGGCGGCGCGATGTCGAAGCGACCGCGCTGGGAACGTTCACGAACAGCGGGCGGTTCGTCGTCCGCTACAGCGACCGAATCGTCGCGGCGCTCGATCTGGATTTTCTGCACCACGGCGGCCCGCGGCTGGAGTTGGAGGCGCGGTGGACGCCCCCGACGATCCTGCCGCCGCGAGCCCCGCGCGCCGGCGACCGCACGGCGGCCCTGAAACGGCTGTTGGGCCGGCTCAACATTTGCTCGAAAGAATACAAGTCGCGCCAGTATGACGGCGAAGTCAAAGGACTCAGTGTCGTGAAGCCCTTTGTCGGCGTTCGGTCCGAGGTACCCGCGGATGCGACGGTCATGCGCGTGGACCACGGCGCTGACGACGGCGTCGTGCTGGCGGAAGGCATCAACCCGTTTCTGTCGGACCTCGACACGGCCGCCATGATGGAGACGGTGATTGACGAAGCGGTGCGACGGATCGTCAGCGCCGGCGGCGAGTGGGGCACCATCGCGGGTCTCGACAACTTCTGCTGGCCGGACCCGGTCCTCTCGGAAAAGACGCCGGACGGCCCGTACAAGATGGCGCAACTGGTCCGCGCCAACCGGGCGCTCCATGACCTGTGCATCGCCTATGGCGTGCCGTGCATTTCCGGCAAGGAC
>CAYLTB010000277.1:0-1932 GCA_964386675.1 uncultured Verrucomicrobiota bacterium
CACGCTGAACGCCGAGATCGCGCGACTGGAGCAGGAACTGCTTCGCGAGGGCATGCCCGTCGAGGAAATCCACCGTCTCTGCGACCTCCACGTGAATGTGTTTCGCAGCGGATTGGACCGTCAAACGGACGCGAAAACCCCGCCGGGCCATCCGGTTCACACGTACCAGGCCGAAAACGTCGAAATCGGCCGGCGCGCCCAGCGCTGGGCCGACCTGTGCCGCACGGTGACGCCGGAACGGTGGGAGACGCTGGCCGCGGACCTGGCGGCCGCGCTGGATGACCTCGCGAAGGTCGAGATCCATTACACGCGCAAGGAGAACCAGCTCTTCCCGTACCTGGAGCGCAATGCCTTCACGGCGCCTTCGCAGGTCATGTGGGCGGTGCATGACGATGTGCGCCGGATGCTCAAGGAAGCGCGCGCGGCGCTGGCGGCCCGTGACGCCGCCTGGTTCGGCGCCGCCGGCCTCGAACTGGCGCGGACTATCGTGGAGATGATATACAAGGAGGAGAAGATTCTGTTCCCCAACGCCTTGAAGCTGCTGAGCGCGGACGATTGGCGCGCGATCCGCACCGGAGACGACGAGATCGGATACCTCATTCCGCCGTCGGACGCCGGGGCCCCGTCTGCGCCGGCGTCCGCGCCCGCGCCGGCGTCCGGCCTGATTTTGCTGACGACCGGCGCCTTGACGCGGGAACAGCTCGACCGCCTGCTCGTCAGCCTGCCCGTCGAATTCTCGTTCGTGGACGAGAACGATGTGGTGCGCTACTACTCCGGCCACCGCGAGCGAATCTTTCCGCGAAGTCCCGCGGTCATCGGCCGCACCGTCCAGAACTGCCACCCGCCGAAGAGCCTCGACATGGTCAACGCCATTCTGAACGCCTTCCGCAGCGGCGAACGCGATCGGGCCGAATTCTGGATGAACTTCAAGGGTCGTTTTCTCTACATCACCTACCATGCGGTGCGCGACGAGGCCGGGCGTTACCTCGGCACGCTGGAGATGACGATGGATGCCACCCGCGTGCGCTCGCTCGAGGGCGAACGGCGGCTCTTGGACTGGTCGTGAATCCGGCCGGCGCAACCTCAAGCCTGCAGCGCGCTTGACGATGCCGTCCGCGGCCGCTCTAAATTTGTGAGTATTGGGTATCATGGACCGCGGCGTGACGAGAACGCGTGGACCGTCCAAGAGGGCGATGAGGGCCGCGGAGCGATATGTGCGTCATGTGGCCCCGCGTGAGCAACCCGTTACCTCCTCCTCCGCCACAACCTTCTACGCTTGCGCGCGTTGGAAAGTGGGGGCGCGCAAGAAGTTACATATTTAGATATGAGAATCAAACCAAGGCTCGGGGTGGGCGGAAGGGTGTAACATGCGGCGGGGAAGGCGGATCGGGGCGAGGGCAACTATCCGCGGCAGGTGCGCTCGGTGCGCGACCTGCTGCGCCGGCCCATGAAGCGGGTGCACGCGCGCACGGGCGAGTGGTTGAGCCTTCAGAGCCGGGTGGCTCGGCATAGCGGGGGGACCTGGACCTGGGCGACTTGCGCGAGATGGAGGCGGGGGCGCTGGAAGCACTCTTGGGCAATGATCCGCTGGTGACGATGGCCGCGCAGACCAGTTTCCGGCACATCGCCTTTCTGGATCGCGAGATCGCGCAGATCGAACGGACGGTGCTGGATCGCGTGAAGGACACCACGGCGTATGAGCGCTTGACGGCCGTGCCGGGGATCGGGCGCATTCTGGCGATGACGATCGCGCTGGAGACCGGCCCGATCGAACGGTTTCCGGGTCCGGGGCATTACCCCGACTTTCCCCGTTCGCACCCAAGATCGACTCTTTTCGATGGGGGGATCGGCGAGTTTCCTGGGAAATGTTGAGATCAGCGCGCTGAAATGGGCTGTAGTGCAGACCTTGCCCGTTGACGAAAGGCTGTACCG
>CAYLTB010000278.1:0-1930 GCA_964386675.1 uncultured Verrucomicrobiota bacterium
ACTAACCGCGCCCCCAGCTCCGCTGGGGGGGCGCGGTTACTTTGTCAATCGACGGGCAGGAGAAAGCCCTGTAATCGTCGGCGACGCGCGTTGACGCGCGTCGGCCTGCGATGTATCCTTCGCGCGATGCACGCCGCCAAGGAACCCTTTTGATGAACACCTTGATCCTGGGCTTGCCGAAGGGCAGTCTGCAGGAGGCCACCTTCTCCATGTTCGAGAAGGCCGGTTTCCGAATTCGCGCCAGCGAGCGTTCCTATATTCCCGACGTGGACGACCCCGAGATTTCCGCCCGTTTGATCCGAGCGCAGGAAATCAGCCGCTATGTGGAAAACGGCCATCTGGACGCCGGCATCACCGGATACGACTGGATTCGAGAGAACCGTTCAGACGTCATTGAGATTGCCGAGCTGCTTTACGCCAAGCAAGGGTTCCGTCCCGTGCGCTGGGTGCTGGCCGTTCCGGAAGGATCGCCCATCCGTTCCGTCCGGGATCTGGAAGGTAAGCGTATTGCCACGGAAGCGGTTGGGCTGACCCGCGATTACCTGCGCGATAAAGGCGTCACCGCGGAAGTCGAATTCTCCTGGGGCGCGACTGAGGTCAAGGCGCCCGACCTCGTGGATGCGATTGTGGAGTTGACGGAGACCGGCTCCTCCCTGCGCGCGCATCGGCTGCGGATCGTGGACACCGTCCTGGAATCCTCCACACGCTTCATAGCCAACCGGGCGGCGTGGGACGATCCCTGGAAGCGGGCCAAAATGGAACAGCTTTCCATTCTATTGAAAGGCGTACTGGCGGCCTCCGCCCGCGTGTTGCTGAAGCTGAACATTGACCGCGCGCGCCTGGCCGCGGTGATCGAACTGCTGCCGGCGCTCCATGCGCCCACCGTCAATCCGCTGAGCAGCGAAGGTTGGTATTCCGTGGAGACCGTGGTGGAAGAGAAGGTGGTCCGACGGCTGATCCCGGCATTGAAAGCGGCCGGTGCCGAAGGTATCATCGAAGTGGCACTGAACAAGGTAGTCCCCTGATCGGCGGCAGGCGCCGGGGGGCCTCGCAGGCAAGGGAAATACGGTATGGGATCGATCAAGAAGAAGCGGCGGGCGAAGATGGCGAAACACAAACGGCGGAAACGTCTCCGTTTGCTGCGCCATAAGAAGAAATAAGGGCGCCCGCAGGCCCACGCGCGTTCCGAAACTTCGGGCTCACGCGTCTCCCGCTTCCCCATCGGCGGCGGTCTTTTTCCATGAACGGTAGAGGCAGGCGTTCGTCTTTCACCCGGACGCTGGCGGGTTTCGGCATGCTGGTGCTGTCAGGTTGCCGAACTCCGGGTCCGGGATCCGCGGCATCGGTCGCCCCGGCCGATCCGCCGGCGGAGGCGCTGGCCTTGTACGGACGCGCCTTACTCCACGAGTTCCGCGGCGAAATTGCGGAAGCTATCGAGCTGCTGACCGCCGCCATTGCCGCAGATCCCGACGACGAACGCCTGCATGTGCGAACGGCCCTGCTGCTGCTCCGGCAACGGCGCGCGGACGAGGCGCTGGCGCTAATGCAACGCTGGCTCGCGCGTCGCCCTACGGATCCGCTGCGGCTGCGCTGGCTGGCGCGGGCGCAGTTGGGGGCGGACCGCCTCGACGAAGCGGCGGACACCTATGCCCGCGCCATCGCATCCGATCCGTCCAATGCCGAAGCGGTCGCCGAACTCGCGACGCTGATGATCCGGCGCGATGCGGGACGCGAAGCCGTCGCCTTGCTCATGACCGCCGTGCCGACCGCCCGGCCCGTCCTGCCGCTGCTGCGCGCAGCCAACGACGCGGTCACCTGGGCCGAAGCGCGGGACAGCGCGGAGACCCGGGACGCCCTCCTGACGTTGCTGGGGGCGATCGGCGCGCGTATCGACGATGCGCCTGATGCACTGCTGGCGCTGGGCAACGTC
>CAYLTB010000279.1:0-1893 GCA_964386675.1 uncultured Verrucomicrobiota bacterium
CGAACCGTCCAGCACATCTACCTTTGTGACCCCTGCGCCCGCCGCCTGACTGAACAGGCCTTTAACAACCGCCCGCCGATCTACCACGGCGAAACAGTCACTGGATATTGCGGCCTGTGCAACCAGCGGACCGACGTGACCTTGCGTTTGTGGTTCGCATGCGGGATCTGTTGGAACGTGATCATCGCCTACCAGAAGACGTTCGTCGCGTCAGACGCCGTGCTGGCTTTTTGGCGTCAGACTGTGCAGCCACGGTTTCCGAATCTGCTCTGCGAGGAGCGGGAGGTTGTCCAGTTGACCGCCTTCGCGCGCCGGGCTAAGACCAAGAAGCAGTTGGCGACCGAGCTGACTGTACTCGATTTCTTGGTGTCGGAGATCGCACCGCCACAGAAGCCGGTTTTTCACATCGAACTGAAGACCGGCCCCGGCTCGATCGACGACATGACCGAGTTCCAGTTGGACGTGAACGACTCGAACGACATCATCGGCGCAGTCAGGAACACCGGACTGCCTGCCTACATCTTCCATGCTCAGGTGGTCCACGAATACGAGCCCCCAACGCGATACAGCGTCGCGCGGGCGATGTGGTTCACCGACATCTGGGCCCTGAAGGCCAGTCAGAAGGACACGCGCCAGCGCCAAGGCGAGAACAACAAGGCCGGCTACTACAAAACCGAGGCGTTCAGGCCCATCGGTCGCTTCGTAGAAGAACTGGCGGCGCGCCGGTACGAGCATCTCGCAACCCGCATCGGAGAACTGGTGTTAGATTGAGCAGGCGAGCTCCAGGGCCTCTTCGACGGCGCGATCAACTATGATCTGGTCGGCGAGGTCGTCGCCCACCCGATCGGCGATCAAGAGCAACTGCTCCCGACTGGGATATTTCAGCCGGCGTAAGTCTTGTGCGTTCACCTGGGTGTGTCCACTGAGGTTCCGGAAGTAGGTGTCGGCCAACGTCGAGTTGAGGAAGGCGGTGAGACCGCGGGCCAATGGGCGCGGAAGCCCACGACCTTCGGCGTGGTAGTAGTTCAGGTGGTTCTCGAACCCGACAGCGGGACAGCGGATCAGATCTGGATCGTAGAGCGCCGCAACAATGCGTCGTCGTTCTTCCTTTGCACTGAACCGCTTCACCACGATGTAGACTTCGCTCGGGATCAGAAGGTCAGCCGTGGCGCTCTCACTCTTGATGGCCGTCGACTTCTTCGGGTGCGGCTTAGGCCAGACGACGTATCCGTTCTCGAGGTTGAAGGGGTAAATCAGGGGCACCGATCTGGCATCCGGATTCACACGCAGGTATGGCCGAGCGCGAAAATCCACGACTCGGCCCGTCGAAACCGACAGTCCAAGGTCATGGAGACTGCAGCTCAACTGGTCGGCGACGTCGGCCGCCTTTCGCCCGGCCTCATCTGCGATCACATGCACGACCATCTCCGGATCTCGCGGATGGATCACGTCGGCGTACGACACCCTCCACATCCGCGGGCTGGGGTCAAGGGGTCCTAGGCTGGACGAGATCACCACCGCGTCCGGCCTTTTCTGTGTCCTGACCGCGTGAAAGATCAGGTTCTCCTGAAGCACCTCGTCATCCCGGAAGGCATGCGATCGGGACTCGTAGACGTGCAAGCGGTCTAGCGTCATCCGGGAGAAGAAGTCGCGTCGAAACGCTTTGAAGTAGGGGCCGTTGCAAAAGCTTCGTGGGGTGATAGCGACCAGTTCGCCGCCTTGTTTGAGGAGCCGCGCCGCCATAGCGAGGAACGCTGAATACAGGTTGTTGGCCTCGATGCCAGCGGCGGTGAGTATCCTTCTAGTCTCGGACTCGCCGTTGATCTTCCGGTACGGCGGGTTCAGAATCACGCAATCAAAGTCCGTCCTGGACGTCCCAGCAAGCGGCAATGT
>CAYLTB010000280.1:0-1891 GCA_964386675.1 uncultured Verrucomicrobiota bacterium
GCCGCGGCGACCACGAGGAGGGCGATCAGAGCCGCGACCACTCTGCCCCCATGGCGACCGTCCATCTCGCCGATCACCTCGGGAGGGCGGCCTTTGACCTCGGCCTGGACGAATGCCTGTACAAGCAGCCGCGTACGCCCGAGCTCGATTTCATCCCCGTGTTTCAAAATCGAACGGGTGGTCTCGCGCTTGTTGACGAGGATCCGGTTCATGGAACCGAGATCGTGGATCAGGAGCCCGCCTTGGAAGTGCTCGATCACCGCGTGCCGCTCGGCGACCTCGGGGTCGTCGAGCCGCAAGCCACACTCCGGTGCCCGGCCGATGACGAGCGGTTCGATCGGGACCGTGATCCGCTCCCCCTGGCGGGGGCCGTTCAGGATGACGAGCCGAAAAATCAACTGATTCGTCCCTTCCCTGCGCGCCCGCCCGCGCGCGGGGTCATCTTGCCCCGCGCCATTCCGTCTCTCAAGCTGTCTGAGGCGGCGCCCTTAGACTTCCGCGCGCAAGGCCTCCACGCGATCGGTCCGTTCCCACGTAAACGTTTCCAAGTCCTTTGACGAGCAACGGCCGAAATGACCGTAGGCAGAGGTCTGGCTGTAGATGGGACGGAGCAGCTTCAGATCCTCAATGATTTCGGCCGGCTTCAGGCGGAACACGCGCCGGATCGCGCGCTCGAGGCGCTCGTTGGCGACGCGGCCCGTGCCGAACGTGTCCACGTGGATCGAGACGGGATCCGGATAGCCAATGGCGTACGCGAGCTGGACTTGACAGCGGGAGGCGAGACCGGCGGCGACGACGTTTTTCGCGATGTACCGCGCCATATAGGCCGCGCTGCGGTCCACTTTCGACGGATCCTTGCCCGAAAAAGCGCCGCCGCCATGCCGTCCCATTCCCCCGTACGTGTCCACAATGATTTTCCGGCCCGTAACCCCGCAGTCGCCCTGCGGGCCTCCGACCACAAAACGACCGGTTGGATTGATAAAGTACCGGGTTCGCCGATGGAGCATGCGCGCCGGCAGCGCAGGTCGGATGACCTCTTCGAGGATCCCCTCGCGCAGCGTGCGCAAGGACACGTCGGGGGTGTGCTGGCAGGACACGACCACCGTATCAATCGCAACCGGCCGCCCATCCTCGTAGCGAACGGTGACCTGCGATTTTCCGTCCGGCCGCAGAAACGTGAGCCGGCGTGTGCGGCGCACGTCCGTCAGACGTCGGACGAGGTGGTGGGCATACATGATGGGCGCGGGCATCAGTTCGGGCGTCTCGTCGCACGCGAAACCAAACATCATGCCTTGGTCGCCGGCGCCCTGTTCGCCTCCGCCGGCCTTGCCTTTCGCGCGCCGCGCGTCCACACCCTGGGAAATGTCCGGAGATTGCGCTTGGATCGCCACGAGGACGGCGCACGTGCGCGCGTCGAAACCAAGAGAAGGATCGGTGTAGCCGATCTCGTGAATTTTCGCTCGGGCAACCTCGGCATAGGCGATATTCGCCGATGTCGTGATTTCCCCGGCGATCACGAGAAGGCCGGTCTTGGCGAGCGTCTCGCATGCGACGCGGCTGCGGGGATCCTCGCGAAGGCAGGCGTCGAGTATGGCATCGGACACGCCGTCGCAGACTTTGTCGGGATGGCCTTCCGTAACGGATTCGGAGGTGAAGACGAAGCTTCGCTGTGACTGTTCCATGTGGTGATCCTCGGGGGCGCGGCGATTGGGCCGAGTGCCCATCGTGCGTCACCCCAGATAGTCTATGATCTCCGGACAGCGCCGTTCTGTCAACGTGCGGCAGAGGGCGAGTACCTCGGCGCCGCGTTCGAGCTCGAGCGCACGGACGGCGAGCGCCTCGCACTCCGAATAGGTCACGCTCCGAATGACTTGCTTCACGAGGGGGATCA
>CAYLTB010000281.1:0-1885 GCA_964386675.1 uncultured Verrucomicrobiota bacterium
CGTCCGGCGGACGCGACGGAAACGGCGGCGGCGTGGGCGGCGGCACTGCGCCAAACGCGCGGTCCGACGGCCCTGCTGCTGACGCGGCAGGCCCTGCCGGTTTTCGATCGCTCGCAATTCCCCCCGGCGAATTCACTGGAGAAGGGCGCCTACGTGCTGTGGGAGTCCAAACCGGGCGAGAAGCCGGACCTGGTGCTGATGGCGAGCGGTTCCGAGGTGTCGCTGGCGCTGGACGCGGCCAGGAAATTGGCCGTCGAAGACGGCCGGGCCGTGCGCGTGGTCAGTTTCCCGTCCTGGGAACTCTTCGAGCAGCAGACGAAGAAATACCGCAACTCGGTGCTGCCGCCGTCCTGCCGGCGCCGACTGGCCGTCGAGGCGGGCATTGCGATGGGGTGGGAGCGCTACGTCGGGCCGAAGGGTCGGACACTGACGATGAACGGCTTCGGCGCCTCGGCGCCGTTCAAGGACCTCGCCGTGAAGTTCGGCTTCACGGTGGAAAACGTACTGGCCGCGGCCCGCGCTCTTCGATAATCGCAAGGGCGGGCACGGGGCGGCGGCGGATGGGCACGGCGGATTTCGACCGGCGCGGTTTCCCGCCTCCGCCGCCGGATGCCCTAGGGCGAAGGCGGTTCGCGTGCGGCGTCTCACGTCGTTGCCGGCAGCAGCGCCCGGAAGATGTGCCGTCCGGGGCCGACCTCCCGCGGTTTCGAGCCGTCGGGCAGTCGCACCGTGGCCGTGGTATTGGGCGGCACGAGAACCGACAGCTCCCAACGACGCCCCCGCCGTTTCCATCCGGATTCCGCCGGCCCGTAGGGCGTATGCAGGCGCGCCCGCGCGCGCGTGAGGCCGCCGCCAGGCTGCGGCGCGATGATCAGATGCCGGTATCCGGGCCGGTCCGGATCCGGTTGCAGCCCGGCGACGACGCCGTAGAGCCACGCCCCGATCGCGCCGTAGGCATAGTGGTTGAACGAGTTCATCCCGACATCCTGGAAGCCCTTGTCGTGCGTCCAGCCGTCCCAGCGCTCCCAGATGGTCGTCGCCCCTTGCGTGACGGCATAAAGCCAGGAAGGCCACTGTTTCTGGAACAGCAACCGGTAGGCCATGTCGAGCCGTCCGTTGTCCGAAAGCACCCAGGGCAGGTACGACGTGCCCACGAAACCCGTGCTCAGCCGGTCCTTCCGCGCCTCAATGTCGCGCACGAGATTCGCCAGGGCGGCCGGTCGCAGCGCCGCCGGCAGCAGGTCGAAATGCAGGGCCAGCACGTAGCATGTCTGCGTCTGATTGCCGACCAGGCCCTCGCGCGTGACGAACCGCCGCTGGAAGGCGCGGCGGATGCGCTCGAACCAGCCGGCGTATTTCTTCGCGTCCGCCGGCCGGCCCAGCGCGGCAGCAATGCGGCCGAGCAACCGCGCGCTGTGCGCGAAGAAGGCGGTGCCGATCAGGTCCTTCGGCGTCAATCCGAAGGGATCGGCCGAACCGTCCTGCGCGAGCCAGTCGCCGAAGCCCTGCCAGCCCCCGCCGTACGGGGCGCGAATCCAGCCGGGGCTGGTGCGGCGGAGCCGCTCTACGAACCGTTGCATGGCATCGTATCGCTCGGCGAGCAGACCGCGATCGCCGAAGCACAGGTACTGCGTCCACGGACAGATCACCATGGCATCCGCCCAGGCCGGTCCGCCGTCCATGTCCGGCGCCATCAGGTTCGGCGCGATGGCCGGAACCGTGCCATCGGGCGCCTGGGCGTCGGCGAGGTCGTCCATCCATTTTGCGAAGAACGCGGCCGTGTCGAAGTTGAACGCGGCGGTCCGGCAGAAGACCTGCGCGTCGCCGGTCCAGCCGAGGCGCTCGTCGCGCTGGTAATAGAGCGGGATGACGTCGTCCTGGAGGA
>CAYLTB010000282.1:0-1804 GCA_964386675.1 uncultured Verrucomicrobiota bacterium
CTTCATCGCTGCCGACCGTGTCGGCGAATTCGTCGATCAGGCGATCGCGCTCGGTCAACTCGTCGTTGCCCGCCGCCATCGCGCCTTCGAGGGAAGGCAGGCCCAGCAAGCGCGGGCGCAAGTCGTTCCAGACACGTTCGCGCTCGGCGGCGCCCGCCCAGCCGGGAAACGCCAGGCCCGCCAAGTTGCGCGCCAGGCGCACCCGGCTGCTGACGGCTACCGACTCGCGGCCGCCGCCGGGCGCGGCGAGCCAGACATGAGGTCGCTCGATGAGTTCCCGCAGGTTCACGACGGTTTTTCGGCCGGCGATGTCCCGCCGGCGGGTCCGGAGGTCCGCTTTCGAATTTCGTCGCGTAACTGGGCGGCCGTTTCGTACTGTTCAGCCGCGACCGCCGCGTCCAGGCGCCGACGCAACTCGGCGAGCGTTTCGTCCGCACGTGCTGCGGCTTCGGCGCTCGCGGGGCGTTTCCCGATATGGCGTTCGCCGCGATGCATGGCCTTCAGCAGCGGAGCCAGATCCGCCGCGAAGAATTCATAACAGAACGGGCACCCCAGCCGTCCCGTTTTCTTGAAATCGGTACGGCTCAAGTGACAGCGCGGGCATCCGGCGTCTTCCGCGCCGGCCGTCGCCGGCACGCCCTGGCCCAGGCCGAGGAAGAGATCGGCGATGGAAATCGGATTTTGAAGATCGACGCCGCTTTCTTCGGCACAGCTTTCGCACAGGTGAAGCTTGCGCACCTCGCCGTCCACCACCTGGGTCAGGTGGACGACCGCCTCATTCGCATGGCAGATTTCACATTGCATGGCACGCTCCGCCCGTCCCATCACGCGATGGGAGTGCCGTGGTTCCGAGCAAATTCCGCAAAGGCGCCGGCCAGCCGGCGGGTCACGGGACCGGGCTTGCCCGCGCCGATGCGCCGCCGGTCAATCGCGGATACGCCGATGATCTCCGCCGCGGTCCCGGTTAGAAAGACCTCATCGGCCGTGTACAGGTCGTACCGAGTCAGCACGTCCTCCCGCACGGAATGGCCCAGTTCGGCGGCCAGACGCATCACCGCGTCGCGGGTGATACCCCGCAAGGCGCCGCACCAGGTCGGCGGCGTGACCAGTTCGTTGCCCCGCACCGCGAAGACGTTGTCGCCGGATGCCTCCGCGACGAAGCCCTGCGGGTTGAGCAGGATGCACTCCATGACGCCGGCATTGATGGCTTCGATCTTGGCGAGCACATTGTTGAGATAATTCAGGCTCTTGATACGTGGATTCACCGCTTCGGTATGATTGCGCATCGTGCCGACCGTTATGATGGCCATCCCGGTTCGATACAATTCCTTCGGGTAGAGCTGAATCCCGCCGGCGATGCAGATCACCTGCGGCCGGCGACAGGTGTACGGGTTGAGCCCCAGCGTTCCGACGCCGCGGGTGACCACCAGACGAATATAGCCGTTCCGCACACGGTTGGCCTTGCATGTGGCGACGACCGCGTCCGCCATGCGCTGCCGGGAGAGGGGAATCTCCAGCGCGATGGCGCGCGCGGAGTCGTAGAGCCGGGCAATGTGTTCGTCGAGCAAAAAGACCCGTCCATGATAGGCGCGAATGCCTTCGAAGACCCCATCGCCATAGAGCAGTCCGTGGTCGAACACCGAGACGACGGCGTCTTTCTTCGCCACCATTCGGCCGTTGAGATAGATTTTCATCGCTGCCCCGTTGCAGAGTCCGCTGCGCCGTCGGGCTGCGCCAGCGCCTGGCCCGCCGATCCCACAATCCGTGCCGCGCGCCGCGCCTGCGCAGGCGTGACCGTCAGCGG
>CAYLTB010000283.1:0-1793 GCA_964386675.1 uncultured Verrucomicrobiota bacterium
TCTCACGGATCGCCGGCTCGGGGTGCTGCTCACGCACCCAGCTCACTAGCCGGTTGGCCAGGGCGATGATCGGCGCTCCGCTGCGCCCCGACTCGGGCAGCAGGCGCGAGACCACGTCCTGACGCGCAAAGAAGCGGCGAAAGTAGCGCGGGTCGGCGGCGGTAAAGGTGCTGTTGATCGACTGGTTCAGGTCGCCGACGCGCACCCAGTTGCCTTGGGGTCCTGCCAGCCGCGCAAGGATACGTTCCTGCAGCGGCGAGCTATCCTGGGCCTCGTCCTCCAGGATGTAGGGCCAGCGCTGGCGCAGACGGAGCAACAGCGCCTCGTCGCTCTCCAGTGCCTGCAGCGCCAGCCGGATCAGATCGTCGCTTTCCACAAAGGCACGGGTTTCGAAAAGCCGGCCTTCCCGAAGGAGTTCTGCGCGCAACGCCTCGACATCGCACGCATACGGCTTGCCGGGTTCCCGCGCATCGGGCGCGCCCGCGTGCAGCGCAAAGGTGTCCGGGGATGAATGGGCCAGCTGCAGAAACAGGTCGTACCCCTTGTACCAGGCCCCGGTGCCGAAAAAAAGCAGGAGGTTGCGCGCTCCGGCCCGGTCCATATACCTTTGCATCGGCTCCGCAAAGCGCTCCCAATCCGGTCCGCGTCGCTCGTCCTCCCGCACGTCGAACACCCGATAGATTTCCGGCATCCAGTATACGGGCGGACCGAAGCGCTGCGGGATGCGCTCGTCCTTGACGATCAGGGCGTCCACGAGGCGCCGCCGCAGGACGATGCCCTCAAAAAAACGACGGCTCGACGAGGTCGAGGTGCGCGCCAGCAGCGCCCGCTTCCACCGGCCGACGGTGCGGCGCAGGGTGGGGCCGATCCAGGGCTCGCGGGTTCCGGTGTAGGCGTCCTCGCCCGGACACCATTCGGACGTGCGCGCGAAAATGGCGCAGACCCGGCCGCGCAGCCGCGGCGCGGCGCCGGCCGCTATCCGTCGGAATTGGTCCGCGAACGAGTCGGCGTGGACGAAAAGGGTAGCGTCCGCGCGGCATTCCAGTTGAATGCGCCGTAATTGCTCGGCCGTCAGGTTGCCGTTCTCCGCGGCGCCGAACGTCCGAGTGTCCACAGCGCGCACGCGTTCTTCGTCGGCCAAGGGCCGCAGGAGCGGCCAGCGGTCCCGCCAATCCGCCGTTGCCGCCGGCGCCGCGATGGCGACTCGATGGCCGGCCTTCAGCAGCGCACGGGCGAGCACGCGGCAATACGACTGCAAATGTCCCGCGAGGCCGGGGGCGTAGATCAACGAGTTCACGACGAACGGTGCCGTTCCTCCGGCTTTGCGGCGGCGCCCGCCGGCGCATCGGCTGGTGGGCGGCGACCCTCCTTGCGCCGTCGATATTCCTGAATCATACGGCTCAGGCCCTCGCGGAGGTCCACTTCCGCCCGCCAGCCGGGTACGGGATTCCGATTGGGCGTCATCGGCGTACGGCCTGTCCGAGTGCCGGGAATCACGTCGGCGCCGGTCAAGTGGCCGATCATCTGCGCCACTTCGAGCACGGAGGTCCAGACGAAGCTGGAGACATCGCAGACCTGCCGAAGGCCTTGCGTCAGGGCGGCATGAAACCCGCGACAGACGTCGTCAATGTGAACAAACTGCCGGCGTTCCGCGCCCGTGGTCATCATGCGGATGACTCCATGATCGAGCGCCTGGTGCACGAAGTCAGCGACGACATGGCTGCGCTCGGTGGAATCCTCGTAACCGCCGTAGACATTCCAGAGCCTCACGCACACCCCCGCCGGCAGCAGCT
>CAYLTB010000284.1:0-1790 GCA_964386675.1 uncultured Verrucomicrobiota bacterium
CGAAGATCCGGCCGAGCTCATTCGTGACGTACTGAAGATCGAGCGCGAGATCGCGGGTGGACTGGAGAAGCTGCTGAAAGAAGTGGAAAAGCCGGAATGAGCAACCACGAAAAGGGATTGATTCGGGCAGACGGTGGGCGATGCTCGCGCGGACGAGTGCGCGAAGGCGTGAGTCTGCCAGTTCCGCCTTCTCGTGCCGACATGCCCAGGACCTACGGTGCTCTGCTGGCCGACCTGAAACAGCGCATCGCGAGCGCGAGATTGCGGGTGACGCTGGCGGCCAATTCGGCCATGGTCCTGCTCTACTGGGAGATCGGGCGGACTATTCTTCAACGTCAGGCCGATGAGGGCTGGGGCGCGAAGGTGATTGACCGCCTGTCCGCCGATCTGACCGAAGCGTTCCCGGATATGAGGGGATTGTCGCCTCGCAATCTCAAATACATGCGCGCCTTCGCCGAAGCCTGGCCGGATCGTGAAATTATGCAACGGGTCGTTGCACAATTACCGTGGCGGCAGAATATCGCCTTGCTCGAGCGGCTCTCCACGCTGGAAGAGCGGCTCTGGTACGCGCAACAGACAATCGCGAACGGTTGGTCGCAACCAGTCCTTTGCCTGCATATAGACCGCCAACTTCATCAGCGCCAGGGTAAAGCCGTCAACAACTTCGCCCTGACCCTGCCGCCGGCCGACTCTGACATGGCCGCACACGTCTTCAAGGACCCGTATCTCTTCGACTTCCTCGGCACCGCCGATCCACGACGCGAGCGCGAGGTGGAACAGGCGCTCATGGACCACGTTCAGAAGTTTTTGCTCGAAATGGGCGCGGGGTTCGCCTTCGTCGGACGCCAGGTGCATCTGGAGTTCGCGGACGACGACTATTACCTTGACCTGCTTTTCTACCACCTCAAACTGCGTCGCTTCGTCGTCGTCGAACTCAAGGCCGTACCGTTCGAGCCGGAGTTCGTGGGCAAGCTGAACATGTACCTCTCCGCCGTGGACGACCTGCTGCGCCACCCGGACGACCAACCGACCATCGGCCTGCTGCTGTGCAAGGGCAAGGATCGCATCAAGGCGGAATACGCCTTGCGCGACTTCGGCAAACCCATGGGCGTCGCCGACTGGAAGAAGCAGATCACCGAAAAGCTGCCCGCCGATCTCAGAGGAAGTTTGCCGACCGTGGAGGAAATCGAGGCGGAGTTGGGCGGATTGGCTGGGGAGAGGGAGGGGGAGAAGAAGAAGGAACCACGAAACACACCTGCCTGCGCCACGGCTTCGGCAGGCAGACGAAAGACACGAAAAAGAAGAGGGGAAAAGGCATGAGCAATTCTTTCGCGTGGTTTGCGTATTTCGCGGTTATTTCCCCCGCCGCGATCCTCAAACGCCACCTGTCTGCGCCCACCTGCGCGCAACGCGCGGGCAGGTGCGGTTGCGCACAGGCAGAGGAAATGCTCGCCAAGCTCGCGCCTGTCTGCGTGCGGACACGCACAGGCAGGCGGAAGGTCTGGGCCATGCCGGAAGCGAAGACGGAGGTGGCGCGATGAAGTGGCGCGGCGCACCTCTTTCGGATGTGGCGAAGGTGATTCGTGGCGTGTCCTTTGACAGCTCCGAAACCAGTCCCGCGCCGCTTCCGGACTACCTCCCGATTCTGCGGGCGGGCAACATCGCGCGGACTTTGGACACCGAGAACGATCTTGTGTGGGTGCCGAAATCTCGCGTGTCAGACGATCAGCGGCTCAGGCCCGGCGATATCGCAATCGCCATGTCATCGGGAAGCGCTGATGTTGTAGGGA
>CAYLTB010000285.1:0-1762 GCA_964386675.1 uncultured Verrucomicrobiota bacterium
TGTCCGACAACCGGAAGGAGGCGCGCGAAATCAACGCCGTCTACGAACAGGTGCGGGACGAGGAGCTGCGGCGCTACAACTGGAATTTCGCGATCAAGCGCGCGGCCCTGGCCGCGCTGACGGATGCGCCGCCGTTCGGCTTCAGCCTGCAGTACCGCGTGCCGGCGGACTTCATGCGCGCGATTCAGGTCGGCGACATCTACCCGGCCGTGAACCTGTCGGATGTCGTCGGCCTCGACGACTCGGCCTATGCGATCGAGAACGACGGCGCCGGCCGGGTCATCCGCACGAACATGGGCGCGCCGCTGAACCTGCGCTACGTCGCGCGCATCGAGGACTCGACGGTCTACGACCCGCTGTTCGTCGGCACGCTCGCGGCCAAGCTGGCGATGGAAGTCGCCGAGTCGTTGAGCGCGTCCACGAACAAGGTCGATCAGGCGAGCCGCAACTACCGGATGGCCGTCGCCGAAGCGGTGCGATGCAACGCCATCGAGAAACCGCCGGTGAAGCTGGCGGACGATACCTGGATCGCTTCGAGGCAGTAACCCATGGCCGTCTCGTCGCCGAGCCAAACCAACTTCAACGCCGGCGAGTTCTCGCCGTCGATCGTCGCGCGCGTCGGGCTGGAACAGTATTCCAACGGCTGCGCCGAGCTGGCGAACTTCCTGCCGCTGGTGCAGGGCCCGGCCCTGCGGCGTTCGGGTACGCGCTTCGTCTCGCCGATCAAGACCGAATCGCAGCGGTCGTGGTTGTACCCGTTCCGATTCTCGGATGACACGGCCTACGTGCTTGAGTTCGGGCACCTGTACGTGCGGTTCTACACCAATCACTTCCGCGTCGAGACGTCGCCCGGCGTGCCCTACGAGGTCGCCACGCCGTACACGTCGGCCAGCCTGACGAACACGGACGGCACGTTCCGGTTGAGCATGGAACAGTCCGGAGACGTGATCTACATCGCGCATGGCGACTACTGGACGCGGAAGCTGACGCGCATCAGCAACACGAGCTGGACGCTGGCGCTGGTCGATTTCAAGGGCGGGCCCTTCATCGGGGTGAACCCGGACGAGACGCGCACCGTGTACGCCAGCGCCGAGACGGGGACCGGCATCACCGTGACCGCCTCAACCGCGATTTTCACCGCGAACCACGTGGGGTCCCTGTTCCTGATCGAACAGAAGAAAACCGATACCGTGACGCACTGGGAGGTCGGGAAGGTCGTCGCGATCGGCGTCGAGCGCCGCAACGGCGGCAACATCTACATTTCCGAGACGGCCGGCACCACGGGCACCGCGCAGCCGGTGCACCTGGAAGGCTCGCGGTACGACGGCGACACCGGCGTGCGGTGGCTCTATCTGCATTCGGGCTACGGCGTCGTCAAGATCACGGCCATCGGCGGCGGCGGCACGACCGCAACCGCCGACGTGGTGTCGCGCATCCCATCGTCCGCGGTCGGATCCGGCAACGCCTCGACGCGCTGGTCGTTCGCCGAGTGGTCGGAGGATCGCGGCTATCCGTCGCACGTCACGTTCTACAGTGAGCGCCTGGCGCTGCTCCGCGGCACGCAACTGTGGCTGTCGGTCGTCGCCGACTTCGAGGACTTCTCGAACCGCGACGGCGCCGACGTGACGGCCGACATGGCGATTTCGATCGACATCGCGAGCGATCAAATCAACGACGCCGCATGGGTCGCGCCGGGCAACCAACTGCTGGTTGGCAGCGACGGCAACGAGTTCGCCGTCAGCCCGCTGTCGAACTCGGACCC
>CAYLTB010000286.1:0-1738 GCA_964386675.1 uncultured Verrucomicrobiota bacterium
CATCCAGAACTCGGTCAGGTGGCGGCGCGTCTTGGACTTCTCGGCGCGGAAGGTCGGCCCGAAGCAATACACCTTGCCCAGCGCCATCGCGGCGGCCTCGATGTAGAGCTGGCCGGTTTGCGCAAGGAAAACACGATCGCCGAAGTATTCGACCGGGAACAGCGATCCGGCGCCCTCGGCGGCGCCCGGCTGGAAGATCGGCGCGTCCGTCAGCGTGAACCCCCGCTCGTCGAAGAACCGGCGCGCGGCGGCGATGATCGTGTGCCGCACCCGCAGGATCGCCGTCTGGCGTGCCGAACGCAGCCAGAGATGGCGGTGATTCATCAGGAAATCAATGCCGTGCTCCTTGCGGGCGATCGGATAATCCTCCGCGCCCTGTAGGACGGTAAACGCCGCGACGCTCAATTCGACCCCGCCCGGCGCGCGTTCATCGAGCCGCGGCGTTCCGCGAACCCGCAGCGAAGCTTCGAGCGGGGCCGCGCCGGCGGCGGCGAAGGCCTCCGCCTGACGGGCTTCCACGACGCACTGGCAGAGGCCGGTGCCGTCGCGCACCAGCGCGAACACCAGCTTGCCGCTGCTCCGGCGGCCCGCCAGCCACCCGCGCAACTCCACCTCCTGTCCAGCCAGCCCTTTCAGGTCCCGTATTGCCGCCACATTCGTACTCATGGGCGCGCATCCTATCGCGAGACCGGCCCGATCGGAAGCGCTTTCCGACGGGCCGCCGAAGCGCCGGTCGAACTCAAGGCCGTTGGCGGCGGAAACCGCGCGGATCGTGGCGCTCCAGCCAGGCTTCCAGGCGGGCGGCCATCGGACCGAGGCGATTATCGGCGACCGAAAGAATCTTGATCTTCCGGAGGTCCGCCAGTTGTTCCGGCAGCGAGGTCAGGTTGTTGCCGTTGAGCAGTAGCTCCTCCAAGTCGGCGCACCGCGCGAGTTCCGGGGACACTTTTTCCAGCAGGGGCAGGCCCAGTTCGGGATCGCCATACAGGTGCAGCCGCCGCAGCCGGGTGAGACGGCCGATGTCGTCGGGCAGCACCCGGACGCCGCCTTCCTGGAGGTAGAGCTCGACAATGCGCCCGTCCTCGACGACCGAGACGCCTTCCACTTTTTTCTTCGTCAGGCCGTTCGCATCCAGTATGGCCCGAACCGCCCGGTAATCCGGATGGTCCGGCGCCAGTGTTTGCGACGCCTCCTGGGCGGAGAGATTTGCCGCTCCCGCCAGCGCCAGAACAAGAAATGCACGCGCTATCCGCTTCATGACTCCATGCTCTCGCGCAGGCCCGCGTTCGACAATCTCTTTTTGGCGCGGCGGCGGGCGGGGAAGCGCGCCCGGGTTCATCGTACGCTTTTGCCGCCTTGTAGGCCCCGTTCTTTGGCTCGGAATTGATGCGGCGTCAAAATTTTCAGTGAACCGACTCGCCGCAGACCCATGGACCGTGCCGCTTTACTGCGGCGCTTCCGGAGAGAGTCCGATAAGTGTTGATTCGCCTTCCACGGGAAGGATTCTCTGCCACCCCTTCCGTCAGGCCGTTTGTAGATCGTCGAGACGTGATTCTTAACGAACCCTCTCTTTCTTCCTCCCGACGAACAGAAAACCACGGAGGACGCGAAAGCCCGTAAAGGGGAAGATCCAGTCACTTTGGGCTTGCCGGCGAAAGATGCCGGCCTATAGTCCGGGATCATGGCGGGAGGCGGCGGTGGCGCGGACGGAATTACAGCGCATCGAGGGGGCTGCGGG
>CAYLTB010000287.1:0-1729 GCA_964386675.1 uncultured Verrucomicrobiota bacterium
TTTTCGGAACCCTGTTTCGCGTTGCCACCTTTGGCGAGTCCCACGGCGCCGCCGTCGGCGCCGTCGTGGACGGCTGCCCGCCGAGACTGCCCCTCTCGGAGGCGGACCTCCAACCGCAACTCGACCGGCGCCGCCCCGGACAGAGCGATCTGACCACGCCCCGCGGCGAGGCCGACCGCGTGGAGATTCTATCCGGCGTGGTGAACGGCCTCACGCTCGGCACGCCGATCGCGCTGCGCGTGTGCAACCGCGACGCGCGGCCCGCCGACTATGCGGAACTGGCCGCCGTTCCCCGGCCCTCGCACGCCGACTTCACGTATCAGGCCAAATACGGCATCCGCGCCGCCAGCGGCGGCGGCCGCGCCAGCGCTCGGGAAACGATTGCGCGCGTCGCCGCCGGCGCCGTCGCCGAAAAGTTCCTGCGCGCGCGCTTCGGCACGGAGATCGTCGCCTGGGTCGCCGCCGTCGGCGAGGCGGAGGCGCCGCCGCCCGAAGCGCCTTCGCGCGCGCTCGTGGACCGGCACGCGACCCGCGCGCCGGACGCCGACTCGGACGCCCGTTTCCGCGCCGCCATCGAGGCCGCCCGCGCCGAGCGCGACTCCGTCGGCGGCGTCGTCGCCGCCGTTTGCCGCGGGGTGCCGCCGGGTTGGGGCGAACCGGTGTTCGGGAAGCTGGAGGCGGAACTCGCGCGCGCGATGTTGTCGCTCCCTGCGGTCAAGGGGTTTGAAGTCGGATCGGGCTTCGCCGGCGCGCGCCTGCGCGGCTCGGCGCATAACGATGCCTATGTGTGGAAGGGCGAACGTCTCGGCACCCGCACCAATCGCAGCGGAGGCATCCAAGGCGGCATCTCCGACGGCGAGGACATTTATTTCCGCGTCGCATTCAAGCCGCCGGCAACGATCGGCCGGCCCCAGGTCACGGCGGACTTTCAGGGACGGGAGACCACCCTCGAGATCCGCGGCCGGCACGACCCGTGCGTCGTGCCGCGCGCCGTGCCGATCGTCGAGGCGATGGCCGCGCTGGTCCTCGCGGACGCGGCGCTCCAGCAACTGGCGCGCGAAGCCGCCGCGCGCTGAACGCGGTCAACGCCCGCGGGACCGCCGTCGGAGGCCCCGGTCGGATTACGCCGGGATGCGCAGCTCGGCGCGCAGCGCGCGGGCAGCGGCGGCGGGATCGTCGCTGGCCATGATGGCGGACACCACCGCGACGCCGTCGGCGCCGGCGCGGATCACGTCCGCCACGTTGCCGGCATGCAGCCCGCCGATCGCCACCAGCGGCAGTCGCGCGGCCGCGCGAATCGCCTTCACGCCCGCCAGTCCCACCGGCGGCGGCGCATCCGACTTCGTCGGTGTCGCGAAGACCGGGCTGGCGGCGATATAGGTCGCGCCGTCGCGCTCCGCGCGCCGGGCCTCCTCCGGCGAGCCGACGGAGACACCGATGACGAACTCCGGCCCGGCGATGCGGCGCGCCTCGGCGCACGGCAGGTCGCGCTGCCCCAGGTGCACGCCCGCGGCGCGGGCGGCCAGCGCGACGTCGAGTCGATCGTTGACGATCAGCGGCACACCGGCCGACGCGAGCCGCTCGCGCAAGCGAACGGCGCGTTCAAATAGCGTCCGGCTGTCCGCCGCCTTGACGCGCAGTTGCACGATCGTCACCCCGCCCGCGACGGCGCGCTTGTAGCGCACCAGGGTTTTCTGGACAGTTTGGAGGTGGTATTCATGCGGCTGCC
>CAYLTB010000288.1:0-1725 GCA_964386675.1 uncultured Verrucomicrobiota bacterium
CAGAACGCGATCCGGGCTTTTCGAGAGGGTGGATCGGCGTCGGCGGGCGCCGGCGCGGTGGCATTCGGCGTCTTTCCGCCCGTGGGAATTTTTGGGAGGGAGTGGAGCGTCATGTGCCCTTTCACGCGGCGGGACGGCGGTTCCTCATCGGCTACCGCGTTCCGCAGCCGCGGCCTTTCGTTGGAATGACCGACTCACAACAGGCGCTTGAATACCTTGGAAAACTTTTGCCGCCAAGCCCAAACGCCGGAGGCTCGCCCGGCTACCCGCGGATCAGCGCCAGCACCTCATCCCGCCGCCGTTCCATCTGGTCGCGCGTTTTCGCTTCGAGGTTCAGCCGCACGAGCGGTTCCGTGTTCGAACTGCGCACGTTGAACCACCAGTCGGAGAATTCGATCGTCAAACCGTCGAGCCGGATAACCTGCCCGTCCGGATAGGCTTTGAGCAGACGATCGAACACGGCGGCCGGGTCGCGAACGGTCGAGTTGATTTCTCCGCTGGCGAAATACCGCTGCAGCGGGCGGATCATCTCCGACAGCGGCACGGGCGAGCGGCTGACCAGGTTGGCGACGTACAGCGCCGCCAGGGAGGAGCTTTCGGCGAAATAGTTGTCCCTGAAATAATAGTGCCCGGAGAGTTCACCGGCAAATAGCGCGTCGTTCTCGCGCATCTGCTGCTTGATGAAGGCGTGGCCCACGCGCGACATCATCGGCCGGCCGCCGCATTCAGCGATGACTTCCTTGACCGCCCAGCTGCTGCGCAGGTCGTAATAGATGGCGGCGCCGGGATGGCGCGCCAGCAGCGCGCGCGCGATCAGGGCCGTGATCGCATCCATCGGCACGATCTCGCCGCGTTCATCCACGAATCCGGCGCGGTCGGCATCGCCGTCATAGGCAATACCGAAGTCATAGCGGCCGGCGCGGACCGTCTCGCGCAAGACATCGAGCGTCTCCGCCTTCAGCGGATTGGCCTCGTGGTTCGGGAACGTGCCGTCCAGGGTGTCGAAGAGACCGTCCGTCTCCAGCAGACCGTCGAGGGCGCGGTGTTCGGCGATGCCCATGGCGTTGGCGAAGTCCACGGCGACGCGCACCGGGCGCGCCAGGTCGGCGTGCGCGCGGACATGCGCGGCGTACTCGGCTTGGATGTCCCGCCGGCTCACATTTCCGGGTCGGGGCGCCGCGGCGGCGAAGGCGTTGTCCTTCACGATGCGCTCGATTTCAGCGATGCCGGTCGCCCCGCTGATCGGGATGGCCTGTTCGCGGCAGAGTTTGAAACCGTTCCACTCCCCCGGATTGTGAGAGGCGGTGATCATGACGGCCGCGTCCGCTTTGAGAAAACCGTCGGCGAAATAACACATCGGCGTGCTGCAGACGCCGAGGTCCGTCACCGTGACGCCCTGCATCGTCAGACCCCGCGTCAGGGCCTCGAAAAGCGGGACGGAGTGCGGCCGCATGTCGCGCCCGACAACCGCCCGCCGGCATTTCAGAAAGGTCGCGAACGCGCGCCCGATGCGGAACGCCATGTCCTCAGTCAGCGTCTGGCCGTACACGCCGCGAATATCATACGCCTTGAAAATGCCTGCCATGCCGGTTCCCTTCCATCGCGCTGGTTCCACGGATAGTGTACGGCTTCCCGGTGCCGCCGGCAAGGCGCCATCGCTGCACGGCCAGGGCTTTCTCCTGCCCGGCTGCAAGTGCTTGAGCCGCAGAAGGGATGCGGGAGTGC
>CAYLTB010000289.1:0-1683 GCA_964386675.1 uncultured Verrucomicrobiota bacterium
CGCCGGATCGCCGTCCACCGAGACGCTGATCTGGCCGCAGTCGACCGAGAGGAAGGTCCCGAGGTAGAGGTCGTGGGCGGTCGGATGGCTGTAGCGGATGGTGAGGGCGCCGCTGGTGGTGCGCCTGGCATGGCCGCCGCTCCACCACTGGGTGGGCCAGCCGGCGCCGTAGCGGTAGCTCTCCCAGTAGCCCTCGTACTTGCACCGCGCATCTGACTCCTCGGTGCGCGGCGTATCACCGCCGACCTTGAGCGTGCGGTCACCGGTGACGGTGATGTTTGAGAGCGTCACGCGCCACTCGATGTCGGCGGCCACGCCGGTGACGGGCGAGAGCTTCTTGAGCCGTGTGCCCACCGGCCAGGCGTTAGGCGTGGAGTTCTCGTAGCCGCGCTGGACGGTGATCTGGCTTGCCGAAGCCACCGAGACCAGCAACAAGCGCTCCTCGGCCGCCGAGTCCCCGATGAAGTAGCGGGCGCCGGTGAGTTTGGAGGCGTCGTCCACCTGCCAGGTCGTGTCGTCCGGTCCGACGCCGGCAGTCAGAAAGCAGCCGTCTTCGAGTTCCTGCTCGGTGGGTTCGAAGCGCGGCGCGAAGACCAGGTAGATCTTGCGGCAGTCGTTCATCGGGACCGTGCGGCCGAGCTTATCGAGAAGCGGCTCGGTGAAATCGAGCGTGATGCGGTAGCGGGTGTCGTTGTCGCCACCCGTGAAGCGCGGGTTGCGAGGACCGGTCCAGTGCATGGCCTGGCCCCCCACGCCTTGGTGGCCCGAGGTGACCAGCACCCGGTCGAGATTGCCTAGCTTGCCGTAGCGGGCGGCCGGAAGCGGCGGCGTGGCGAAGGTCAGGACCAGTGCTCCCCAAGGCGCACCCTCCGGACCGGTGTGGAGGGCGGCAGCCGTGATCACGCCCGACTGGTCTGGCCCATAGCGCCCGGCGACTTCCTCGCCCGGCGTGTTGATGATTTCGGCGAACTTGGCCATCACATCGTAGGCCGTGCCTGAGACCTGGTCGCTCGCCAGCGTGTAGCGTGTGTCGCGGAAGTAGAGGTGCAGCCAGTCAAGGCCCTCGGTAGGCCAGGTGCCATAGGCGTCCAGGCGGCACCTGGCTGGCGTCTCATCCCCTGAGATCACCGTTGCATGATCTAGCAAACGGACCTCGTAGATGTCGCCCGCGCCGCAGACGAACGTCATGGCGTCCCAGGAGACGGACGGGTACTTGGCCGCATCGAACCGCATCGCGCCATCGAGCGTGTGGTCGTACTCGATGTCGAACTCGAGCTTGAGACCGGAGAGGTCCGTGCGCGGCAGGGGCTTCAGGCGCAGGTGGTTGAAGTAGTCGTAGGCGTTGTACAGGCAGAGGACAGCGAAGTCCTCAGCCGCCTGGAAGATGCCGGAGATGGACAGGCCAGTCTCGGTCGCGTCATGGATCGTAGCCGTGGCGGCGCGCCCGGAAAAGCCCTGGACGTGCATCGTCCGGCGTGGGTCGAAGATGTGGAGCGGCTCGGCAGGCATCGGCTACGTCTGGATCACGACGGTCAGGTCGGAACCAGGGTCGGGCGAGGCGACGGCGAGGATGTCGAACGCCAGGTCATCGCCTTCGTTCAGCACCGGCGTTGGCCAAATGGTCGGGCGGATCCGCTCGCCCGCGGCGTGGTCCTTAGTCACGATGGCGTCGAACGTTTGATT
>CAYLTB010000290.1:0-1641 GCA_964386675.1 uncultured Verrucomicrobiota bacterium
CCGTCCGGTGGCAGGAGGCGAGCCCCGCCACATGGCCAGGGTGTAGACTTTTTCCCGCCCGTTCAGATTCGCGTGGCCGTACCAGTAGATTCGCAGCCGCCCATCCGAGTGCCGCTTCAATGTCAGCCGCATGACCGCGCCCTCCCCGCGAGATGATGGGGAATAGTATGCGAACGGGGGCGACCTCCGCAAGCCAAATCCGACACAACAATCAGACACAACTCAGGTTGCGGCTCGGGCGCGGGATGGTACGGAAAGGCAAAAACCTTGAGATTTCAAGGTTTTTATGGTGGGCGCTACAGGATTTGAACCTGTGACCTCCTGCGTGTGAAGCAGGCGCTCTCCCGCTAAGCTAAGCGCCCCGGTTGAACGGTACGGCGTCCAGCATAATCGCCCTGAAACCCAAGTCAAGGCCGGGCGGCTCGGCGCACCGCCGAGGATTCGGCTTTACTTGCGTGCGTTAATCCGCTTTTCTGTCGGTTTTGCGGCGAACGCCGGCAAAAAGCGGGGCATTCATGGACGGCCAAGGCGATAAGGGCGGCGCGGCCGAACCGGCCGAGGTCGCACTCGATCTGAACTTCGTGCCCACCTGGGCGCGGAAACCGCCCGGCGAGAATCCGTATGCCGACGGGCGCTTCGAAGGTCGCGACGTCGCCGAATATGATCGGCGCGACCGCGACCGCGGCGGCGACCGTCGCGCGCGCTTCGGCGATCGTCGCGCCCCACGCCGCAACCGCGACGATCGAGAATCTCGCAGTCCGAGCCGGGAAGGCGCGCGCGGACGCCCCGCTCCACTTCCCGATCGAGCGGCGGAGGGCGCGCGGCCTCGCTTCGCGGAGCCGCCGCGCGGAGGGCGTCCCGCCCCATCGCCCGTCGAAATCCATTTCATCCCCGAACGCCGCTGTCTCGGTGCCGCCGTGCACCGGATTCACGCGTCCCACCGGGCGTACCCGTTGTCGGAACTCGCGCATTTCTTTCTGTCCAAGCCGGAGTTCTGCGCGATCAAGTTCGACGCGCGGCGCGGCGCCGAACCGCCCGTGCGTTTCTACCAGTGCGCGGAATGCCAATCGCTCTATATCGACCGCGCAGCGGCCCTCGATCACGTGATCCGTCTCCACGCCGACCGTTTCTTCGAGGCGCGTGAAACGCAACTCGAGACGCCGCAAGGGCAGTTCATCTGCATCGCGCGCTGCCGCCGCAGCGGCCGCCTGCTCGGTCCGCCCAACCACCATTCCTACAACGAAAACCTGCTCCAGGCGCGTGCGGAAGTCGCGCCGGACCTTTCGCTGGACGAGTACCGCCAGCAGATCGAGACGGTGCGGGAGCCGGAGGTCATCGAACGGTGGAAGCAGGAGGCCTCGCGCGCCACGCTCTATTATCGGCGCGACGCGCCGCCGGAGACGCCACCGCTGAAGTGGAGCGAGGCCCGCGCGGTGTTGCGCGATCAGCTCGCGCCGACGCTGATCCGCGAGGCGGGCGCGCACGCCACCGTGCCTGCCTCGGTGGCCTTGAAGCTAGAGGACGCGCGGTTGCGCTCGGCGCTGCGCGACGCGTGGTCGCTCGAAAGCCGGTTTCCGATGTCGCTGATGTATGCGCTGCGGCCCGCCCTGCGGCACATGGGATTGCACCTGTTCAAGGCCG
>CAYLTB010000291.1:0-1639 GCA_964386675.1 uncultured Verrucomicrobiota bacterium
TCGTGTCCACTTCCAACCGCACCGTTTGGTAAGCCCCCTACTGCTCCGACCCGCGACGATCTCGCGCCGTATCAGGGATTCGAGTTGGCGCCGCGATGACGTGTGCCGTACGAAACGATCCCTACCAAGTTCGTAGGGAATTGCCGTCAAATAGCCGTAGGACGCGGAAGCACCGGCCCTTGGTCGCGGGTTTCGTCGTATGTGTTGTCGGACGGCGAAGCAAGCGGCATACTTGGATGCGCCAACATGAACTCCAGTACCGATCGAGATGTTCTACGCCGCCTGGCCGGCAACGTGCGCGACCTTGCGGAACGGCCCGTGGAGCAGGAGAAGATCCGGCTTTGGACGGCCCTTAACGACCTGCGACCCGAGCGGCCGATGCTGTGGATCACGGAGATCCCGTGGGGGGAATACGAGGAGGACGATCCGGAGTTGCGGTGCGCCTGCGCCGGCGCCGAGGCGCGCGCCGCGGAGCGGCAACTGCGGCGGATTCTCTTCACCGCCCGGCATTTCACGTGCGACGAAGTCGTCGAACCCTGCTGGCGCGTAAACAGGATCCTGGACGGCGTGGACTACGGCGTCCCGATGGTGCAAAAGACCATCGCGCAGGGCGGCTCCTACATCGTGTCGCATCATTACGAGCCGACGATCCGAACGATCGCAGACGTGGCGAAGGTGCAAATGCCTCAGGTGCGCTATCGGCGCGAGGAGACCGAGCGCGCGGCCGCGCAGGCCGACGCCTGGTTCGGCGATCTGCTGCCGGTCCGGATCACCGGTCCGCGTTGGCAATATTTCAGCCCGTGGGACCAGTTAGTACAATGGACGGGCGTCACGGAAGCACTGGCTGCGCTGTATGACGATCCCGATTTTCTGCACGCGTTGCTTCGCCGCATGACCGACGCCATGCTCTCCCGGATGGACCAATTGGAGGCCCTCGGGATCGTCGAGCGCTCAGACGAGTGCGCGCGCGTCGGATCGGGCGGTGCGGGCTATACGAGCGAACTGCCGAGACCGGGCCATGAAAACGGCCCGTACGGCATCGCGGATGTATGGGGCTTCGCGACCGCCCAGATTTTCAGCGAGGTTTCCCCGGCGATGCACGAAGAGTTCGCGCTCCGTTATGAAATCGAGGTGCTTTCGAGGTGCGGACTGAACTACTACGGATGCTGCGAGCCGCTGCATAACAAGATGGCGCTGATGAACTCGATTCCGCGGCTGCGCAAGATCTCGATCAGCCCGTGGTGCGACGTCGCAAAGGCCCGGGCGGGCGCAACGCGGCGTTATGTCTTCAGCCACAAGCCGTCTCCCGCTATCTTTGCGGAAGACCAGCTCGATCTTGATCGCGCGGAAGCGGACCTTCGCCGGCGGCTGGCCGAATCAGGGGACCTGCCCTGCGAAATTATCATGAAGGACATCAGCACCGTCCGCGGCGACTGGCGGCGGCTGGCCGCCTGGTGCGGCATGGCCAGCCGACTCGTGCAGTCTCTGCCTTGACGCATCGCCGGCGACGCTTCGCAGAAAGTCCGGACGATTCGCGTCTGTCGGACGCAAAGCTTTTGCCTCCTACCAGCGGGAGTGACGTTTACGGAGAAGCGCGGTGGCGTAGCGGCGGTCGGCGGCGCAGGCGATGTTGGCGGTG
>CAYLTB010000292.1:0-1636 GCA_964386675.1 uncultured Verrucomicrobiota bacterium
GTCCGAACCCCGCGCTCGAGGTCCGCCTCGAAATCCCTCAGCCGGATGCGCCGCGCCGACGTCAGCGCCCCGACCCAGCGTTCGTATTGCTCGCGCGTGAACGGGCAGTTGATGTAGTCACCTTCGCCGCCGGCGTCCCGCCCATAGCGCGAAGCGCGGAAGGCGATGGAGAAATCTATCGAGTCCGCCCGCACAACCGGAGCGATGGCGTCAAAGAAGTACAGATTCTCTTCCCCGGTCGCGCCGGCCAGCGCTGCGGAGAGGGACGGCGAGGTCAGCGGTCCGGTCGCCAGCACGGCAAGGCCCGACGGCAATTCGGTCGCCTCGGCGCGCCGGACGGCGATGCGGGGGTGCGATTCGATCGCCGCTGTGACGGCGGCGGCGAAACGGTCGCGATCCACCGCGAGCGCCGCGCCGGCCGGGACGCGCGCCGACTCGGCGCAACGGAGCAGCAGCGAATCCAGCGCGCGCAGCTCCGCCTGCAGGATGCCCGACGCCCGATCCGGCGGTGCGGAGCCCAGCGAGTTGGAGCAGACCAGCTCGGCGAGCCGGTCGCTCCGATGCGCGCCGGTCGGGACAGCCGGGCGCATTTCCCACAGCGTAACCCGCAGTCCCGCCTCCGCAGCCTGCCACGCCGCCTCCGCGCCGGCCAGACCGCCGCCGATCACCGTCAGTTCGCTCACGGCCTGCGCTCTTCGCGCTTCAATGCGCGGGCCAGCGCGCCGATCGCCAGGACCAGCAGCGCCGCACCGGCCACCGCCGCGCCGAACCAGCCCAGCAACGACAGCACCGTCATGATGACGCCGGCCACGAGGACGCCGAGGAGGATGGACCCGAGCGCGTGGTGGAACCGGACGCCCAACAGAAATGCGGCGATCGCGCCGGTCCACGCGCCGGTCGCCGGCAGCGGAATCGCCACAAAGACGGCCAGTCCCAACGTCTCGTATTTCTCGATCCCCGCGGTCTTGCGCCGGGTGCGGGCGAACAGCCAATCGAAGAAGCGGCGACCCGCGCGAAACCGCATGAGCCCGCGGGACAACGGTCCGAGCCACAGCAGGATGAAAGGCACCGGCAGCATATTTCCGACAATGGCCATCGGAAGGACGCCCCACCACGGGCGGCGGAGGACGTTGATGCCCACCGGAACCGCGCCGCGCAATTCAATGACCGGCGTGGCGGATATGGCGGCGATGATAAGGGCGTCGGGCCAGCCGCGGTCCCGAAGCCGCTGCGCGACGCGCTCGCGCAACGGCGCGCGGCCGTCGTCCGCATCGCCGCCCCGCGCAGGCGTGGCGCCCGCCGCCAACAGCGCCGCCGCCAGCCCTATCCGAAACCCATGCCGAAAACCCATGGCCCTTGTCTTTCCCGAAGCGCGTTGCGCAGACGCTAAACCGATTCCGACCGGACGCGCAAGCCTGGAGCGCCGCGAAACGCCTTCATCGCCAGGGCCTCATCTGTCAGGGCTTTTGCATCCTGCCAGCGGAAGTGACGTTGACGGAGAAGCGCGGTGGCGTAGCGGCGGTCGGCGGCGCAGGCGATGTTGGCGGTGCGCACGCGGCCGCGGGAGTCCTCGCCCGTGCGGTCCTCCACCACCGGATAGAGCGCATCGCCCGCAGGCGCTCGCGCTCCCAGGAAG
>CAYLTB010000293.1:0-1613 GCA_964386675.1 uncultured Verrucomicrobiota bacterium
GGCGGGAGGCGGCGGTGGCGCGGACGGAATTACAGCGCATCGAGGGGGCTGCGGGGAGCGCTGCGCAGGTCTTTGACGACATGCGTGTAGATCATCGTCGTCTCCACGCTCCGGTGCCCCAGCAGATCCTGAATCTGCCGCAGGTCCACGTTCTGCAGCAGCAAATGCGTCGCGAAGGAGTGGCGCAGCGTATGCACCGATACGGGCTTTGCGATGCCCGCCTTTGCCGCCGCCTCCCGCACGGCCCGCTGGATCGGCACATCGCTGACGTGATGCCGCCGGACGGTGTGGGTTCGCGGATCGACCGAAAGCGATCGGCTGGGAAAGACCCAGAACCAGGCCCACTCGACCGCCGCGTTCGGATACTTGCGGACGAGGGCGTCGGGCAGATGAACCCCGGCAACGCCGGCGGCGCGGTCCTGGTCGAACAGCGTGCGAACGCGGGCGAGGTGATTGCGCAAGGGTTCCTTCAGGCTTTCGGGCAGCAGGGTCGCGCGGAACTTGTCGCCCTTGCCGAGCACACGCAGTGCGTTATTGTCGAAATCCACGTTCTGGACCCGCAGTCGGCAGCATTCGCTCACGCGCAACCCTCCGCCGTAGATGGTCTCGGCCATCAACCGGAGTGTGCCGTCCATCTGCGCAAAGAGCCGCCGGACCTCCTCGACCGAGAGCACGGTCGGCAGCCGATCCCCGCGCTTGGCGCGGACGGTGCGGCCGAGATCGCCGACGTCCAGGCCGAGCACCTCCCGGCAGAGCATCAACAGGGCGGCGAAGGCCTGGTTCTGGGTGCTGGCGGCCACATTCTGGCGCGTGGCGAGGTGCGAGATGAAATCGCGGAAGGTATCTCTCGTGACGATGGGCCGCCCCTCGACGGTTGCGCCGACCTCGCGCAGGTAGTCGAAGAACCGTCGAGCCCAGTCCAGGTAGGTTTGCTCGGAGCGGTAGGAATAATGGCGGACGCGGATCGTGTCGCGAAGCGCGGCGAGGGCGTCATCCGCGACCACGGAGCCGTCGGGCGCGGCCGCGGCTTTCGGCACGGGCGCTGTATCCCCCGCGCGCTGCCGCCAGCCCAGCCAGGCGGTAACGGCTTTCCGGGCCTGCTCGACCTGCCAATCCTCCCGGCCGTCGCGCTCCAGACCGTCGAGGAAGCCGGTCAACGCCTCGTCGGGTGTTGCGTTGGACATGACGGCGGGCCTGCGCAGAAACTGGCGGACCCAACTGACGTAGTAGCGGGCGTGCTTTACGTCCGCGATCCGACTCCTGAGCAGGTACTCACCGAAGCCCGCCAGCAAAGACTCAGCCTCTCCGTCGCGCACGAGAACCCCCTCCGTCGTCATAACTCCTTGCCAGACAACGCACAACTTTTTATTACTAGATTATACGAACGTTCGCATAATCACCCAATAAGGACCAAAGGCAAACAAAAAACGCTCGAAAATGCTCCGACTTACGAAATTTCTCCGTATTAGGAAAACCTTTGTCTAACCACGTCCAGAATACTTATTACAAACATAACCCGTCAAATATGGGTCCAAAGCGGCAGTTTTTGATGATGGTGGTGAGCGGCGGGCCGTTCCCCGTCGGAAAAGGGAAAGGTTAACCGAAAATACGTT
>CAYLTB010000294.1:0-1593 GCA_964386675.1 uncultured Verrucomicrobiota bacterium
AGCCTGGATCGAACAACATTTCGATCCCGCGCGGGACTTTGTGATCGTCGTCTCCGGACGCGACTGGCATCCCGGCGTCATCGGGATCGTCGCCTCGCGGCTGGTCGCGCGGTACCGCCGTCCCGCCTTCGTCATCACCGAATCCGCCGACGGTCGCGCCCGCGGTTCGAGCCGGGGCATCGAAGGTTTCCATCTCGTCGAGGCGCTGGCGGCCTGCCGTGAAGGATTGGAAAGCTTTGGGGGACACGCCATGGCGGCCGGGCTGACCCTGCCCGCCGACCGTGTGCCGTTCCTGCGCGAACGGCTGGCCGCCTACGCCCGCCGGCGGCTGGCCGGCGCGGACCTGCGCTCCGAACAACGGATTGACCAGTGGATTTCGCTCGCCGAGGCGGACGAGCGATTGTTGGAAGCGCAGCGCGATCTGCGCCCGTTCGGCACGGACAATCCGCCGCCCGTTTGGGGGGCGCGCGGTGTCCGCGTGGTGCGCAGCAACCTCGTCGGCGCCGATGGCCGGCACCGGCGCTTCACCCTTGCCGACGGCGGCGCGCAGCGCGAGGCGATCGGTTTCAACCTCGGTTCGCGGACCGTGCCGGACGGCCCGATCGACATTGCCTTCGAATTGCAGCTCGACGAATACAATGGCCGGCGCGCGGTCCAGCTCAACCTCCGCGATTTTCGGGCTGCCGAGGCGTAGCCCGGCGCCAGGCCGCCGGGGCACCGAACCCGGCAACGTGAAACGGCCCCGGTCGCACCGTGCGGCCGGCCTCGCTGCGCCGCTCTTCCGTCCGTCAGATCATATCCGGTCGTACCCACCGGATTTCCGAGGTCGCAGGCGGCGCAGGACTGCCCCTGGAGCTGCCCCAATGCCGCAGGAAGGCGAACTTTTCAGCGCCGGCGGGCCACCCTCGGCCTCGTCCCGTCGTCATCGCGAAATCGCGGGGCGCGCCTCTCCCGCTGGTTACATCCGGCGCACGCATCGCCGTTTTCCTGTTGACGGCTCCCGAGGCGATTGGCATTATTACGTTGTTATGAATCGTAATACGAACGCCGGGGCAGAGACCGCCGCCACTCGGGTCACCGTGTCGATGGCGTCCGACTTGAGCCGCCGGTTTGAATCGTTCTGGAAGCGCGAAGGCTTTCCCACCCGATCGGAGGCCATCGAGAGCCTCATCCGGGCCGCACTGGTGCGCTCGGAATGGGAGGCCGGGTCTGGAGACGTGGCCGGCGTCGTGACGCTGGTGTACGATCATCATGAAAAAGCGCTCGTTGGCGCGTTGATCGACATCCAGCATGAGTTCGACCGGATGGTCATCGCGGCCCAGCATGCGCACCTCGATCACGATAACTGTCTGGAGACCATTATCGTTCGGGGATCTCCGAAGAGCATCCAGCGCTTTGAACGACGCTTGCGGTTTCTCAAAGGCATCAAACATATCGCATTGATCCAAACCACTACCGCCGGAGGCTCGTGATGATGACTCGCGCACCGTGTTTACGAATTCTGACGCTGACGAAGACGATCGTCGTTCTGCTGTGCGGCGCAGCGCTCACGGCAGCGGGAGCTCGACCGTTAAGCCTGGACGAAGCGGATCC
>CAYLTB010000295.1:0-1541 GCA_964386675.1 uncultured Verrucomicrobiota bacterium
CCTGGAAAATGCCGGAGATGGACAGACCGGTCTCGGTGGCGTCGTGGATGGTGGTCGTCGCGGCGCGGCCGGAGAAGCCCTGCACGTGCATGTTCCGGCGCGGGTCGAAGAGGCGGAGGGGCTCAGAAGGCATCACGGATTCGCCCGAGCTTGAGTGTATATACGATGCGCGTATATACTGGAGTTGTGCTCGACGACCTTAGCGGCTTTGACTGGGACGTGCACAACGTCGGGCACGTCGCGGCGCACGAGGTCATGCCCCAGGAGGTCGAGGAGGCGGTCAGAGGACGCCATGTCATCATCCCGGCGGCGCCCAAAGCGGGTGAGAAGCGCTGGAAGTTGCTTGGCAAGTCGGCGTCGGGACGCTACCTGGTTGTGGTGTTTACCATCCGCCGAAAGCGATTCCGCACCGTTACGGCATACACGATGAATCAGGCGGAAAGGAGGATCTATGCCCCGCAAATCGAAGGCTGAGTTGGAGTCCATGAACGCCGAAGCAGCGTGGTACACGACGCCGGAAGGACGGCGGCAGACGCAGCGGGAGTTCGAGCGCGCACTCAAGCGTGGGACCCTCTTGCGCTCGCCGGGCTCGCCGATTCCACAAACAGACGCGAAGGTGCTCGCCGAACTCGTGGAGAAAGCCAAGGCCAAGGCGACCAAAGCCATTTCAATCCGGCTGCCAGTGGCCGACCTCGAACACGCGCAGCGGATCGCGGCCAAAGAAGGCATCGGATACCAAACCGTCCTGAAGCGGGCCATTCACGCCGGACTCAAGAAAGTTTCGTAAGCCGTTCAGGTCTGGATCACGACCGTGAGATCCGACCCTGGGTCCGGCGACGCCACCACCAGAATGTCGAACGCCAGATCGTCTCCCTCGTTCAGAACCGGCGTTGGCCAGATGGTCGGGCGGACCGTCGCGCCCAAGGCGTGATCCTTGGTGAAGATCGCCGTGAACGTTTGGTTGTCCGGGTCGGCCGCAAGCACCTCTACGTATTCCTCGTCGGCCTGGCCCAGGTTGATGTGCACGAACTCGCCTACGTCGAAGCCAAGCCGGTTCGCGCCGTAGGAGGCGGTCGGGACCGTTTGCGGGTCTGGACCAGCGGTCACCGCCTGATAGAGCACGATGCCGAAGTCGTTGTAGGGCAGCCGTCGCGTTTCCGGCCGCCCATACCCTCGCCTGACGAGGAAGTCATAGGTGGTCTTAGATGGCGTGGGCAGCGACTGCGCAATCCCCATGTACTCGAGCGGCTCCCAGGTTGCCCCGCCGTCACGGCTGATCTTGACCAGATACGCCGACTGGCCGTCCGACGTGCCCCGCTGCACGTAGGCGTAGATGCAGCGTATCGAGGCCGGGTCCTGCACCTTCATCGGAATCGCCACGGTGTCAGCGACCGCGAGCGGGCCCGGAATTTGGAACGTGTAGGCGCCGCCGGAGCACGTCCGGTCGCCGGGCATGAACGGCTCGTTGTGGTGCGAGAGCGGCCAAACGGTGAACGGCCCGAAGCCGAAGTGGTTCGCCACGCCCACGAGCATCGCGACCA